>CAYLMA010000021.1:0-58952 GCA_964384915.1 uncultured Sulfuricella sp. | reverse complement strand
GCTTCGCGATTCGCGAAGGCGGCCGTACCGTCGGCGCCGGTGTTGTGGCCAAAGTTATTGAGTAATTAACCTGGCGGCGAACACGGGTTCGCCGCACCGCTCTTTAGGAAAATCATGCAAAGCCAAAAAATTCGTATTCGCCTCAAAGCATTTGACTATCGTCTGATTGATCAATCTGCACTTGAGATTGTGGATACAGCCAAGCGCACTGGCGCTGTTGTGCGCGGACCGGTTCCCCTGCCTACCCGTATTGAGCGTTTCGATGTATTGCGCTCACCACACGTCAACAAGACTTCGCGTGACCAGTTTGAAATCCGCACTCATCTTCGCCTGATGGATATTATCGATCCTACGGACAAGACGGTAGATGCCTTGATGAAGTTGGATCTCCCGGCAGGCGTTGATGTGGAAATCAAGCTGTAGGAAAGTAATTGCCATGTAGTTTGTAACGGTAGGGAAAGCGGTGTATAATCGCCGGCTTTTCAGCCGTATAAGTTCTTTTGCTATTAAAAACCGCCGGTCAATCGAAATCGGCATTGTTTAAGGAAAATAATGATGAGCCTCGGACTAATTGGTCGCAAGGTTGGCATGACGCGCATCTTTACCGACGACGGAACAAGCGTCCCGGTAAGTGTAATTGACGTTTCTGGCAATCGTGTGACTCAAATCAAGAGTGCAGAAACGGATGGCTATTCTGCCGTCCAAATGACATGCGGCGAGCGCCGCGTCAGTCGTGTAACCAAGGCGTTGGCGGGTCACTACTCTAAAGCGGGCGTTGAAGCTGGCCGCTCAATTAAGGAATTCGTCGCAACGCCTGAACAGCTTGCTCAGTTTACGTTGGGTGCGGGTGTCAGTGCTGATGTGTTTCAGCCTGGTCAGTTGGTAGACGTGACCGGAACCACGCTGGGTAAGGGATTTGCAGGTGCAATCAAGCGCCATCACTTCAGCTCGAATCGCGCCAGTCATGGTAATTCCCGTTCGCATAACAGCGCTGGCTCCATCGGTCAAGCGCAGGATCCTGGTCGCGTGTTTCCTGGAAAGCGCATGGCTGGCCATTTGGGTGCTGTACGCCGCACCACGCAAAATCTTGAAATCGTACGGGTGGATGCCGAGCGTCAACTGTTGTTGATAAAAGGCGCGATCCCTGGCTCCAAAGGTGGCGATGTGCTGATTCGTCCCGCTGTGAAGGCAGGTGCATAATGGAACTCAAGCTTATTAATGATCAAGGCCAGGCTACGGCAAGTGTTAACGCATCTGACGTTGCTTTTGGGCGTGAATTCAATGAAGACCTGGTTCATCAGGTTGTTACTGCCTATATGGCAAATGCGCGTACTGCTACACGTGCACAAAAAGGCCGTAGCGAAGTGGCAAAGAGTACGCGTAAGCCGTTTCGTCAGAAGGGCACCGGTAATGCGCGTGCCGGTATGGCTTCAAGCCCGCTTTGGCGTGGGGGTGGTAAGACCTTCCCGAACGGCCCTGAAGAAAACTTCTCGCACAAGGTCAACAAGAAGATGCATCGAGCCGGGATGCAGTCGATACTTTCAGAATTGGCTCGGATTGGTCGCCTGCAGGTGGTTGAGGAGTTCAAGATTGATACTCCGAAAACAAAGCAAATGGTTGAAAAGATCAAAACACTTGGGTTTAAGAGTGTGCTTGTTGTGACGGATGATCTTGATGAAAATCTTTATCTGTCCTCGCGCAACCTGCCGCATGTGCTGGTAATTGAGGCGCAACATGCCGATCCAGTTAATCTGGTGCGTTTCCCCAATGTGTTGTTGACCCGCAGTGCGGTTAAGAAATTCGAGGAGATGCTGGGATGAGTGCGAATATTGCAAATCAAGAGCGTTTGATGCAGGTCATTCTCGCGCCGCAGGTTTCCGAAAAAGCCACGATGTTGGCTGATAAGTACCAGCAAGTGGTTTTCCGTGTGGTCGGTAATGCCACCAAGCCTGAAGTCAAGGCTGCGGTTGAGTTGTTGTTCAAGGTTGAAGTGACGGGTGTGCAGATTGCCAATGTCAAGGGCAAGGTAAAGCGTTCTGCTCGCACCCAAGGCCGCCGCAAGGACTGGAAGAAGGCTTATGTTTCATTGAAGCCGGGCCAGGAACTTAACTTCATGGCTGGCGAGTAGGAGAGCTGATATGGCATTGATTAAAGTAAAACCAACATCCCCAGGTCGACGCGCGGTTATCAAGGTTGTCAATCCTGATTTGCACAAAGGTGCGCCGCATGCTCCGCTGCTCGAAAGCCAGTACAAGCACGCGGGCCGCAACCACAATGGCCGCATTACCGTCCGCCACCAAGGTGGCGGGCACAAGCAGCATTATCGTGTGATTGACTTCCGTCGCAACAAAGATGGCATTCCTGCAAAAGTAGAGCGTCTTGAGTATGATCCGAATAGGAGCGCGAATATTGCATTGCTGTGCTATGTCGATGGCGAGCGTCGCTACATTATCGCCCCAAAGGGTGTGAGCGTAGGCATGCAGTTGATTAGTGGCTCCGATTCCCCAATCAAGGTCGGTAATACATTGCCGCTGCGGAATATCCCGGTCGGAACAACAATCCACTGCGTAGAGATGATGCCTGGTAAAGGAGCGCAGATTTCTCGCTCTGCCGGTACGTCCGTACAGTTGCTTGCTCGCGAAGGCTCTTATGCTCAGTTGCGATTGCGTTCGGGCGAGATTCGCAAGGTGCACGTGGATTGCAAGGCAACTATTGGCGAAGTGGGCAATTCCGAGCACAGTCTGCGTTCCATCGGAAAAGCGGGTGCCATGCGTTGGCGCGGTGTTCGACCGACTGTTCGCGGTGTGGTAATGAACCCGGTTGATCACCCGCACGGTGGTGGAGAGGGCAGGACTTCTGCCGGCCGTCATCCTGTTAGCCCATGGGGTACGCAGACCAAGGGTTATCGTACACGCCGGAATAAGCGCACTCAGAACATGGTTGTGCGTCGTCGTCCTTCGAATAAGAGGTAATGTAAATGGCTCGTTCTATTAAAAAAGGCCCGTTTGTTGATGTGCATCTGATCAAGAAGATCGAAACTGCACGCGCCACTAGTGACAAACGCCCTATCAAGACCTGGTCCCGCCGTTCGACAGTGTTGCCTGATTTTGTTGGCTTGACGATCGCTGTGCATAATGGCAAGCAGCATGTTCCTGTTTTCGTAAACGAGAACATGGTTGGTCATAAGTTAGGCGAGTTTTCCTTGACGCGCACCTTTAAGGGTCATGCTGCGGACAAGAAGGCTAAGAAATAGGAGATCATGATGAGAGTTAGCGCAGTATTACGCGGTACCCGCCTCTCGGCACAGAAAGGCCGTCTGGTTGCAGATCAGATTCGCGGGTTGCCGGTTGAGCGTGCCCTGAATATCCTGGCCTTCAGCCCGAAAAAAGGTGCGGTAATTATCAAAAAGGTTCTGGAATCTGCGATTGCCAATGCTGAGCACAATGAGGGTGCGGACATTGATGATTTAAAGGTTTCTACCATTATGGTGGACGAAGGTTCTACGCTCAAGCGCTTCCGTGCTCGTGCAAAAGGCCGTGGTGCACGCATCCTTAAACCGACCTGCCATATAACCGTAACGGTTGGCGACTAAAGCTAGGGTAGAAGAGGGAAATTATGGGACAGAAGATTAATCCGACTGGCTTTCGCCTGAGCGTTCTAAAGAACTGGTCATCGAAATGGTTTGCAAGCAGCAAGAACTTTGCTGGAATGCTGCAAGAAGACATCAAGGTACGAGCTTTTCTCAAGAAGAAACTAGCTCATGCTGCGGTTGGCAAGATAATGATCGAACGACCGGCGCGTGATGCAAAGATCACGATCTACAGTGCGCGTCCAGGCATCGTTATCGGCAAGAAGGGCGAGGACATCGAGGCTCTCAAAGTTGAATTGAAGAAGATGATGGGTGTTCCCGTTCATTTGAATATTGAAGAGATACGTAAGCCTGAAATCGATGCCACTTTGATTGCAGAGAACATAGCTTCGCAACTTGAGAAGCGAGTTATGTTCCGGCGTGCCATGAAGCGATCCATGCAAAATGCTATGCGCCTTGGGGCGCAAGGCATCAAGATTATGAGCGCTGGGCGCCTGAATGGCATCGAAATTGCACGTACTGAATGGTATCGTGAGGGTCGAGTTCCACTTCATACTCTGCGCGCCGACATCGATTATGGTGTTGCTGAAGCTAAAACAACCTATGGCATCATCGGTATTAAGGTATGGGTGTTCAAAGGTGAAGTGGTGGGCAAGGGTGAGCAGCCTGTTGCCGCGCCGGTCGAACCAGTGAAGAGAGCGAGAAAGCCAGGAGCGAAACATGCTGCAGCCAGCTAGACAAAAATTCCGCAAACAGCAAAAGGGCCGAAATACAGGAATCGCTACGCGCGGTAATAAAGTAAATTTTGGTGATTTCGGGCTTAAAGCTATAGGTCGCGGGCGCTTGACGGCGCGCCAGATTGAAGCTGCACGACGCGCAATGACGCGGCATATCAAGCGTGGTGGCCGGATTTGGATTCGTGTATTTCCAGATAAACCGATTTCCTCCAAGCCAGCCGAAGTTCGTATGGGTAATGGTAAGGGCAATCCAGAGTACTTTGTTGCTGAAATCCAGCCAGGTAAAGTGCTGTATGAAATGGACGGGGTGAGCGAAGAATTGGCACGCGAGGCTTTCCGCCTGGCTTCTGCAAAACTGCCTATTGCCACCACTTTTGTGCTTCGAAATGTAGGTAGCTAATTATGAAATCCAGCGAATTGAGAGCCAAATCGGCAGATGAGTTGAGCCTTGAAATGGTTGAATTATTGCGCGCGCAATTTGGCCTGCGCATGCAGATTTCCACCCAGCAAAGCAATAAGGTGGATCAACTGGGCAAAGTTCGTAGAGACATTGCTCGGGTACGGACCATCATGAGTGAAAAAGCGAGGCAAGCATGAGCGATGCTAAACTAACAACGCGCGCACTGATTGGGCGTGTAGTAAGCGACAAAATGAGCAAGACGGTCACTGTACTAGTTGAGCGCAAGGTAAAGCACCCTTTGTATGGCAAAATTATCCGCCGTTCCAAGAAATACCATGCGCATGATGAGATGAATGAATTCCATGAGGGTGACCTTGTTGAGATTCAGGAATGCCGCCCAATTGCCAGAACCAAGGCGTGGCGCGTAAGCAAGCTTGTTGAAAAGGCAGTCTAGTTTTCATTTTCTTGCAAAAGAAATAATATCAATATATACTTGCCGTCTTTGTTGGCGAACCCCCTTGATGCAACGCAGGTTGATATAGGGAACCAAAACTGACCGTTGGCATTCGCTCATGTTCCTTGGGAACTGAAGCATTGACGGCTTAAGTTGGAGAAATTTATGATTCAGATGCAAACTCGGCTGGATGTTGCTGACAATACAGGTGCGCGCTCGGTTATGTGCATTAAGGTATTGGGTGGCTCCAAGCGTCGCTACGCCGGAATCGGCGATATCATCAAAGTAACTATCAAGGATGCAGCGCCTCGTGGACGCGTCAAAAAAGGCGATGTCTATAACGCGGTTGTTGTTCGTACTGCCAAGGGAGTTCGTCGTCCAGACGGGTCTTTGGTTAAGTTCGATGCAAATGCTGCTGTACTCCTAAATAATAAATTAGAGCCAATTGGCACCCGTATTTTCGGGCCGGTCACACGTGAGTTGCGCACAGAGCGATTCATGAAGATCGTGTCGCTGGCGCCTGAAGTTCTGTAAGGGGGGCTTAATGAACAAGATTCGCAAAGGTGATGATGTGATCGTCACTACAGGTAAAGACAAGGGCAAGCGCGGCGCTATCCTTCGTGTTTTGGAAGGAAAGGTTGTTGTTGAAGGTGCAAATAAGGTTAAAAAGCACCAAAAACCTAATCCAATGAAGGGTTCGGCTGGCGGTATTGTGGATATGGAAATGCCGATTCAGATTTCAAATGTGGCTTTGTTCAATCCTGCCACAAAAAAGGCTGACCGTGTCGGTGTGAGGCTGCTCGAAGATGGACGTAAGGTTCGTTTCTTTAAGTCCAACGGCGAAGTGATAGACGCGTAAGGAATTAACATGGCTCGTTTGCATGATTTTTATAGGGATACGGTAGCAAAGCAGCTCATGGAGCAGTTTGGCTATAAGTCCGTAATGGAAGTGCCGCGAATTGAAAAGATTACGCTCAATATGGGCGTAGGAGAAGCAGTTGCGGATAAGAAGGTAATGGAGCACGCGGTAAGCGACATGCAGAAAATAGCTGGTCAAAAGCCGGTTGTTACCAATGCCAAGAAATCCATTGCCGGTTTCAAGATTCGTGAGGGTTACCCGGTGGGTTGCAAAGTAACTCTGCGCAAGCATCACATGTATGAGTTTCTGGATCGGCTGGTTACAGTTGCTATCCCGCGAATTCGGGATTTTCGCGGTATTTCGGGAAAATCATTTGATGGCCGCGGAAACTACAACATGGGCGTAAAGGAGCAGATCATTTTTCCGGAAATTGAATATGAGAAAATTGATGCGCTCCGTGGTATGAACATTACCATTACCACTACTGCCAAAACTGATGCAGAAGCGCGCGCTCTACTGGCGGCGTTTAGCTTCCCGTTCAAGAATTGAGGTAGACATGGCAAAAACTTCATTGATTAACCGCGATCTTAAGCGGCGTGAAACAGTTAAAAAATATGCTGCCAAGCGTGCTGAGTTGAATGCAGCAATCAAAAACGTAAAATTGAGCGATGAGGAGCGTTACGCTGCTCGCGTGAAGCTTCAGCAATTGCCGCGTGATTCCAGTCCCGTGCGACTGCGCAATCGCTGTGCGTTAACAGGCCGTCCGCGTGGAACGTATCGTAAATTCGGGCTTGGGCGCAGTAAGTTGCGTGATCTGGCCATGCGCGGAGAGATTCCGGGTATGACCAAGGCCAGCTGGTAACGGGAGAGTACATAATGAGTATGAGTGATCCGATCGCCGATATGCTGACCCGTATCCGGAATGCGCAGAAGGCCGAGAAACTTGCGGTATCAATGCCGTCTTCCAAGGTAAAGGTTTCAATCGCCGGCGTTTTGAAGGAAGAGGGCTATATAGAAGATTTCGGCGTGCGTGAAGAAGAAGGTAAGCCTCTTCTGGAGTTGCGTCTGAAATATTATGCTGGCCGTCCAGTGATTGAAAAAATACAGCGCGTAAGTCGTCCAGGCTTGCGTATTTACAAAGGCAGTCAGGATTTGCCCAAAGTCATGAATGGTTTGGGTGTCGCTATTGTCTCTACCTCCAGGGGTGTGATGACGGACAGCAAAGCACGAGCGTGCGGAGTTGGCGGCGAAGTTCTGTGTGTCGTGGCATGATGAGGTGAATGCATGTCCAGAATAGCTAAAAATCCGGTTGTCGTACCAGCTGGCGTGGAAGTAAATCTTTCTGCGAAAGAAATTATTGTTAAGGGTCCTCTTGGTGTTCTCACTCAGTCAATGACTTCAGATATCACTGTGGTGCGTGAGGGAGATAACCTTCAGTGTGCAGCGGCCGGTGATTCGATCCAGGCAAATGCAATGTCGGGGACTATGCGCGCTTTGCTTGCGAACATGGTGAAGGGTGTGTCTCAGGGCTTTGAGCGTAAGTTGACATTGGTAGGGGTGGGTTATCGCGCCCAGGCCAAGGGTGACGTTCTGAGTTTGTCCCTGGGCTTTTCCCATCCTGTCGAGCATAAGATGCCAGATGGGGTCAAGGTTGAAACACCGACTCAGACTGAGATAGTTATCAAAGGTATCGACAAGCAACAGGTTGGTCAGGTGGCTGCAGATGTAAGGGCCTATCGTAAACCCGAGCCGTATAAGGGCAAGGGCGTTCGCTACTCCGATGAGGTTGTGGTGATCAAGGAAACCAAGAAGAAATAATCGAGGCAAGAGTTATGGATAAAAATCAAGCTCGTTTGCGCAGGTCACGTAAAACCCGTGCCAAACTCGCAGAGTTGAAAGTGGTGCGTCTGACTGTATTCCGTACCAACTGCCACATGTATGCACAGATTATCGATGCTTCTGGTGGGAAAGTTCTTGCAAGCGCATCGACTGTTGAGGCCGATGTTCGTAAGGAATTGTCTAATGGTGGCAATGCTGCGGCAGCCGCGATTGTGGGCAAACGTATTGCAGACAAGGCAAAGAGCCTTGGGATTGAAAAAGTAGCTTTTGACCGCTCCGGCTTCAGGTACCACGGTCGAGTGAAGTCATTGGCCGATGCTGCCCGTGAAAACGGCTTGGTGTTTTAATCGGGGACGATGATGGCAAAAATGGATATGGAAGATCGCGGCGACGGCTTGCGTGAAAAAATGATCTCGGTAAACCGTGTCACCAAGGTTGTAAAGGGTGGGCGGATAATGGGTTTTGCTGCACTCACTGTTGTTGGCGATGGTGAGGGCGGGATTGGGATGGGTAAGGGCAAGGCTAAAGAAGTGCCTGTTGCCGTGCAAAAGGCCATGGATGAGGCACGTCGCAATTTGGTTAAAGTTAACCTTAAAAATGGCACTCTTCATCATGCGGTAATCGGTGAGCATGGTGCAGCAAAGGTCTATATGCAGCCGGCCTCTGAAGGTACCGGCATTATTGCAGGCGGCCCAATGCGAGCAATTTTCGAAGTTATGGGTGTTCATAATGTCCTGGCTAAATGTATTGGTTCTACTAATCCATACAATTTGGTTCGTGCCACGATTAATGGCCTGAAGACAATGAATACACCATCCGAGATTGCTGCGAAGCGCGGCAAGTCTGTGGAAGAGATTCTGGGGTCATAAATGTCTAATACAGTTAAAACCTTGAAAGTCACATTGGTCAAAAGCACGATCGGTACAATTGAAAAACACCGCGCTTGTGTGCGTGGTCTGGGGCTCCGCCGCATGAACCATACGGTCCAAGTCGCCGATACTCCAGAAAACCGCGGAATGATCAATAAAGTCAATTACCTCTTGAAGTGCGAGGAATAAATGCAACTAAATACACTAAAACCTGCTCTTGGTAGCAAGCACTCCAAGCGTCGCGTAGGACGTGGTATTGGAAGCGGACTTGGCAAGACGGCTGGTAGAGGTCACAAAGGCCAAAAGTCGCGTGCCGGTGGTTTCCATAAGGTCGGCTTTGAAGGTGGTCAGATGCCTTTGCAGCGCCGTTTGCCCAAGCGTGGGTTTAAATCCATGACCAAGGGTGATGTGGCACAGGTTCGCTTGTCTGCATTGAATGCATTGCCAGTTGAAATTGTCGATCTCCTGGTGCTTAAACAAGCTGGTGTTGTTCCAGGGTCATGTCTTGGGGCAAAGGTTTTCCTGTGTGGGCAAGTAGAAAGAGCAGTTAAATTGCAAGGAATACTCGTGACCAAAGGTGCGAAGGCGGCAATTGAAGCTGCTGGCGGTAACGTGGCAGGTTTGGAGTAATCATTCCTTGGCAAATCACACGGCAGGTGCCGCAGGTAAATTCTCGGATTTAAAGCAACGGTTGTTGTTTGTTCTGGGTGCGCTGATTGTGTACCGTATTGGCGCGCATATTCCAGTGCCAGGAATTGACCCGGCGGTCCTTGCTGAGCTTTTCAAAGCTCAGCAAGGAGGGATTCTGGGCATGTTCAACATGTTCTCGGGTGGCGCGCTTTCTCGTTTTACGGTTTTTGCTCTAGGGATTATGCCCTATATTTCCGCGTCAATCATCATGCAACTCATGACGGTTGTTTCGCCGCAGCTTGAGCAGTTAAAAAAAGAAGGCGAAGCAGGGCGCAAGAAAATAACCCAGTACACTCGCTATGGCACAGTCGTACTCGCGCTCTTTCAGGGGGTTGGAATTGCGATTGCGTTAGAGGCGCAACCAGGATTGGTAATTGACCCAAGTGTCATGTTCCGCGTGACGACTGTCATAACTCTTGTGACTGGTACGCTTTTCTTGATGTGGTTGGGAGAGCAAATTACTGAACGTGGTATTGGCAACGGGATTTCAATTATTATCTTTGCAGGTATTGTCGCGGGTCTACCTCATGCAATTATTGGTACTCTTGAATTGCAGAGAACCGGAGCCTTTTCTATACCTCTTGTCATCATGTTGTTTATTGCAACAATCGCAGTAACAGGTTTTGTGGTTTTCGTGGAGCGTGGTCAAAGAAAGATTCTTGTGAACTACGCCAAACGTCAGGTTGGCCGTCAGATAGTTGGTGGACAAAGTTCTCACCTGCCGCTCAAATTGAATATGGCAGGTGTAATCCCGCCCATCTTTGCTTCGAGCATCATTCTTTTTCCTGCAACCCTAGCTGGTTGGTTTGGTAGCAGTGAGAACATGACGTGGTTACGAGATATTGGGTCTACGCTGTCCCCTGGGCAACCCTTGTATGTAATGTTATATGCAACAGCAATTATTTTCTTTTGTTTTTTCTATACGGCCTTGGTTTTCAATCCAAAGGAAACAGCCGAAAATCTTAAGAAAAGTGGTGCTTTTGTTCCTGGCATTCGTCCTGGCGATCAGACTGCAAAGTATATAGATCGAATAATGGCCAGGCTGACTCTTGCGGGAGCCCTGTACATTACGCTTGTTTGTCTTTTGCCTGAATTCTTGATTGTCAAATGGAATGTTCCATTTTACTTTGGTGGAACATCGCTGTTGATCATTGTTGTTGTGACAATGGATTTCATGGCTCAAGTGCAGTCGTACCTGATGTCACATCAGTATGAAAGCCTGCTTAAGAAAGCGAACTTTAAAGGCGGTGGCGTTTTGCCGCGCTGATTTTGTAAATGGATTAGTCGTATGGCTAAAGAAGACACGATCGAGATGCAAGGGGAAGTGCTTGAAAACCTTCCAAATGCTACTTTTCGCGTCAAGCTTGAAAATGGTCACGTTGTGCTTGGCTACATATCTGGAAAAATGCGCATGCATTACATCCGGATTCTGCCCGGAGATAAAGTAACTGTTGAGCTCACGCCGTACGATCTGTCCAGGGCGCGGATTGTTTTTCGCGCAAAATAGTACTCTGCCAACTTAGCTTGGCACTGGTTTTTAGGAGATATCAAATGAGAGTTCGTGCATCTGTAAAAAAGATCTGTCGTAAGTGCAAGATGGTGCGCCGTCAAGGTGTTCTTCGTGTGATTTGCGACGATCCGCGTCACAAGCAACGTCAAGGTTGATTGTTGCTTTGTTTGCTGATAAAATTCGACGTTTTTCTATTCTAATTAGCTGTTGGGAGTGACTGCATGGCCCGCATTGCTGGGGTAAATATCCCGAACCATCAACACACCGAGATTGCGCTGACTGCCATCTATGGCGTTGGCCGCACTCGGTCGCGCCTGATTTGCGCTGCTGCCGGCGTTAATTCGTCTACTAAAATTAAAGACCTGAGCGATAGCGACGTTGAACGGTTGCGCGACGAAGTGGGTAAGTTTGTCGTCGAGGGTGATCTGCGCCGCGAAGTCACGATGAGTATTAAACGCCTGATGGATCTGGGGTGTTATCGTGGACTCCGACATCGCCGTGGCTTGCCGTTGCGCGGTCAGCGTACGCGTACGAATGCACGAACTCGCAAGGGTCCACGTAAAGCTATCCGCGCTTCGAAATAATCTGTTTGCGGATAAGTAAAGGATAAATTATGGCAAAAGCAAATGTTCGGGTGCGTAAAAAGGTTAAGAAGAATGTGGCTGAAGGTATTGCCCACGTTCACGCATCCTTCAATAATACCATCGTCACAATTACTGATCGTCAGGGTAATGCGCTTTCATGGGCAACTTCTGGCGGTAGTGGATTTCGTGGGTCGCGCAAGAGCACCCCTTTTGCCGCACAGATTGCTGCTGAGCATGCAGGTAAAGCCGCTCAGGAGTATGGCGTAAAGAACCTTGAAGTTCGGATCAAAGGTCCTGGACCTGGTCGTGAGTCCGCCGTGCGAGCACTTAATGCGGTTGGGTTCAAGATTACTGGAATTACCGATGTGACGCCGATTCCTCACAACGGCTGTCGCCCGCCCAAGAAGCGTCGCATTTAATACGGCAAATATTTTTGCAGGAGAATTACTTTGGCTAGAAATCTTGACCCCAAGTGCCGTCAGTGCCGCCGCGAGGGAGAAAAACTGTTTCTGAAGGGCGAGAAGTGCTTTACCGACAAATGCTCGGTTGAGAGAAGAGCATACCCACCCGGCCAGCATGGCCAGAAGCAAAATACACGTCTTTCGGGATATGGCGTTCAGTTGCGCGAAAAGCAAAAACTTCGCCGCATCTATGGCATTCTTGAAAAGCAATTCCGCGGGTACTATCAGGAAGCTGACCGTGTGCGCGGCATTACCGGCGAGAATTTGTTGCAGTTACTTGAATGCCGCCTTGATAACGTCAGTTATCGCATGGGGTTTGGTGCCTCACGCACCGAGGCTCGTCAGATAGTTCGGCATAACGGTATTCTTGTTAATGGTCGTCGTGTAAACATTCCATCCTATCAGGTCAAACCTGGTGATGTGGTTGAGGTTTCTGAGCGCGCCAAAGCACAACTTCGCGTCAAGGGTGCTGCTGAAGCTGCTGAACAGCGCTCTTTCCCTGAATGGATCGAGGTTGATGTTAAAGCACTTAAAGGTACGTTCAAGGCCAAGCCGCAGCGCTCCGAACTGCCAGCTACAATTAACGAGCACCTCGTAGTCGAGCTGTACTCGAAGTAATTGAGCAAGCAACCAATTAAGAGGAATTACGATCCATGCAAAGCAGTGCCGCTGAGTTTCTTAAACCTCGGATAGTTGACGTCCAGAGCCAAACGCCTATGCGTGCCAAAGTTACCATGGAGCCGTTTGAACGCGGCTACGGGCATACCCTTGGTAACGCTCTGCGCCGTATTCTTTTGTCCTCTATGCCTGGGTATGCAATCACTCAGGTTCAGATTGATGGTGTGGTTCATGAGTATTCTTCCCTGGACGGTGTCCAGGAAGATGTGGTTGACATTCTGCTGAACCTGAAAGGGATAGCGCTCAAGTTGCACAACCGTGGCGAAACAACACTGTCGCTCTCTAAGAGTGGCGAAGGGCTTGTTACGGCAGGAGATATTGAAACTTCGCATGATGTTGAAATTATCAATCCTGGACATGTCATTGCTCATCTGACCAAGGGTGGGAAGTTGAACATGACAATCAAGATCGAGCAGGGCCGTGGATATGTGCCTGTCAGTGCGCGCCGAGTTTCTGACGAAGATCGTCTTGTTGGTGCGATGATGTTGGACGCATCTTTCAGTCCGGTTCGACGTGTAAGCTATGCTGTCGAGAGTGCACGTGTTGAGCAGCGTACGGACCTTGATAAGCTAGTGGTCGAAATTGAAACCAATGGCGTGATTGACCCGGAAGAAGCCATTCGCTCTGCGGCGCGAATTCTAGTTGATCAGTTATCTGTTTTTGCGGAACTGAAAGGTACGCCGGCAGAAATCGAAATGCCGCGTAGCCCTCAGGTTGACCCGATTTTGCTGCGTCCAGTTGATGATCTCGAGTTAACGGTGCGTTCAGCAAATTGCCTCAAAGCTGAAAATATTTACTACATAGGCGATCTGATTCAGCGTTCTGAAACAGAATTGTTGAAAACGCCAAATTTAGGACGTAAGTCTCTAAATGAAATTAAGGACGTACTGGCTTCCAAAGGTCTGACTTTGGGGATGAAATTGGAAAACTGGCCGCCCGTCGGTCTGGAAAAGGCCTGATTACCGGCTATGCCGATTCAGGTGTCTTCTAAAAAAAGGATTTGTTATGCGTCACCGTTTATCTAATCGCAAGCTTAACCGCACTTCTAGCCATCGTTTGGCAATGCTGCGTAATATGGCCAATTCACTATTGCGCCACGAAGTCATCAAGACCACGCTGCCTAAGGCCAAAGAGTTGCGCCGAGTGGCGGAGCCTCTGATTACACTCGGCAAGAAGCCTTCTTTAGCTAATCGCCGTCTGGCTTTTGATCGTCTGCGCGATCGCGAGATCGTCGTCAAACTGTTCGATGAACTGGGTCCACGTTTCCAGTCTCGTAATGGAGGCTACCTGCGCATCCTGAAATGCGGGTTTCGTCTGGGTGACAACGCTCCGATGGCGATTGTTGAATTGGTTGATCGGCCCGAAGGCATTGAGCCGGTCGAAGAGTCTGCTGCCTAGGCATGGATTAAAGTTTTGATAAAAGAGCCGGATTTATCCGGCTTTTTTATTTAGGGCGGAACTCGTTGAAATATTTTACGCGGGGTTCAATTCCTGGAAGCGCAGGTTGGCGATAAGTTCGAAATTCATCTTCCGCCCTGATCCAGTGTTCTGGCAAGATAAGATCCTGTGTGGCTGGCGCTGTTGGAGGCCACATGCTCTGGGGTCCCCTCGGCGATTATCTGCCCCCCTCCGTTTCCGCCTTCCGGTCCTAGATCAACGACCCAATCCGCTGTTTTGACAACATCAAGATTGTGTTCAATTACCACGATGGTGTTGCCGTGTTCGCGCAAGCGGTGCAATACCTTGAGCAGCATTTCTATATCATGGAAGTGCAGGCCGGTGGTCGGTTCGTCCAGGATATATAGCGTTCTTCCTGTGTCTCGTTTGGAAAGCTCCAGAGACAGCTTTACGCGCTGTGCTTCGCCGCCGGAAAGCGTGGTCGCACTTTGCCCCAGTGTGATGTAACCCAGTCCAACATCCAGCAGGGTTTGCAGTTTGCGTGCCACGACAGGCACAGGACTAAAAAATTCTCGGGCCTGTTCCACGGTCATCTTTAGAATTTCGTGGATATTTTTCCCCTTGTATTTAATTTCCAATGTTTCCCGGTTGTAGCGCTGGCCATGGCAGACGTCGCAGGGTACATAAATATCCGGCAGGAAATGCATCTCTACCTTGATCATGCCATCACCCTGACAGGCTTCGCAGCGCCCACCTTTGACGTTGAATGAAAATCGACCTGGTCCGTAGCCACGTTCGCGTGCCTGCGGCACGCCCGAGAATATGTCCCGGATCGGTGTGAACAGGCCGGTATAAGTGGCGGGATTGGAGCGTGGAGTACGTCCTATCGGGCTCTGATCGACGTTGATGACCTTGTCGAAGTATTCAAGCCCATTCAGTTCGCCATAGGGGGCCGGCTCGGCATTGCTTCCATAGAGATGGCGTGCAACAGCGTTGTATAGCGTATCGTTGATCAGGGTTGATTTGCCGGAACCAGAAACGCCCGTGACGGAAATCAACAGTCCTACGGGGAGGTTGAGTGTGACCTGCTTCAGGTTGTTGCCGCAGGCCCCTGTGATTTGCAGCATGCGTGCGGGATCAGGTTTGTGACGATGAGCCGGGATTTCAATTCTGCATTGGCCGCTCAAATACCGGCCCGTAAGCGATGCCGGATTGGCTTTGATTTCAGCGGGGGTTCCTTCTGCAACGACTTCGCCGCCATGCTCACCTGCAGCCGGTCCCATGTCGACCACATAATCCGCTGTCAGTATCGCATCCTCATCATGTTCGACCACAATGACACTGTTGCCCAGGTCGCGTAGCCGGACCAGGGTTTCGAGCAACCTGTCGTTGTCGCGCTGGTGCAGCCCGATAGAAGGCTCATCCAGTACATACATGACGCCAGTAAGCCCCGAGCCGATCTGGCTTGCGAGACGTATTCGCTGGGCTTCGCCACCGGATAAGGTGTCGGCTGAGCGATCGAGCGAGAGGTAATCCAGTCCTACATTGGTGAGGAACTGAAGTCGGCTGGCAATTTCCTTGATGATGCGTTCCGCGATGGCCTGTTTCTGACCGGTCAGCGCAACTTCCTGAAAAAATGCCAGCGCCTGCTTCAGCGGCAGGTGGCTAAGCTCGAAAATGGGGCGCCCCGCAACCGTGACATGGCGCGCTTCCAACCTCAGGCGCGTACCTTCGCAGCTGGGGCAGGTCTGGTGATTAAGGTATTTCGCCAGTTCCTCGCGCACAGCGATGGAGTCGGTTTCGTGATAACGCCGTTCCAGGTTGCGCAGGATGCCTTCAAAGGGGTGATTACGAGTCTGGAATCCGCCGCGCTCGCCGAGATACTTGAAGCCAACTTCTTCCGCTCCGCTGCCGTAGAGCAGAATTTCCTGCACCCGTGGGGGAAGCTCTTCGAATGGCTGTTCCAGATCGAAGCCGTAATGCATGGCCAGCGCCTGCAACATCTGGAAAAAGAACTGGTTGCGCCTATCCCAGCCCTTGACCGCACCCGAGGCCAGCGACATGTGGGGAAATGCCACCACTCTTTTTGGATCAAAAAAATTGATCTGGCCCAGCCCGTCGCACTTCGGGCATGCGCCCATCGGATTGTTGAAGGAAAAGAGGCGCGGCTCCAGCTCTGCAAGCGAGAAGCTGCACACCGGGCAGGCGAACTTGGCTGAGAAAAGATGCTCTTTGCCGCTGTCCATTTCCACCGCCAGCGCCCGGCCGTCGGAATGCCGCAATGCGGTTTCAAACGATTCCGCCAGGCGTTGCTTCATGTCGGGCCGGATTTTGATCCGGTCAACCACGACTTCGATGGTGTGTTTCTTGTTCTTTTCTAGCTTGGGAGGCTGATCGATTTCAAACACTTCTCCATCCACACGCAGCCTGACGAAACCCTGGGCACGAAGTTCGTCAAACAATTCGACTTGCTCGCCCTTGCGGCCAGCCACCAGCGGCGAGAGGATCATCAGCTTGGTATCCTCAGGCAGTGCCAGCACGTGATCCACCATTTGGGAAACGCTCTGGGATTCAAGCTTGATGCGGTGCTCAGGGCAATGAGGATCGCCCACCCGGGCAAAAAGCAGGCGCAGGTAATCGTGGATCTCAGTTACTGTGCCTACAGTGGAGCGCGGATTGTGGCTGGTGGCTTTCTGTTCGATGGAAATGGCGGGCGACAGGCCCTCGATCAGATCGACGTCGGGTTTTTCCATCAGTTGCAGAAACTGGCGTGCATAGGCGGAGAGCGACTCGACATAACGCCTCTGCCCCTCGGCGTACAAAGTGTCGAAGGCGAGAGAGGATTTGCCCGAACCCGATAGGCCGGTGATGACCACGAGCTTATTTCGCGGAATATCGAGATTGATGTTCTTCAGATTGTGGGTGCGGGCGCCGCGGATTTTGATGTAAGACATGGGTACCTCTAAAACTTCAGATTTCATCCCAACTACTGCGTTGCTTAAAAAATTTCCTGGCCGACATGTCAATCATATGCGGTGCGATGAAAATTAATTCGCGTCTTGCATTTGGGTGAGTCCTGAATTAAGAAGCACCCATTTGGTCCACTGCAGAGTTAAACGTAACCTGCTAATATACCCAACTTTGCTTGCAAGAACCAATCCAATGCAACACGCTGATCGGATGACCCCTATTGAATTGCGCGCCAGTGCAGGTCTGGCGGGTATTTTCGGGTTGCGCATGCTGGGCATGTTCCTGATTTTGCCGGTGTTTGCCATTTATGCGACAGGTATCCCGGGCGGTGAGAATCATGCCTTGATTGGCCTCGCACTAGGTGCATATGGCCTGACGCAGGCGCTCCTGCAGTTGCCATTCGGCATGGCTTCGGATCGTTTCGGGCGCAAGCGGGTGATCTATTTTGGCTTGATCCTGTTTGTGCTGGGTAGCTTCGTCGCAGCCTCGGCGCAGGATATTTACTGGGTCATCATCGGGCGTTCGATCCAGGGTGCCGGGGCAATATCGGCTGCAGTGACGGCACTGCTTGCGGATTTGACGCGCGAGGAGCACCGCACCAAGGCCATGGCCATGATTGGTTCCACCATTGGGCTCATGTTTGCCCTCTCCATGGTGCTGGGACCTGCGCTATATCAATTCATCGGCATTCCGGGCATGTTTGCCCTGACCGGCGTGCTGGCCCTGCTGGCAATGGTCGTGGTTGCGGTGGTGATTCCTGACCCTCCCGCCAGCCATTTTCATTCGGATGCCGAGGTGGCGCCGGCGAGGCTGAAGGATGTGTTGCAAGACAAACAGCTGCTGCGCCTGAATTTCGGCATTTTTTCCCTGCACGCCGCGCAGATGGCGATGTTCACCGTGATTCCCCTTGCGCTGATTGAAAGCGGCAATCTGGCGCAAAATCAGCACTGGAAGATTTACCTGCCGGTCATGTTGCTGGCCTTTGCCTTCATGGTGCCCGCCATCATCGTGGCCGAGAAGAAGGCCAAACTGAAGCAGGTGTTCGTCATGGCTGTGGCCTTGCTGCTGCTGACCCAGTTGTCGCTGGCCGTGCTGGTCGGTCATTTCTGGGGCATCGTCGCGGCGCTGATGACTTTCTTCATCGCTTTCAATATCCTCGAAGCCACTCTCCCATCGCTTATTTCAAAGCTTGCTCCAGCCCAGGCCAAGGGTACTGCCATGGGTGTGTATAATACTTCGCAGTCCCTGGGCCTGTTTGTGGGTGGTGTGTCTGGGGGGCTCCTGGCGCACCAGTTCGGCCATTTCGCAGTGTTCGTTTTTGGCGCAACATTGTCGGCTGTCTGGCTGTGGCTGGCACTTTCCATGCGTACTCCACCGGCAGTGAAAACCAGGATGTACCATCTCGAAGTGATGGATGTGCCCAAGGCGCGGGTATTGGCGCAGCGGCTGGCGGCTGTGCCGGGCGTGGCCGAGGCGGACGTATCTGCAGAAGAATGTGTGGCTTACCTCAAGGTCAACATGGCTGGCTGGGACGAGGAACAGGTATTAAAACTAATCGACGAAGGAGTGTGACATGGCATCAGTGAACAAGGTGATTCTGGTCGGGCGGCTGGGTAAAGATCCGGAAACCCGCTATATGCCGAATGGCGATGCGGTGACCAATATCACCCTGGCAACGAGCGAAACCTGGAAAGACAAAAACGGCGAGAAACAGGAAAAGACCGAATGGCACCGTGTGACCTTCTATCGCAAACTGGCTGAAATTGCCGGTGAATATCTGAAAAAAGGCAGCATGGCCTACGTCGAGGGCCGCCTAGAAACGCGCAAGTGGACCGACAAGGCCGGTGTCGAAAAATACACCACCGAAATCATTGCCAATGAGATGCAAATGCTGAGCAGTCGCAGCGGCGGCGGTAATACTTTCGAGGTCGTGGACAGGGAGCCTTCAGCTGGCGCCGCAAAACCCGCCAAGAAAACAGGCGGGGAATTTGACGATTTCGAGGATGACATTCCATTCTGAGCAAGACCGGAGGGTAGTTCAAAAAAGGCGGGATGCTTAAGGCATCCCGCCTTTTTTGGTTTTTGTGTTCCTCTTGTGAACGTGGTATCTGAGATCATGGCGCTGTGCGGCATCTATGATAATATAAGTAAAACTAATGGTGGTGGTAAGGGTGTGGCAATTGAAAGTTGGCTGCCATAGTCTGGTTATATAGTGCTCGCAATAAACTGAACATTGCCACCATGGATTCTCGCCAACATCTGCAAACATTTCCCAGGCTGCTGGCCGGCTTTGGCCTTCTCCTCTTGCTGATGGGGGTGATCTGGTATACGCATTGGCACCAGGCCGGTCGCTTGTATTCCCTGGTGGAGCAGGGGCAGGCGGCCAGTGTCAAAATGAACCTGGTGGCCTCCCTGATTGAAACAGCCCGCACCCGCACCCGCCTCACCTATGAACTGATCCACTCGCGAGATCCCTTCGAGAAAGATGAAATTGCCCTGAAGCTGGATGTTCAGGCCTCACGCTTTGCGCAATATCGCAACCGCTTGCTTGAACTTGGGCTTTCGGCCGAGGAACGGGCAATTCTGGAAGCTCAGCAGCCCGCTGTGCAGAAAACGCTCATCCAGCAGCGCAGGGCGGTGGAAATGGGCCTGAGCGAGGACCCCCGTGTGCGGCTGGAAGCCAAACGCATACTGACTGAAGAGGTTTATATCGGACAAGGGGAGATCGTCGACTATTTCATGCAATTGCTCAAGCTGCAGAAAACGATTATCGACAAGGCTTCCTTGAATGTCGCGCAGGATTACCGCCGCGACAGGAAACTGCAGGGAGTCCTGTTTGTCGCCGTGATGCTGATGGCGATCGGTATCGCGTGGCTGGTGATCCGTCAGATTACTCGGGCCGAGCGGGCATTATTCCTGGAAAAGGAGCGGGCGCAAATTACCCTGCGCAGCATCGGTGATGCGGTTATCGTCACGGATCAGGCAGGAAATGTGGAATATTTGAATCCCGTGGCTGAAAAGATCATCGGCATCAGCAGCCTGGGGGCCCGGGGTAAGCCTCTGCGGGAAGTATTCCATGCCTTCGACCTGGTTAACGAGCGCTGGATTGGCGATTGCGTGATGAGGTTTCTTGCCGAAGGAACGAGTAATTTGCCTTCCAATGAAATCGTGCTGAAAAATGCAGCTCAGAGTGAAATTGATATTTCTCTCAACATTGCCCCGATTCAGGGTTCGATGAATGAAGTTCTGGGCACGGTGACGACGTTTCAGGATATTTCGCTATCCAGGGAACTGGCACGACAGGTGGAGTCGCAGGCCAGGCACGATGCTCTGACCGGCTTGCTCAACCGGCGTGAGTTCGAATTCAAGGTATCTCAGGCGCTGAGCCTGTATTCGGAAGATACGACGCATGCCTTGCTGATGATCGATCTTGATCGCTTCAAGGTGGTGAATGACAATTGCGGCCATGCGGCAGGAGATGAACTTCTCAGGCAGTTAAGCCAGAGCCTCAAAACCGGTTTGCGCAAGAGCGACCTGGCGGCACGCCTTGGTGGGGACGAATTTGCGCTTTTCCTGTCCAATACCCCGTTGCCGGTGGCAGTCGAGATCGCAGAAAAGATTCTTGCCCGAGTGCGGGAATACCGTTTCTTCTGGGACGGCAAGGCATTCCACGTTGGCGCCAGCATCGGTGTGGTGGATACCTCCGCGGAGGGCGCGGATTACAACTATCTCTACCATGCTGCGGATACAGCCTGTTATCTAGCCAAAAACGAGGGGCGTGACCGTGTCCGGGTGGTGACGCTGGACGATGAACTGCTGCTGGCACGGCGGCGTGAGAGTGAATGCGTCAATCGCATCAATCAGGCGCTGGAGGAAAACAGCTTCCTGCTTTATGCCCAGTCCATCGTGCCTTTGTCATCCCTTTCCGATGGAGCGTCTCACTATGAGGTGCTGATCCGCCTCAAGGACGAGCAGGGCGAGATTTTGCCGTCGATGACGTTCATTCCCGTGGCGGAACGCTACAACTTGATGCCCAGGATTGATGGCTGGGTGATCGCCAGCGTGATCGAAATTATCCGCACCCATCCTGACGCGCACACGGTGTATTCGGTCAATGTGTCCAGCCAAAGCCTGGGCGATGCGGCATTGAACGAAAAAATTGTTGCCATGATCCGTGAAAGCGCCATCAATCCGGCCTCCATATGTTTCGAAATTACCGAGACCGCAGCCATCAGCAACATGGAAAATGCCAAGCGTTTCATGAATGCCCTGAAAAGCATGGGCTGCAGTATTGCTTTGGATGATTTCGGCAGCGGCCTGAGTTCATTCGCTTACCTGAAGAACTTGCCGATTGATTACATCAAGATCGACGGGGTGTTCGTCAGGCAGATCAGCGAAGACCTCACATCCTACGTCATGGTGAATGCGATTCATGGCGTTGCCCGGTCGCTGGGCCTGCGCACGATCGCGGAATACGTGGCTAGCGAGGCGACAGTGCAGAAGCTGAAGGATATCGGTGTGGATTATGGGCAGGGTTTCCGCTTTGATCAGCCTGCGCCGCTGAGCGCAGAAATGATTGAACGCATAAGCAAGACAAGCCTTTGATGATGGATTGAAATTAACCACTTTTCAGATGGAAAATGCAATAAAATATGCGACTTTGCCTGAACCCTGTCAGTGAATGCAGAGTTTTAATTCAGGCGGCTTGAATAGTGGCCGGATTGCCCCCATTTTTGGGAAGTAATGCCGGGATGAATTAAACAGGAGCTTGAACATGCCGATTTACGAATACCGTTGTTCCGATTGCGGATTCCAGAAGGAATTCATTCAGAAAATGAGTGACGCGCCACTCACCGCCTGCCCGGCGTGCGGCAAGGAAACCCTGGGCAAAATGTTGAGTGCGGCTGGTTTTCAGCTCAAGGGCGATGGCTGGTACCAGACCGATTTCAAAGGCGGGTCCAAACCCAAGGAAGAGGCCAAGCCTGCCGGCGGTTGTGGCGGCGGCTGTGCCTGCCACTAAGCTGGCGATCATTGTGCTGCGCGGGTTCGCTTTCATGGCGAATCCGCATTCATTTCACTAAAAGCCATGAGACGTTATTTCATTACCGGATTGCTGATCTGGATACCCTTGGTCATTACCGTCTGGGTACTCAATCTGCTGATCGGCACCCTGGACCAGAGCCTGCTTCTGGTGCCCGAGTCGCTGCGCCCGCTGGCGTTGCTCGGGCTGAACATCCCCGGCATCGGCGCCATCCTGACCCTGCTGGTGATTCTCCTGACCGGCGTACTCGCCGCGAACATCATCGGCCAGCGCCTGGTGATGTTCTGGGAAGCCTTGCTGGCGCGCATCCCGGTGGTGAAATCGATTTATTACAGCGTCAAACAGGTCAGCGACACTCTGTTTTCCGGCAAAGGCGACGCCTTCCGCAAGGTGCTGCTGGTGCGCTACCCGCACCCTGAAGCGTGGTCGCTGGCTTTTCAGACCAGCGTGCCTGGTGAAGTCGCCAAGCGCTTCAACGAGGAGTACGTGGCTGTCTTTATTCCCACCACGCCCAGCCCGGTCAACGGCTTTTATTTCTACGTCAAGAAAAGCGAGACCATAGAACTCGACATGAGCGTGGATGATGCGCTCAAGTCCATTGTCTCCATGGGCGTGGTTGCGCCCAGGAGAGAGATCACCGCAGCCACCTATCCCGGCGATTGATTGTCTCGGGTATAATTCGCCCTTTTGTCTCGCTCGTACCAACTCGAATCGGATTCCACCATGATGCGTACTCACTATTGCGGCGCGGTAAATCGCGACCATTTGCAGCAAACTGTTACCCTGAGCGGCTGGGCGCACCGCCGCCGCGACCATGGCGGGGTGATTTTCATCGACCTGCGCGACCGCGAGGGCCTGGTGCAGGTGGTGTGCAATCCGGACAAGGTGGAGACCTTCGCCATCGCCGAGAGAATCCGCAACGAGTTCGTGCTCAAGGTCACCGGCCGCGTCAACCCGCGCCCCGAGGGAACGGTCAATCCCAACCTGCCCAGCGGCGAAATTGAAGTGATTGCCGACAGCATCGAGATCCTCAATGCGTCCCTCACACCGCCGTTCCAGCTCGACGACGAGAACCTGTCCGAGAACGTGCGCCTGACGCACCGCTACATCGACCTGCGCCGCCCCGCGATGCAGGAGAACATGAAGCTGCGCTACCGCGTCTCCAAGACCCTGCGCGATTATCTCGACCAGCATGGCTTCATGGAAATCGAAACCCCCATGCTGACCCGCTCCACGCCGGAAGGCGCGCGCGACTACCTGGTGCCGAGCCGCGTGCATCCGGGCCAGTTCTTCGCGCTGCCGCAATCGCCGCAGATTTTCAAGCAGCTGCTGATGGTGGCCGGTTTCGACCGCTATTTCCAGATCACCAAGTGCTTCCGCGACGAGGATCTGCGCGCCGACCGCCAGCCGGAATTCACCCAGGTCGACATCGAGACCTCGTTCATGAGCGAAAACGAGATCATGGACACGGTGGAGGATATGATAAGGCGGATGTTCAAGACCGTGATGGACATCGACCTGCCCAACCCCTTCCCGCGCATGCCATACGCAGAGGCCATGGGCCGTTACGGTTCCGACAAGCCCGACATGCGCGTGGCGCTGGAACTGACCGAGCTCACCGACGTGATGAAGTCGGTCGAATTCAAGGTGTTCCGCGGCGCGGCGGACATGGAAGGCGGCCGCGTGGCCGCGCTCAAGGTGCCGGGTGGCGGATCGCTGTCGCGCAAGGAGATCGACGACTACACCGCCTTCGTCGGCATCTACGGCGCCAAGGGCCTGGCCTACATCAAGGTCAACGAGGTGGCCAAGGGGCGCGACGGCCTGCAATCGCCCATCGTCAAGAACCTGGATGACGCAGCGCTGAAGGCGATCATCGAGCGCACCGGCGCCACCGACGGCGACCTGATCTTCTTCGGCGCCGACAAGGCCAAGGTGGTGAACGAGGCGCTCGGTGCCCTGCGCGCCAAGGTCGGCCACGAGCGCGGCCTCGCCGAGTCCGGCTGGAAGCCCTTGTGGGTGGTGGATTTTCCCATGTTCGAGCGCGACGAGGAAAACAACCGCTGGGCGGCCCTGCACCACCCCTTCACCTCGCCCGCCGACGGCCACGAGGACCTGCTCTCCAGCGATCCCGGCAAGGCGCTGTCCAAGGCCTACGACATGGTGCTGAACGGCTGGGAAGTGGGCGGCGGCTCGGTGCGTATCCACCGCCAGGAAGTGCAGGCCAAGGTGTTCCAGGCGCTCAACATCAGCGACGAGGAAGCACGGGAGAAATTCGGCTTCCTCCTCGACGCCCTGCAATTCGGCGCGCCGCCCCACGGCGGCCTGGCCTTCGGCCTGGACCGGCTGGTGACGCTGATGGCCGGGGCCGAGTCGATCCGCGACGTGATCGCCTTCCCCAAGACCCAGCGCGCCGCCTGCCTCATGACCCAGGCCCCCAACACGGTGGACGAGAAGCAGTTGCGCGAACTGCACATCCGCTTGCGCCAGCAGGTGCAGACCCAGGTGGAAGTGGCCAAGGACTGAACCGGTAAACAGGAGAATCAAGATGCCGATAAGCCCTCACGACCTGGTGGTCGAAGCCAAATCCCAGATCAGGGAAATCAGTTGCGACGAGGCGCAGGTACTGCTTGGCAAGCGCGTGGTGGTGGACGTGCGCGAGTATGACGAATTCGTCACGGGCCATCTGCCGGGCGCCATCAACATTCCGCGCGGCATACTTGAATTCAAGATCGGCATGGTGCCTGAAGCCGCCCCACGCGATGCATCGCTGCTGGTCTATTGCCGTACCAGCGGACGCGCGGCCCTGTCCGCGGTGCAACTGCACCGGCTGGGCTACAGCGATGTGGTTTCCCTGGCTGGTGGCTACGATCAGTGGAACACCGAGCAGCGTCCGACCGAGAAGCCAGAACAGATCAACTTCGAGTAATTCCGGGATTTCCCAGGATGGCCTACAAAACGCCCGTTTCCGTCCTGGTGGTCATCTACACGCCGGATTTGCAGGTCCTGCTGCTGGAACGCACCGATCATCCCGGTTACTGGCAATCGGTGACCGGCAGTTGCGATGCCGGCGAGAGCCTGCGCCAGACCGCGATACGCGAGGTGGCCGAGGAAACCGGGCTGGACGCAGATTCATTCAGGTTCAGCAACTGGGAAATGCACAACGTCTTCGAGATTTATGCCGAGTGGCGTCACCGCTATGCGCCTGGTGTCACCCACAACACCGAGCACGTCTTCGGGCTGGAAGTGCCGCAGCCCCTGTCGATTCGACTCGCGCCGCGCGAACACCTGGACTTTGCCTGGCTGCCGTGGCAGGAAGCGGCTAAAAAAGTTTTTTCCTGGACCAATGTGGCGGCGATCGAACGCCTGCCGGAAATGGCGGGAAAAGATTAGTCTGGACTTTTGGTCATATTTTGATAACTTTAGCGTTTGCTGATTTTCCCGGATGCGAAGCCACGCCATGCAAATAAGCCCCATCACTTTCGACACCTTCAGCCAGATGCAGGATGCCGCCTGCCAGGAGCGCATCGTTGCCGCCAAGGCCAGGCTGGGCAAGCGCCTGGTGATCCTGGGGCACCACTACCAGCGCGACGACGTGATCTGCCACGCCGACTTCACCGGCGACTCGCTCAAGCTGTCGCGCCAGGCGGCGGCCTCGGAGGCGGAATACATCGTGTTCTGCGGCGTGCACTTCATGGCCGAGGTGGCGGACATCCTGTCGCGCCCGGAACAGATTTCCATCCTGCCCGATCTTTCCGCCGGCTGCTCCATGGCGGACATGGCCTCGCTGGCCAAGGTCGAGCGCGCGTGGCGCGAGCTGAAAACGGTGCTCGACCCGGACCAGAGCGTCACGCCCGTCACCTACATCAATTCCGCCGCCGACCTGAAGGCCTTCTGCGGCGAGCATGGCGGCATCGTCTGCACTTCCAGCAACGCCACCAAGATACTGGAATGGTCGTTCGCCCGGCGCGAGAAGGTGCTGTTCTTCCCCGACCAGAACCTAGGCCGCTGGAGCGGCTTCAAGATGGGCATTCCGCTCGACGAGATGGTGCTGTGGGACTACGACCAGCCCATGGGCGGGCTGACCCCGGAGCAGATCAAAAAAGCCAGGATCATTCTCTGGAAAGGCCTGTGCTCGGTGCACCAGATGTTCCAGCCACAGCACATCCACAAGTTCCGCGAACAGCATCCGGACGGTAAAGTGATCTCCCATCCCGAGTGCAGCTTCGAGGTGTGCCAGTTGTCCGACTATGTCGGCTCCACCGAGTACATCATCAAGACCATCGCCGAATCCGCGCCGGGCACCAAGTGGCTGGTCGGCACCGAGCTGAACCTGGTCAACCGCCTGGCGAACCGCTTCAAGCCGGAAGGCAAGCTGGTGCAGTTCATGTCCTCCACGGTGTGCATGTGTTCAACCATGGCGCGCATCGACCCGCAGCACCTGGCCTGGGTGCTGGAAAATCTGGCTGAAGGCAAAGTCATCAACCAGATCAAAGTGCCGCCACAGGAAGCCGAGCTGGCTCGCCTGTCTTTGCAACGCATGCTCGACGCTTCCTGAGTATTGCCAGCAAGGAACAAGCAGTAAGAGGAGTCGATTTGTCGTCCGATAAAACCGAGCAAGCCGAACGCCGCACCGATTTCGATGCCGTGGCTGAAGGCCGCTATGCCAACATCGTAGCCAGCGGCGAAACCATCCCCTGGCAGGAAATGCGCGATTATCTGGAATCGCGCATGGCTGGCAAGGCCACGAAACGACCGGTGGCACGCAAGCTGGCGCGCTGAAAGTGTCTCGCATCGAGTTGGAGCCTGAGGCTGCCGAGGATTTTGATCGCATCCTTGATCATCTGGCGAGCCATGAGGTGGCAAATCCAATGCAGCGATGGCATCGGAACTGGTCTTGGATTTTTCAAATACACCTTAGGCGGTAGCATAGGCTGGATAACCAGAGGGTCCGGATATCGGCCGAAGCGGAAGTTGGCGGCGGCCTCTTGGAACTTCCGCTCTGCGTGGAACAGCGGACATGACTCACACTTCCTGCCTATTGCCACCATCCATCGCGCATCTAACCTAGATAGCTAGATGTCGCCGAAACCTAATTCGTCAACGACCTTCGGTTGTGTCTTTCTCTTTCCCCCTGAAAAAGACCGCAATCAACGAATAGGGGTAGTGCATCTTGTCAATGTTGACCCCGATCACTAGGCAGCGTTCCACATGCGAACTCTCGAAAATTTCAGCCGCGATATTCTCCATGCGTGTATGACGACTGTCCTTGTCTCGCTCCTTGAATGCAAAGATAGCCAGCGCATCAGGTCGCTTCCGATGGGGGATCATGACGATGGCGCAATTGTGGCTAGGGATACGCCAGTTTTTGTGCACATTCTTGGCAATCTGCTTGAACTTCTTGGCAATCGCCTCCTGATCCTCAAGTGATACGTTAAGGAGCACATTCGCGATATCCGACCATTGATGAAAATCCCGCGCCTCGATCTTGGCGCAGATGTCTTTCCACCAGCGTGTCATCTTCGGTGCCGGCTTGGTTGTGACGATTCCCTCTTCAAGTGCGGTGTAATACCGGTCAATCGGTCGCGACATCGTGACCAGAGCGAAGTGATGCCCGGAATACTCTGCTTCGCCGACATTGAAACCGGATTGCAGGTAGAACCCCAGCAGGTCCAGTTCGTCGCCCTTGTAATCGAAATGTGCTTCCAGATCGGCGCGCCGCTTGAGGTAATGGATCTTGTGCGGTGTCGATTCGAGGACATCGAATACGATTTCTAGATCGGCCAACAAGATACATGGCGCGATGGGATGATCTGCAGGAATCCAGTTCGCCTTCTTGGCGTGATGGAGCGTTGTCTGAAGGGTGGCGAAGTCCTCAAGGGTGACTGACAAACGGAGTACCGTGCGTACCTGATCCAAGGACACCGGGAACCGAGGAAGCAGTGAATCCCTGTTGTCCTTGTCGGCAAGGGCTTGAGAGACACGAGTCGCCAATCGCAAGGACTGGATGGAAGGATCAAGCAGTATCTCCTCGACATGTCTGCGTGCCCGATCGGGTGCTCCACGCAATGCAGGCCATGAAATTGAATGCGACTTGGCTTCGACCAGGATCAGATGGGAGTCGACCCTGACCATGAGGTCGTTTTCATACTCGTCCGATCCTTCCCGCCACCTGTAGCCCGTGCCAATTTCGCAATCGGGAAATGCCTTGCCGAACAAGTCGCGGATGTCAGATTCAAGAAATTCTGCCCGTCGCTTTTCATACTGCTTTGTCGCTGAATTATCACCCTCAAGCAGTGCCGCCAGGATTGGGAATGCGAAGGAGAAAAACGCTTGCGGCATCGCGCAGAAATAACTATTTCTCGCAAGCTTGATGACAGGCTTCGTCCAGACCGGGTTTGTCAGGAAAAGATGTTCCGGATTGCACTTGGCCAGATCGCCAAAGCCAAGACTTAAGCGCTCCAACGCTGATGCAATTGACGACGCATCAATTCCGGTTTCGAATGCCAGAACTTCGGCATCGAACGTATGGGTTTCATCAATTGCTAAGTCAGAATGAGACAGCAGCATGGCCTTCATGTGATCCAGAGTAATGCCCTGTTCCTCTGCAAAGGCGAGCATCTCGGCACTAGAGTCCTTCAGGTGCGGATTGGCCTTGTGATAGGCGTCAAGCATTCCGGCAACCGTGGTTTCGCGGAATGTGGGCACGAGTTTCTTAATCCGCTCATTGATAAGCCGTTCATGCCGCCGAATCAGGTGGGTAAATAGATCAACGAGGTTTGTCGCGCGAATGCCGGCCGTCGCGAGGAATACGTCGTCGATGGGGGTGCAAAGGCGTTTAAGAATTCCCGCGACACGGCTAAGATAGCCCCAGTTTCGCACGACCTGGGTGTGAAGTCGTAGCTCCTCCTGAATAACCATGACCGCTTTGTTTTCGTCGGATCGTTCCTGTTGGAGCTGAACGAAACGCATCAATCCGAACGCATTGCCCAACTCCGGCAACAGGTCGAACAATTGCTGGACAGTGTCGGGCCTGGGGAGCTCTCTAGAACACTCGGCAAATGGAACTCGCAGACAAAGTGCCTGCGCCAACTCGACATGCGACTGATTGAACTCTTCCCCTTTGTACCCGGAACTGATATTGCCGTTGTCATCGACGCCACCCATAAGACCGTAGGTCGCAAGCATCGAAATCGTCAGTAGCGGATCGACGGAACGCAGGATGGTTTCGACTTCCTCAAGCTGATGGGGGAATTCATCCTGATGGGTCTGGCCCATCTCAACCAAACCTTTGAGAACGGCCTCTCGCGGCAGGCTAGAAAACGGATGTTTCATGAAAACCATACCGGCAGATTTTGCCCGCTGAGCCACCTTCTGCTGCCGCACAAGCTTTTTGGGCCGACGTTTGCTAACTGGCATTGACGAATCTCCGCTGATTACCTGAATCACCCCTGCCTATTGTAGATGTTTTCGAATGGCAGAAAGATGAAGTGTTGCTGTCAGACAAGAAGATCGTCTCCAACGGCAGCTATGGCCGATCTCCAGCCCTTCAGCGCCTTCTCCCCGGCGAACGGTTCAGTGTCGATAGGCACCTCGCGTTGCAAACACCTGTTCAGATAGCCACCACGAAATTTCGATTGCAAGGATTCCGCCATGAAACCCGATTCTTCACCCGCTCATTTCACGAGCGCGGCTTGGCCCTCGCGGTCGGTGTGGCATTCCACGGGTCGTCGGGCCAGGGGTGCTTGGGGTAGCGGCCTTTAAGTTCCTTCTTCACCTCGGGGTAGGTGTTGTCCCAGAAGTTATTCAGGTCGCGCGTGACCTGGATCGGGCGCTGGGCAGGGGAGAGCAGGTGGAGCATCAGCGCGATCTGGCCGTCGGCGACGGCGGGCGTGCGGGCGAGGCCGAACAGTTCCTGGAGTTTGACCGCCAGCACCGGCGGGGCGCCGTCGAGGAAATATTCGAGGCGCTTGCGCGAGCCGCTCGGCACGGTGGTGTGGGTCGGGGCGAGACGTTCGAGTTGCTGCTGCCGGTCCCAGTCGAGGCGGCCCTTGAGGATGGCAGGCAGGTCGAGGCGGGCGAGATGGTCGCGCCGGGTGACGCCATCGAGATAGGGAAGAAGCCAGTCTTCCAGCGTGGCGAGCAGGGTGGCGTCAGTGAGATCGGGCCAGTTGGCGTCGGGCTGCCACTGCCGCAGCGAGGCGATGCGGGCCTGGAGCTGGCGCGCTTCCTCGTTCCAGGGCAAGGCTTCGATGCCGAGGTCGCGTACGCCGTCAAGCATCGCCTGCACCGTCGCCTGCCGGGCGGAGCCTGCTGGCAGTGGCCGTTGCGCCAGAACCAGGGCGCCGAGGCGGTGTTCCTCGCGCGCCAGCACGGTCTGGGTCTGGCGTTCCCAGCGCTCCACCGACTGCCACGCCAGTTTCTCGCCGAAATGCCGTGCAAGGTCGTCCGCGTCGAGCGCGGCGGCGAGGAAGATGCGCCCTTCGTCGCCCTTGCCGTCGAGGCTGGCGGCCACCAGCAGCGGCGGGCCACCGGCACAGCCCGGCAGCAGCCGGGCGCCGCGTCCGTTAGCGAGCAGGTAGCGCCCCTCGCCCTCGCTGCGGCGCTGGGCGATGCGGTCCGGGTAAGCCAGGGCGAGGAGCAGGCCGATGGCGGCCTCGTCCATCGCGCTATCGCCCGCCGCTACCCCCAGCAGGTGGCGCCACTGGTGCGCGGCGCGTTCGGCGGCGGCGCAGGCGTTGGGATCGGCGCCGAAACGATGCGCCCCGGCGTTGCCCTGGCTACGATGGGCGCGCAGGGCTTCCACCCGCAGGGCGAAGTCGCAGCGGTGCTCGCCTTCAAGGGCGCGTAGCGGGTCTCGCCCGGCGGCCACGGCAGCGATGTCGCAGGCAAGAGCGCCGAGCCCCATCTCCCGGCCGCGCAGCAGCATGTGGGCGAGGCGCGGATGGAGCGGCAGTCCGGCCATCTCCCGCCCCAGGGGAGTGATGCGACCGGCGTTGTCCAGGGCTTCGAGCTGTTGCAGCAGTTCGCGCCCCTGGGCCAGGGCAGCGGCGGGGGGCGGGTCGAGCCAGGTCAGCGTGGCGGCATTGTTCACCCCCCACTGCGCCAGTTCGAGCGCGAGGGGGGCGAGGTCGGCTTCGAGGATTTCCGGGACGTTAAAGGCGACCAGGCCGCGCTGCATGTCCTCGTTCCACAGCCGCAGGCAGATCCCCGGCCCGAGACGCCCGGCCCGTCCGGCGCGCTGCTCGGCCGAGGCGCGCGAGACGCGCACCGTCTCCAGACGGGTCAGCCCGCTCGCCGGATCGAAGCGCGGCACCCGCTGCCAGCCGCTGTCGATCACGGTGGTGATGCCCTCGATGGTGAGCGAGGTTTCGGCGATGGGCGTGGCGAGGATGACCTTGCGCCGTCCCTGCGGATCTGGCGCGATGGCCGCCTGCTGGCGCTCGAAAGGCAGGTCGCCGTAGAGCGGATGGATCAGGGGCGCGCCGGGAAGGGCGGCGCGTTCGGCGAGCAGGGCCTCGACGCGGCGGATCTCGCCGGAGCCGGGGAGGAAGGCGAGGATGTCTCCCCCCACTTCGCTGGCGGCATCCGCCACCGCACGTGCCATGGTCTGGGCCATCTCTCCGGGCTGGGGCGCCGCGCTGCTGCCTGCCCGGTAGCGCACCTCGACCGGGTGGCTGCGCCCCTCGCTGCGCACCAGCGGGGCGCCGAGCAGGGCGGCGATGCGCGCGCCGTCGAGGGTGGCAGACATCACCAGGATTTTCAGATCCTCGCGCAGGCCGCTCTGGGCATCGCGGCACAGGGCCAGGGCGAGGTCGCTGTGAAGATTGCGTTCGTGGTATTCGTCGAAGATCACCAGCCCCACCCCGGCAAGTTCCGGGTCGTGCTGCAGGCGGCGGGTGAGGATGCCCTCGGTCACGACCTCGACGCGGGTGCGCTTCGATACCCGGTTTTCGAAGCGCACCCGGTAGCCGATCCGTTCGCCCGCTTCTTCGTCCAGTTCGGCGGCCATGAACACGGCGGCCCCGCGCGCGGCAAGGCGGCGCGGTTCGAGCATCACGATGGTCTGTTCACCGAGCCAGGGTTCGTCAAACAGGGCGAGCGGGATGCGGGTGGTCTTGCCAGCACCCGGCGGCGCCTCGAGCACCACCGCTGGGTGGGCAGCGAGGGCGGCGCGCAGCTCGGGCAGGATCGCGTCGATGGGAAGGGGTCGGGTCATGGGGATGTGAATTATCCTGAAAAAAGCACTTGAACCGCAAAGGCGCCAAGAACGCAAAGTAAAAACAAGGGGTTGCCATGGTTTTGGCGGCCACGCGTTGGGAGGGCGGTCATTTCATCGGAACCCTTTGTTTCCTTTGCGTTCTTGGCGCCTTTGCGGTGAATGAACTACGTTTTTTAGGATTATATCGAACCCTATCTCTTTGTTGCTGAAGGATGTGGCGGCACACCGGATGCGCGATCATGCGGCCTGGTTCTGGGGTAAAATTCGCCTTCGCACCCCATGCTGTTTTTTCCACCACATCCAGGTTAAATCTTGTCCAGCATTCCCACTCATGCCCTTGAACTGCTCGCCCCGGCCAAGACCGCCGCGATCGGCCGCGAAGCCATCCTGCACGGCGCGGACGCGGTCTACATCGGCGGGCCCTCGTTCGGCGCGCGCCACAACGCGGTCAACACGGTGGGCGAGATCGCCGCGCTGGTGGAATTCGCGCACCGCTACCATGCGCGCATTTTCGTCACCCTCAACACCATCCTGCATGATGCCGAACTCGAAGCCGCGCGCCGCCTGGTCCGCGAATTCTACGACGCCGGGGTCGATGCGCTGATCGTGCAGGACATGGGCCTCTTGGAACTGGATCTGCCGCCCATAGATCTGCACGCCTCGACCCAGTGCGACATCCGCAGCCCGGAAAAGGCGCGCTTCCTGGCCGATGTGGGCTTTTCGCAGATCGTCCTGGCGCGCGAGCTGACGCTTGAGCAAATCGCCGCCGTGCGCGCCGCCGTGCCGGCCGATACCGTGATCGAGCATTTTATTCATGGCGCGCTGTGTGTGGCCTTCTCCGGCCAGTGCTACATCAGCCACGCGCAGACCGGGCGCAGCGCCAACCGCGGCGACTGCTCGCAGGCCTGCCGCCTGCCCTATACCCTGCAGGACGACCAGGGCCGCGTGGTGGCCTTCGACAAGCATCTGCTGTCGGTCAAGGACAACAACCAGAGCGCCAATATGCGCGCCCTGGTCGATGCCGGGGTGCAGAGCTTCAAGATCGAGGGGCGCTACAAGGAAGCCGCCTACGTCAAGAACATCACCGGCCACTACCGCCAGTTGCTCGACGGGATACTGGCCGAGCGGCCGGACCTAGTCCCCGCTTCCAGCGGCCGCACGCAGCTGCTGTTCACGCCCAACCCTGACAAGACCTTTCACCGTGGCGCGACCGATTACTTTTCCACCGGCCGCAAGGCCGATATCGGCGCCTTCGATACCCCGGCCTTTGTCGGCGTGCCGCTCGGCACGGTGACGCGCATCGGGCCGGACTGGTTCGAGCTGGAAGCGAGCGAACCGCTTGCCAACGGCGACGGGCTGACCTACCTGCACAAGCGCGAGGTGGTCGGCATCCAGGCCAACCGCGCCGAGCGCGCGGGCAAGTTCTGGCGCGTGTGGCCGAACGAGCCGGTCGGTTCCTTGCCGGGCCTGAAAGCGGGTACGGCACTGTCACGCAACCGCGACCATGCCTGGGATCAGGCGCTGACAAAAAAATCCGCCGAGCGCCGCATCGATGTGAGCGCATGCTTCGGCGAAAGCGCCGATGGCTTTATCCTGACGCTGCAGGACAGCGACGGCATCAGCGCGACCGCCAGCATCGTTTTCGACAAACAGCCGGCGCAGAATCCGGCGGAAACCGAGGCCGCCTTGCGCGAGCAGCTGGCCCGCTTCGGCGGCACCATTTTTGCGCTGCAACAGCTTGAGATCGACTGGAGCCAGCCCTGGTTCGTGCCGTCTTCCGTTGCCAACAAGCTGCGCCGCGACGCGGTCGAGCAGCTGGAAGCCGCACGGCTAGCCGCTTACCAGCGCCCGGTACGCAAACCCGCCGTGGAGCCGCCCGTCGCCTACCCGGAAGAAACGCTCTCCTATCTGGCCAACGTCTACAACCAGGCGGCGCGGGCGTTCTACGCGCGGCATGGCGTCAAGCTGATCGAAGCCGCTTACGAGGCGCACCAGGAAGTGGGCGAGGTGTCGCTGATGATCACCAAGCACTGCCTGCGCTACTCCTTCAGCCTGTGCCCCAAGCAGGCCAAGGGGGTGCCGGGCGTGCAGGGCCAGGTGCGCGCCGAGCCGATGACGCTGCTGAACGGGAAGGAGCGGCTGACGCTGACATTCGACTGCCGGGCATGCGAGATGCACGTCATGGGCAAGATGAAGAAGAGTATCCTTAAAATGCCGCCGCCATCATTGGAGCGGGCCCCGGCCCCGATGATTTTCCACCGGCGAAGGCCGGATTCCCCGGCCGGGGACTAATGCGTAAAGTGTGAGATGGCTGGTTTCATGGGGAACCCCGCTCCCGGAATTCCAGGTAAAATCCAACCCGGAGTTTCAAGTCTTCGCGCTATAAAACAGCACCTGGTTGCCGCCTGCTTCCTTGGCTTGATACATCGCAATGTCCGCCCACTTGATAATGTCTGCCGTGCTGGCTTGGTGATTGATAAATAGCATCACGCCGATACTCACCGTGCAGCGATGCTCGATTATGGTTTCCACATCGCCCGGTAGCCGAATTTTCAGTACGTAAGGTTCAGCCAGGACGGTACGGATTTTTTCAGCGACGATGCGGGCTTGCGTGGCGGCCTCGACCTTGTCTTCACCCAGATCGCACAGCACTATCACAAACTCATCCCCGCCAAAACGCGCGAGCGTATCCATCTCGCGTATGCAGAGATTAATCCGGCGCACTCCTTCTATCAGTAGCAAGTCGCCTACATCATGGCCGTATTTATCGTTAAGCGGCTTGAAGTTGTCAAAATCGAGAAAGAGCAAGGCATTATAAAGGCCGCTGCGCTTGCTGGCGGCCATGGATTGTATTAGGCGGTCATTTAACAATAGGCGATTGGGTTGTTGCGTCAGGGCGTCATAGAAGGCTAATTTGTGGATTTGATCCTCTGCCTGTTTGCGCTCGGTGACGTCCGCGAGCGCGATTCGCACCAAGGGGGAGGCGCCGGCTACCGTGTACAGGCAATCCAAGGTGGCCTGGAAGGCCGTGCCGTCAGCGCGCACGAGGGCAATTTCGCAGCTTTGCTTCTCGCCGTGTTGCAGCGTATGCAGGAAATGGCGATGCCAGTGGTCTCTGCACTCCGGGGCGACGAAGCTTGCGAAACGGCGGTTAAGCAGTTTCTTGCGCTCAGCTCCCAGCAGCGCGACACCGGTGAGGTTGATTTCCGAGATCAGCCCCTCGCTCGTCAGGGTGAGATACCCGACCGGCGCGAATTCGTAGAGATCCACATAGCGGTCGCGGGATTCCTCCAGCGCGGTGTAGGCGCGCCGCAACTCTTCATTCTGCATTTCCAGTTCGATCTGGTGCACCTGGAGCTCGTGCAGCAGTTCCTCGGGTGGACGGGCTGGCGGTTTTTTCGCCGGCGCGCTGGCAAGCTGTGATTCGGCGGCCTTGCGCAGCAACGCGGCGCGACGTTTTTCTTCAAACAGTTTCCGGTCCATGCGTATTGCTCCTGATCTGATTGCTGGCAACTTCCACGGATTCGTATGCGGCACTGGAAAATGCCGCCCCCTTAAGAAATTATAGGCTCTCGGATTTAATAATGAACAGGGTTTCTTTTAAGAGGCGGTACATTTTGTGGCGCGAATGCGCGCACGGGCGAAAGGTTCAAGTGGAATGTGCAGGTTTGCTTAGCCTGGCCAGCAGCGCACCGAGGTCGTTCCACTGCATGGGCTTGACCAGCAGATGGTTGCAACCGGATTCCATCGCCTGAGCCTGGGTTTTCTTGTCGCCATAGCCGAGAGGTACAGGTCGCGCCCACCCGGCAGTTTCCGGAGCCGTTTTGCAGCCTCAAAACCATTCATTCCCTTTAGGCCGATATCCAGCAAAACCGCTTGAGGCTGGTATTCCGGAATCAACGCTATAGCAGTCTGCCCGTCATTAGCCGTGCGCACGACGTAACCTGCAGCGTCCAGCAGCATGGCCGTACTGTCGGCCACTGCAGGGTCATCTCTCGTTCACTGTTTGGCAATTTCCATCGCCAGCAGAATCAATTGGGTGTCGCCTGTTTTGCCAATGATGCGGCGGGCATTGAGCTGGATTACGCGGCGGCCGACAGCAGGAATGTCGTATTCAAGCTTGTAACCTTCGAAGCCCTGGTTTTCGGGCAGAATTTTCTCCAGCAGGCTGCGCAGGGCGGGAATGTCCCACTGGCACCCGCTTAGTTCATAGATCGCGCGGCCCACGGTGTCTTCAGGCGTGGCGTGGAAAGTCAGGTAGAACGAGCGGCTGGCTGAGATTACCTTCAAGGCGCTATCCAGCACGACCAGCGGTTCGCGCACGGTATTGACGACGCTCTCGGCCAGGTCGCGCCCTTCGCGCTCGGTAATGGCAAGGATGCGCTCGGTAATATCGGTGAAGGTCAGCACCACGCCGTCTATCATGTTGTCCACGGTGCGATAGGGCTGGATGCGCGCCAGAAACCAGGCGCCGTCGTGAGTACATACTTCGCGCTCGACCGGTGCCAGGGATTCAAGCACGCGCCCGGCCTCGCTCAGCAGATCTTCCCCCTCCAGATTGGATTTGATGTCGCCCAGGGGGCGGCCCGCATCCGATGCCGCGAGGCGATAAACCCGTACCGCTTCGCGGGTGAAGCGCCTGATGACCAGATGGCTGTCAAGGAAGATGGTGCCGACGTTGATATTATCGAGCAGGTTTTTCATGTCGTTCTGCATGCCGGCCAGTTGCTCGATCTTGGACTGCAGTTCGGTATTGACGGTGATCAACTCTTCGTTGACCGATTGCAGTTCTTCCTTGGAGGTTTCCAGTTCTTCATTGGTGGACTGGAGTTCCTCGTTGGTGGACTGCATTTCCTCGTTGGTGGATTTGAGTTCCTCGTTTGACGCCTGCTGTTCCTCGATGGTGGCCTGGAGGTTTTCCTTGGTGTAGGCAAGCTCGCGTTCCAGTTCCTCGATGCGTTGCTGTTCGGCCGGCTTGCCGCCGCGCTTGGCGTGGCCCGGATTGGGTGGCGACTGCGGGACATCCTGGAAGCTCACCAGCAGCAGCGATTGCGCCGAGTCCAGGTCGGGCAGTGGGCGCACGCTGAGGCTCACGGTGGTGAAGCCGCCATTGGTCTTGACCGACACTTCCCGGCCCAGGGTGGGCATGTTTTCGCTGGCATTCTGGATGGCGGAGCGCAGTTCCAGTTGCAGGCCCTCGCGCGCCATCTCGACAACGTTGAGGCTGGCCTGGCCGGGGGCCGGACGCAGGTATTTTCCGGTGTCGCCATGCACGTAGAGGATGTCGCCCTTGTGGTCGGTGACCACCGAGGCGGGCGCGAAGGACTGGATCAGCATGCGCCGCGTCAGTTCGGCGATGTTGCTTTCCTTGGCTCTGGGTGTTGCCACCGCCGGTGCCTTGCCGCTGGTGTCTGTCGCCCAGCTCAGCCCGCTGGTCATCACCGCGCGGGTCGAGGCGGCGGAAGGGATGGCCCGGTAGAACTTGTGCTTGCGGTTTACCGCCGAGAACAATGCGTGGTGGTTGCCGATGCTTTCCGAAGGGGAAAGGAACAGCACGCCACCCGGCTTGATCGCATAGTGGAAAGCCGGGATCAGGCGATTTTGCAACTCCGGCTCGAGATAGATCATCAGGTTGCGGCAGCACAACAGGTCCAGGCGGGTGAAGGGGGGGTCCTTGGCGACGTTCTGGACGGCGAATACAACCATCTCGCGGATTTCCTTCTTCACCCGGTAGCCCGCATCCTCCTTGGTGAAGAAGCGGCGCAGCCGCTCCGGCGTGACATCCTGCGTGATATTGGGGGGGTAAAGGCCGGCGCGCGCCACGGTGATGGCTTCGTCGTCGAGGTCGGTGGCGTAGAGCTGGACCTTGATCTCGCGCTTGTTTTCGTCCATGAATTCGCGCAGCAGGATGGCGATTGAGTAGGCCTCTTCCCCGCTGGCACAGCCGGCCACCCAGGCCCGGAACACGTAATCTTCCGGTTTGTCCGCGAAGAGTTGCGGCAGGATGTCCTGTTTTAGCGTGAGGAATGCCTCGCCGTCGCGAAAAAAACTGGTGACGTTGATCAGCAGTTCCTTGAACAGCGTTCGCACTTCGGCCGGATTTTCCTTGAGGTAGCGGGCATAGATATTCATGTCCTCGATATTGTGCTGCGACATGCGGCGTTCGATGCGGCGGCCGATGGTGCTCTTCTTGTAGAGCGAGAAATCATTGCCGGTGCTTGAGCGCAACAGCATCAGGATATGGTTGATGGCGCTCATGGCGGCCGGAGGCGGCGTTTCATGGGGAGGCGTCAGGGTGCGCATGGCGGCCAGCAATGTCTCGGGCATTTTGTCCGCCGCCAGCACATGGGTGGCATAGCCTGCCTGGATGGCGCTGGAGGGCATGCCGTCGAATTTCGCCGCGGCCGGGTCCTGCACCAGCGAAATTCCGCCTGCGCCGAGAATGGCGCGCAGTCCCAGCGTGCCGTCGGTGCCGGTGCCGGAAAGAATGACGCCGACGGCGTTCTCGCCCTGATCTTCGGCCAGGGAGCGCAGGAAGGCATCGATGGGCATGCGTTGTCCGCGCGGCTGTTCCGGCTCGCTCAGTTGCAGGATGCCGTGGAAAAGGGCCATGTCGCGATTGGGCGGGATCACGTAAACATGGTTGGGCATTACCTTCATCTGGTCCTGGGCTTCGTGCACTTTCATTGTGGTCGTGCGTTGCAGGATTTCGGTCAACAGGCTGGCATGGCCCGGATCAAGATGTGGTACCAGTACGAAGGCCATTCCCATATCGGGCGGCGCATGGTGAAAGAACTGCTCGAAAGCTTCCAGCCCGCCTGCGGAAGCGCCGATGCCTACAATGGGGAAAGCGGGTTCGGCGCTTTTGCTTTTATGACGGGAGTTCCCCGCTATTTTATCTGGGGCCATGAAGCGCTCTCAATTTCCAGTATGTATGGCGTAAAGGTTAACACGGCGATTGTGGCAGCGGAATTCGGCGGATGGAAAATGCCATGCCTGAAAAAGTCAGGCGGATTTGCCAATCAGAAGGATATGCAAACATCTCGGTTAAAAGCGCTCATGCGGCATTAAATAACGCCATAAGCCAGGCTGCAATCCGGCCATCGGAATGCGTCCGATCCGGATGCGTTTCATGGCCAGCACCTGCAGTCCGACGCTTTTGCACATATGCGGGATCTGGCCGGCCTGCATGCCCTTGAGGGCAAAGCGCAGCCGGGTTTCGTTTTGCCAGCTGACCTTGACCGGGGGCAGCGCCCGGCCATTGAAGCCAAGGCCGTGATTGAGAAGCTTGAGCCCATCGGGGGCGAGGTCGCCCGCGACTTCCACAATGTATTCCTGCTCGATCGTGGCGGTATCTTCGGTGAGCTTGCGCAGCACGCGCCAGTCCTGTGTGAAGACCGTTAGCCCGCCAGCATCCGCTTCCAGCGGCAGGCACTGCGTCAGCCGGGAGAAATGCCGCTTGAGCACGTGGATGCCGGAACGATCGTCAGCCGTCTGCGTATCGGCGCAAATCGCCGGCTGCGCGGCGTTTTCATTCAGGCCCGCCGCAGGCGGCTGGTGGAATAAAATGGTCACCGGCTCAACCGGAATGAGGTTGGCTTCGGGGTGGAGCTCGATCTTTTGCTGCGACACCATGAACTGCGGCTCTTCCACCACTTGCCCATCAACCCTTACCCAGCCCCCGGCGATATACAGTTCGGCCTCCCGGCGCGAACAGGGGACTAATTCGGCAAGGCGTTTTGCGAGTCGAACGGGGTCTGTCATGGCAAGTGCAACCTGAAAACAAGGATCTCCATTGTAAACGCGCAAGCCGTCATGCCGCCTGTAAAATGCCAGCATGGACGCCAACAAAAAATCAGCAAGCCCTCACGGCCTGGACGGCATCACGCTGGAAGCCATCGTCACGCGGCTTTCCGAAACCATGGGCTGGGAAGCCATGGGCGCCGCTGTGCCCGTGCGCTGCTTTACCCGCGACCCCAGCATCAAATCCAGCTTGAAATTTCTACGGAGAACGCCGTGGGCGCGCAAAAAGGTGGAGCAGTTGTATGTGCGGCAGATTCAAGTCACCCCTGAATCGGATGCTTCATGCATGGATGGCTGATTATTGCGGGCTGAGAGCCGGTGCAAAATGCAGTTGCCCATGCCAGTTCCTCTGAAGGGTGATAGGGGCTTATTAGCTTCCAGGTTTCGTTCAAGCTAGAATAATCCAGCAGCGCTGTTTTATTTTCGGATGGCGGTGAATATGGCGCCATCAATGCGAGAGGGCGAAGTGAATATTCTTCTGGTTGAAGACGATCCCGAAATAGGCGCGTTGCTTCAGATGGTGCTTGAGCAGCGCGGGCATGCCGTCAGTAAATTCGCTGACGGCGAAAGCGGCTGGGAAGCCTATCAAAGCCAGGAGTTTTCCATGGTGATTCTGGACTGGCTGTTGCCGGGAATGGATGGGCTGGAAGTGTGCCGGAAGATCCGGAGCAGCCCGAAAGGCGGCGATAGCCTGATTCTTGTGATCACCGCGCGCACAAATCCTGGCGATCTCGAACAGGTTATGGCTGCCGGCGCCGATGATTATGTGGCAAAGCCATTTGGGATCGGCTTGCTGAACATCCGGCTTTCGATCGCTGAGCAGCGCATCATCAGCTTGAGAAACAAAAGGAAAGCCGAGGCTGAGCTGCGCATCGCGGCGGTCACCTTCGATTCGCAAGAAAGCTTGATGATCACCGACTCCAACGGCGTGATTCTGCGCGTCAACCAGGCCTTTACCGATGAAACCGGCTTCACGCCCGAGGAGGTCATAGGGCAGAGCCCGCGCATACTCAGCTCCGGCCGCCACAATGACGCGTTTTATCGTGCAATGTGGGATAGCGTTCACCGCACTGGAAAATGGCAGGGTGAAGTGTGGGATAGACGCAAAAATGGCGAGATATACCCAAAGTGGCTGACCATTTCAGCGGTCAAGGGGGAAGATGGGCTTGTCACCAATTATGTCGGGGCCCAGGTCGATATTTCAGAACGCAAGGCGGCAGAAGGCAGGGCTCAGTATCTTGCCCACCACGATCTCTTGACCGGCCTGTACAACCGCTACAGCCTGAACGAGAGGCTAACGCAAGCCTTGGGTTTGGTTATGCGCAACGAAAAAAAGCTGGCGTTGATGCTGATAGACCTGGACAACTTCAAGGCCGTCAATGACACGCTGGGCCACCCGGTTGGCGATCTTCTGCTGGTGGAGGTGGCGAATCGCCTTGGCGCTTCCGTGCGCCAAAGTGATTTTGTGGCGCGGCTGGGCGGAGACGAGTTCGTCATCATGCTGCCTGACATCGACTCCACGAGTGATGTCGTATATGTGGCGGATAAGGTTCTCAAGCTCATATCGGAACCCTATCGGGTCAATGAGCATGAGCTACGCACCTCGCCAAGCATCGGCATCTGCTTTTATCCCGACGATGCCATCGATGCTCAAGACTTGATGAAGAAGGCGGATGTGGCGATGTATCACGCCAAATCCAGCGGCCGGGGAAGCTATCAATTCTTCAACGTGGGGATGCAGCAGGCTGCCCAGAGGCGAATGGCCATGGAGAGCGAATTGCGAATCGCGCTCGAAAAACAGCAATTCCTGCTTTATTATCAGCCGCAATTGGATTTGCGCACCGGCCAACTGGTGGGCGTCGAAGCGCTCGTTCGCTGGCAGCACCCCGAACGCGGCCTGGTTTCCCCGGTGGAGTTCATCCCCATCGCGGAAGAATCCGGCTTGATCATGCCCCTCGGCGATTGGGTGCTGCAAGAAGCTTGCCGGCAGTTGGCCGAATGGCGCGCGGGCGGCATCAAGCACATCAGGATGTCGGTGAATCTTGCCGCCAGCCAGTTCGCCGACAGTGAACTTCCCGCGCGAATTCAGAAAGTCATCGCCATGCATGGTCTTCCGGCAGACAGCATTGATCTTGAAGTAACGGAATCAATGACCATGAGCTCGCCTTCAGAGGCGGTGGGAATGATGAAGGAGCTGAATGGCAATGGCCACACGCTCTCGATCGACGACTTCGGCACCGGTTACTCGTCGCTGACTTATCTCAAGCTGTTTCCAGTCAGCACGCTGAAAATCGACCGCTCTTTCGTCAAGGACATCGAAACCGATCTGGACGACGCAAGCATCTGCGACATCACCGTGCTGCTTGCCCATAAACTGGGCATGGAGGTGATCGGCGAAGGCGTGGAAACGCAGGCACAACTCAAGTATCTGCTCTCCATCGGCTGTGAAAAGATCCAGGGCTACCTGATCAGCAAGCCCCTGCCCGCGGACCAGGCGGCGAGATTTATTCGCAATCACCCGCTCATGACGAGTGTCGGCACGATCGATCTCTGGGGAAACCCCTGAAATAAGCCTGTATGGAATGTATTGTGGTGCAAATGGCTTGCCCTGCCAGATTGCTGCGCGCATGGGGCGCTGCGCCTATGGCAGCATCATGCGGAACCGTCCGCCGGGAGAGTTGCTCAATTCAATAGACCCGTGGCGATCCTGCAATTGATGCAGTTCGGCGATTTTGCGCGCCAGATACAAGCCAAGCCCAGTGCCGGAGCCGCTTGCCGCCATTGGCGATGTGCCGCCCGAGGCCAGCACGTTTTCCGGGAATCCCGTGCCGTCATCGGAGACTTCGAGAACCAGCATGTTGTCCTGTTCGTAGGCCGCGAGTTGAATGCCTGAGCGCGCATGGCGGCAGGCGTTGTGCAGGGCGTTACCAAGCGCCGGGCGCACCAGCGCGTCGTCAAAGAATGCACAGGCTGGCGCGCGTTCAACATCGATATGAATGGAAATCGCCGGGAACAGTTCGCCATATTCTGCAGCCAGTATCGCCACAAAATCCGCCGGATTGACCGCGTCGGCATTGACCCTCAACAGATCGGCGGCTTCTCTGTACACCAGCAACATTTCGGACAGGCGGCGCGCGGCATTCATCGCGATCCCCATCTCTAGCTGAGCGTCGCCCCGCTGTCCCAGGCGCAATGACAGCTCGGAAAGCTGATTTTTCACGTCATGCACAACAGCGGTATATAAATCATTCATGATTACGCCTTCAATTGCTTGAGCATGCCGTCTATTTGTTCGAGCTTGGGGTGGGCCGGCGATTTCTTGAGCAGCGCTTCGCGATAACCCAGGCATTTGGCCAGCTTGCCGGCGTCTTTTCCATTCCGCGCCAAATCGAGCGCGATCACCAGCGTTGCATTGCCGAGTATCTGCAGATTGTTCGGCAGCCGGTTGGCGGCCTCACACAGCAATTCAATCGCCTCGTTAAGCTGGCCTGCCTGCGCTTTGCGCACCCCATCGTTATTCAGCAGGATCACTTCGTGCACGATGGCGTCAATCAGCGCGCTTGCCTCGGTAGCGTCTTTTCCGGCTGCAACCAGCACCGCATGCACCTTGGCCTTGACAGCCTCGTTTTCATGGTGATTTTGCGTGGCATGGTGCAGCAATCGGGTTGCATCCTCCTCCTTGCCCAAGGCAAAGCAGGCATCTGCCATCGCCAATACCGCATCCGCAGGCAAACTCCCCAGGTCGCTGGCCGACATGGCCTTTTCCAATGCCGCATGAGCGAGCGCATCGTTTCCGGCGGTGCGGTGAACGATGCTTTCCATGGTGTCCAGCGCCACACTGCTGTGATTGTCCGAAAAGCTTTTCCTGGCATCCTGCACCACGCTTAATGCCTCTTCCGTCTTGCCTTGGCCGACCAGCGCCTTGGATAGCACCACGTAGTCGCTAGACTGACGCACCGGGGAGTGCTTGTGTTTCAGCAAGGTTTCGCGCATGACTTTTTCAGCGAGCTCGGGTTGCCCGGCGGCCACCGCCAACGTGCTCAACACGCGTAAGCGGCTCATGGTGCCGGGAGAAATTTCCCTGGCCTTTTGCAAGACATCCAAGGCAGCCTGATGGTCGCCTGACTCAGCCATCAACTTGCCCAGGAAATCGTAGGCTGCCATGAATTGCGGCGCCTCCGCCAGGATCTCGCGCGCCAAACGCTCTGCCTCGGCTTTCTTGTCGAGAACCGCCAATGCGCGCGCCAAGCCCAATTTGGCCCAGCCAAGCGGGCGCATCGCCAGGATCTCGCGGTATAGCCCCTCGGCCTGTTGCGCCTGGTTATTCCGCACCAGCGCAGCGCCCTTGATCTTGCACAGATCAATAAAGTACTTGTCCTTGGCGGGCAGCAGTTTGTCGCACTCGGCTATGACCCGTGCAAAATTCTTTTTATCCGCTGCTTTATCTATCGCGGAAAAATAGGCCTGCTTTTCCAATAGTTTTTCCAGCCGGATATTGAACTGCGCAGCCGTGAAAGGCTTGAGAACATAGTCGTCCGGCGCGCACTCCGAAGCCGCCACAACCTTATCGTAGCCCTGCTCGGCGGTGATCATGACGAAAATTGTATTGCGATGGATGAGGTCGTTGGTGCGCAGGTACTCGAGGAACTGCTGCCCGTCCGTACCCTCTCCCAGCGAGTAGTCGCAAAGGATAACGTCATAGTTGTTGGTGGACAGGCGTTCAAGCGCTTCCTTGATGTTCGGCACGATATGCAGCTTGGCGAAACCGGAATTCGACAATGACATGCGCAACTGCGAACGCATGCCTTCCATATCGTCAATAACCAGTACCCACTTGTCGGAAACCTTGCTAACAGTAAGCAATACAAGCACTCCAGATTGGCATGAATCTCAAATTATTTCCAATTGCCGGGTTTCATGCTACCAGCTTTGCGAATGACAGAGTACTGCGCCAATCACCTAGTGGTCTGCCTCGCAAATGCCGGAACATGAAAATGCGTCTTCCGGCCCGTGGCGGCGTTGCTCATCCTCGCAATAGGCGTGGCTATTGCTGCGGTTCGCGCCTTGCCACAGACCGGAATCCATCGTTTTCATCATGTTCCTTGATTTACGAAGCAGACCACTAGAGGCTGCTTCGGTGACAAGCTTGGCGGCCACTCGTGGCGTATCCGGCACGGGCTGTCCGCTGCTGCGCGTGCACGGTATTGGTGCATTGGCGCGCCAGGCATATTTGCTACGAGATCAGTTGATACCCTGCCGTTGCCGGCGACACGACCGAAATGAACAGCAACGGCTCATCACCATTGTTCAGCACGCCGTGCACCTCGCCAGTGTGCGCGATTACCACGTCACCTGGCTTGACTGGTTTTGTCGTGCCTGCAGCATCCAGATAATATTCCCCCTTCCCGGCCAGAATGGTCCACGTGTCTTGTCCAGCCGGATGAACGTGGGCGCGAGTTTCCTGTCCCGGTTTGATGTGCCAGGCCACGATGACTGCCTCTTTGGATTCCGTGATGACCGAACGAATGGGATCCCCATCCACGGGGCGGAAGAATTCGGAACTATTGAAAATTCTGTGTGTACCCATCTTTGTTCTCCAGGGTTATTGAGTAATATAAGCGCAGCAAGTAACGTGCCCGTCAATGTGAGAGGAGGGCCGCCATCTGGCCTAGCCTTAAACGCCTACTTGGCAGCCACCATACAATTGCAGGAGAGACGAAGCGATGGCAATAAGCCTGATCACCGCATTAAAGCTGGTTCCATGGGCCGAGGTTGTGAGCAATGCGCCGCTGGTCGTTGACGGCGCCAAAAAGCTGTGGAAAGCCGTGGGCAAGAAAAAGGCCCCGGCCTCAGAAGGCGGTGCCGAAATCGAGCACGAAGCGCATCCCCAGACCATCGCGGCGCTTGCCTCGCGGGTGAAATCGCTTGAAGCCGATGTGGCGGATTTGCAGCGCGAGATGGCGTCGTCTGCCGAATTGATCAAGGTTCTTGCCGACCAGAACGCCCAGCTTGTCAGGGCCGTGGAAGTCCTGCGGCGGCGCCTGCAGGGCGTGGCCCTTATCCTCGCGATCGTTGCCGTGGCATGTCTCTACCTGTTGTTGACGTACTGAGGCCGGTCAGGCGAATACGTCCAATCGATTGCCCAAGGTCCCATTTGCCAGGCTCGACGACGAAGCCGCGTGGACCGCCTGCGCATTGCGCCGTGCATTCCGGCCCATTGGGAGTCGTACAAAATCCACTACCGCTATCGCCAAACCTTCTACCACATCGCCGTCAAGCGCGTCGCTGAACAGCCAGAGCACATGATATCCGCGTGACGCTGGACGGTGCCGTGGCAAATGGAGCCGGTCTGGACGGCTCAGGGCGGCCGCACGGCATGATCCCCCTGGTGGATGATCGCCGGGAGCACTACGTCGAGGTGGAGTTGTGCTAAGAAACCCCGTTACAATTCAGCATGGACCCACTCTACGATCTGCCCCTGTTCCGCCCTCCCGCCGAGGGCAATAACCTGATCATCCAGGCCACGCTGGGCTGCAGCTTCAACCAGTGCAGCTTCTGCGCCATGTATCGCAGCAAGCAGTATGTCGAACGCCCGCTCGATGCCGTGTTCGCCGACATCCGCCAGGCCGCCGCCGATTGGCCGGATGCGCACCGCGTGTTCCTCGCCGATGGCGACGCGCTGGCGCTCCCAACTGAACACTTGCTCGCCATCCTGCGCGAACTGGCGGCCGCGCTGCCGCGCCTGACACGCGTTTCCTGCTATGCCACGCCCGGCAACCTCCAGCGCAAGAACGCCGAAGAACTGGCCCTGTTGCGCGAGCACAAACTGAACCTGCTCTACTTCGGCATCGAATCCGGCTCCGACCTGATCCTGAAAAAAATCACCAAGGGCGCCACCCAGCGGCGCATGGCCGAAGTGCTGCACAAGGCGCAGGCGAGCGGCATGAAAATCTCCGCCACCGTCATCCTCGGGCTGGGCGGCAGCAAGCGCAGCGATGAACATATGGCCGGCACCATCGCCCTGCTCAACAGCGCGCCCGTCACCTACCTCTCAACGCTGCAACTGTACCTGGACGAAAGCATCGCGGAAGAATTCCAGCGCAAATACGGCGAGCCATTCGAGATGCCGGACGACCTGGCGATATTGCAGGAACAGGAAAGACTGATCAGCGGCCTCAACCCGCTGCAGCCGGTCATCTTCCGTTCCAACCATGCCTCCAATGCGCTGGCGCTGGCCGGAAATCTGCCCAGGGACAAGGAGAAACTGCTGCTGCAACTGCGTGAGGCGATGGCGGGGGATAGGCCGCTGAGGCCGTATTTCCTGCGCGGGCTTTGAGGCTGTTTAATCCTGCGCCAAGTGGATGTTGTACAATCGCAACTAGGTAAATCAGCATCAAAGGAGGCTCTCCCATGTTAGCTCTTGAAACGACAGCATCCATTGACGGCCATCGTCTTGTCATACAGGACGCGGCACTGCCCGCGCATGTCGAGCGCGCACGCGTCATCGTGATGTGGGAATCGACCACGCCAGCCGGACGCCGCTCGCCGCCACCAGCGCTTGCATGCATGGGAGAAGAAAAAGGCGATATCCACAGCGGCCCGCCGGAGAGCGACTGGGACGCATTGTCCTGATGCTCATCCTCGATACTCACGCGCTTTACTGGTGGGTCAATCGCACACCGGACAAGCTGAGACATCAACAAATAGACGCCATCGAAACGGCTGAATCCCTGGCCGTCTCGGCAATGACCTGCTGGGAAATGGCGTGACTTGTCAAACACGGACGGATTGCCCTCAAGCTGCCGGTCTCTGACTGGCTCAATCAGGTCGAAGAGAGTGGCATCGCGATTATTCCAGTGACGAGATTAATTGCCGAGCGCGCAGTGTCACTGCCCGAACACCACAAAGACCCAGTTGACCGCATCATCATCGCCACCACTATCGAATACAAGGCGCAACTGCTAAGCGTCGATGGCCGGTTCCCGGATTATCAGGAACTGGCCGGGCTATTGGTGTAAGGAGGCGTGGGTATGAGTGATTCGTTTCCAGAGAAACATAGTGAATCCGGCCCTGATGATTTGTCCAAGAAATACGCTCCGGCCATCCCCAACGCGGTCGTCGACAAAGTCATCAACAAGGACATGACACCCATACGCGCATGGCGTGAACACCTCTGCCTCACCCAGACAGAAGTTGCGCTCCGCCTGGGCATTTCGCAAAGCGCCTACGCCCAGCAAGAGGCCAAAGCGCCCGTCAGAAAATCCACCCGTGAAAAAATCGCCAAGGCGATGGGGATCGTGCAGGAGCAATTGGCGATTTGAGAAAAGCATTGTGATGCTGACTTTTTTGCTCAGTTATTTTGCAAGACTTGATGAAAGACAGAAGATGAAGGTTAAAAGGGTAGCGTCCCCTTTATCCCTTTGAGCTAAACGACTCGATCATCCACGTTATCGAATGGCATTACCTGCCGATGCTGGGTGGGTGGTGGATGATTTTGATTGCCGGGGGCAGCCCGGCGGCTGGTTACTTTATTTTGCTTGCCCAAAATAAAGTAACCAAACAAAAGGGCACCCCACCGCGCCGCCCTTCGGGTTCCTTCGGCTTGTCAGTCAAATTGGGCGTCTGCGCAACTCGCCCTAACAGCCCGCACAAGACGCGGGCTGTCGCGGAACTCGAACAGGGCGCAGCCGACGCCCCCCAATTCGCCTGCCAACCCGAAGCGGCGCAGAGGGGAAACGGGTGGTGCACCAAGGCCGATGATGTTATCCGAAAACGAGGAATCATCCCCCCTTTCCCCTTGAGCCACCGCCGAGCAGCACAGACAAGCCGGGGGCAGTCGGCGAGCACTGTCTGAGCGCGTAGCGCGAGTTGCGCAGCCGCCCGGCTTGGCGAGCAGCGCAGGGAACCCCGTAGGGGCGGTGGATGGGGGTCGCCTTCTTTCGATTACGTTTCTTGGCGAAGCAAGAAAGGTAATCAGCCGCCGGGCTGCCCCCGGCAATCAAACATCGCGCGAAGCGCACGAAACTATGTGGCTTAGTGCCACGAATCAAGGCATGAAACCGTGGCATCTTATGTGATTTTGCAAGACCTGGCCCCGCGTATGTTGCCGTGGCCCCGCGTATGTTGCCGCGTATGTTGCGCGTACGTATGCTTTATCGCCCTTTATCGGAACACCTCTCGGGCTTTCGTGTTGGAGAAAATGACAACAAGATGGCATGTTGATAAAAAAGTCCAACACGTATCCCGGTATGCCGAGGCTAGGCGAGGGTTATCGTGTGGCTTGGGCTGAAGAATGAAGCCCAACAGGATTTTCGATTGGGACGAAAATCCTGTTGCAGGCGAAGTGATGCGCCTTGTCCTGCGGTTTGTGCAGGAAAAAAAAGCAGTGAGGTGCGTTAAAATGCCGCCATGACAAGAACCATCCTTCTCTGCCTCCTCGCTTTGTACTCCGTGCAGGCATGGGCGGCCCGTCCTTTTGTGACCGACGACGCGCGCCTGACCACTGCCGGAAGCTGCCAACTCGAAAGCTGGGTGCGTATCTACCCCGGCAGCCATGAAGCTTGGGCCTTGCCTGCCTGCAATCCGGGCGGGAACCTGGAATTCACCATGGGTGGCGGCCGAGCAAGGGACGACGGTGCAACGGCCGTGAACGACTATGTCTTCCAGGTCAAGACGCTTTTCCGTCCCCTTGAGACCAACGATTGGGGGTGGGGCCTGGGTGCGGGTACCGTGCGCCACCCGGAAATCACCCCCGGCCCAAACCTGCTGGGCAACACATATGCTTATCTGCCGCTCTCCGCGTCCTTCAATAACGACCAGTTGGTCTTGCATGCCAATCTCGGATGGCTGCGCGACCGCGCCAGCGGCAAGGACAACATGACATGGGGGATGGGGGCGGAATTCCAGACCTTCCCGCGCTTCCTGGCGATCGCCGAGATCTTCGGCGACAACCGCCATGACCCTTATTGGCAGGTCGGCGGACGCTTCGCGATCATCCCTAACCTGGCCCAGATCGATGCCACCGTGGGCCAGCAGTTCTCGGGCCCGACGGGTGGCCGCTGGGTTTCGGTCGGCTTGCGGCTGACTCCCGAACGTTTGTTCTAATCCCCCTTCGCTGCGCAGGCGCCGGGCGCTCCCGAGCGGCTGCCTTCGGGTTCGAGTCATGCTGCTTGGCGATGGCGCTTATTCGAACAGCTTGCGGTATTCCCCGTAGCCTTCCTTTTCTAAATCCCCGAGCGCGATGAAGCGCAGCGAGGCCGAGTTCATGCAGTAGCGCTGGCCGGTCGGGGCGGGGCCGTCGTCGAACAGGTGGCCCAGGTGCGAGTCGCTGTGCGTGCCGCGCACCTCGGTGCGCACCATGAAATGCGAGCGGTCCTGAAGCAGGGTCACGTTGGCCGGGTCGAGCGCCCGCGTGAAGCTCGGCCAGCCTGTGCCGGAATCGAACTTGTCGCGCGAGCTGAACAGCGGCTTGCCCGACACGATATCGACGTAGAGGCCTTCTGCCTTGTTGTCCCAGTAGGCATTGCGGAAGGGCATCTCGGTGCCGTTTTCCTGCGTGACGTGGTATTGCTCGGGGCTGAGGCGCTGCTTGAGTTCCCCGGCGGAGGGTTTGTCGTGTTGGTCTGGCATCGTTTCATCTCCTGATTGGGCTGGAAGAGCTTAACCGCAAAGGACGCGAAGTAACGCAAAGGAGTTCAAAAGCTTTGTTGGACTGTGTTGTGGGTTTTCCTTCGCGAACCTTTGCGTCCTTTGCGGTGAAATGCTGTTCTTGAGTTCATTTTTCCTGTTTGAACGGACTCCTCTCGTTGAGTTCGTCCATGTAAAAGTTCATGCCGCGTGTTTCGCGCTTGAGGAAGTCGTCCACCGCCTGCGCAAAGCGGGGATGGGCCAGCCAGTGCGCGGACCAGGTTGTTTCGGGGAGGAAGCCGCGCGACAGTTTGTGCTCGCCTTGCGCGCCGCCCTCGAAGAGCGGGATCTTGCGTTCGATGCAGAATTCGATGGCCTGGTAGTAGCAGGCCTCGAAGTGCAGGCCGGAGTGGAATTCCAGCGCGCCCCATGAGCGGCCGTACAGCGCCTCCTGATGGTAGAAATTGAGCGCGGCGGCGATGGGCTGGCCGTCGCGCAGGGCGATGACGAGCAGGGTGTTGTCCGCCATGGCGGCGCCGATGCGGCGGAAGAAATCCAGGTTGAGGGCCTGAGGCGAGTTGTATTGCAGGTGGGTGCGGGCGTAGCAGCGCTCGAAGAACGTCCAGTGCTCGTCCGTGATCCTGCCGCCGCTCAGGCGTTCGAAAGTGATGCCCGCCTCCTTGACCTTGCGCCGCTCCTGCCGGATGCGCTTGCGCTTGTCGTGGCTCATGCTGGCGAGGTAGGCGTCGAAATCGGCATAGCCGGGGTTGCGCCAGTGGAACTGCACGCCACGGCGCAGCATCATGCCCTGCTGCCGCATTTCCTCGGCCTCGGCCTCGGGCGGGAACAGGCAGTGCAGCGAGGACACGCCCATTTCCTGCGCCAGCCGCAGGGCGGCGTGCAGCAAGGCGGCGCGCAGTTCCGGCGTGGGCGCCAGGAGGCGCAGGCCGGTCACCGGCGTGAAAGGCACGGCGCACAGCAGCTTGGGGTAATACTCCAGGCCCGCGCGCTGGTAGGCCTCGGCCCACGCCCAGTCGAACACGAATTCTCCCCAGGAATGGGTTTTCAAATAGAGCGGCATGGCGCCGGCCAGGTTTTCCCCCTGCCACAGCGTCAGGAACTGCGCGCGCCAGCCGGTTTCGGGCGTGGCGCAGCCGCTTTCCTGCAGGGCGCCGAGGAAGGCATGCGAGAGAAAAGGGTTGCTGCCCGCCAGTGCGTTCCACTGTGGCGCGGGAATGTCCCGGATGGATTCGATGATGCGGAGGGTGGGAGGGTGCGGCAATTTTGTTCAACCTGTGATCGCGGTACTTGAATTCTAGCCGAATCGGACATAGTTTACTAAATCACTCGGCTATATAATGATGTCTCCATGAGAAAACTTGACCAACTGGATTTCGAGAACAGCTTTGCGCGCCTGCCGGAGACCTTCCATAGGCGCCTCAAGCCGACCCCATTGCCCGAGCCCTACCTGGTGAGCTTCAATGCCGACGCGGCGCGGCTGATCGATCTGGATCGCAATGAGGCGGCGCGGGCCGATTTCGCCGAGCATTTCACCGGCAACCGCCTCCTGCCGGGCAGCGATCCGCTCGCCATGCTCTACGCCGGCCACCAGTTCGGCCACTACGTGCCGCAACTGGGCGACGGGCGCGCGATCCTGCTGGGCGAGGTGAAGAACCGCGCCGGCGAGGCCTGGGAAATCCAGCTCAAGGGCGCCGGCGCCACGCCCTATTCGCGCAGCGGCGACGGGCGCGCGGTGCTGCGCTCCAGCATCCGCGAGTACCTTTGTTCGGAGGCCATGCACGGCCTGGGCATCCCGACCACGCGCGCGCTGTGCATCGTCGGCAGCGACCAGGAGGTGTACCGCGAGGCCATCGAAAGCGCCGCCGTGGTGACGCGCATGGCGCCCTCGCACGTGCGCTTCGGCTCGTTCGAGGTGTTCTACTACCGCGGCCAGCAGGAGCCGATCGCGCAATTGGCCGATTACGTCATCGCGCGCCATTTCCCGCGCCTGGCCGGGGCGCCGGACAAGTATCCGCGCTTCCTCGCCGAGGTGGTCGCGCGCACCGCCAAACTCATGGCCCAATGGCAGGCGGTGGGCTTTTCCCATGGCGTGATGAACACCGACAACATGTCCATCCTGGGACTCACCTTCGACTATGGCCCGTTCGGCTTCATGGACAGCTACGATCCGGGTTATGTGTGCAATCACTCCGACCATGGCGGGCGCTACGCCTTCGACCAGCAGCCGCGCATCGGCCTGTGGAATCTCGCCTGCCTGGCGCAGGCGCTGACGCCGATCATTTCTGTCGCAGATGCCAATGCGGCGCTGGAGCGCTATGAGTCCATTTTTTCAGCGCACTACCTGGAGCTGATGCGCGGCAAGCTCGGGCTGGCAAGCGTCCATGCGGGCGATGCGGCGCTGGTCGGCGGCCTGCTGGAGATCATGCGCGCCAGCCAGGTCGATTACACCCGCCTGTTCCGCAGCCTGGGAAATTACAACTCCGCGCCGGGCGCGGACAATGCCAAGCTGCGCGACCAGTTCATGGACCGCGCCGCGTTCGACGCCTGGTCCGAGACCTACCGCGAACGCCTGCACATGGAGCTAAGCGTGGATGCCGAGCGCAAGTGGCGCATGGATGGCGCCAACCCGAAATACATCCTGCGCAATTACCTGGCCCAGGTCGCGATCCGCAAGGCCGAGCGGGAGCGCGACTTTTCCGAGGTGGAGCGCCTGCTGACGCTGCTCAGGCACCCCTTCGACGAGCAGCCGGAAATGGAAAGCTATGCCGCCCTGCCGCCGGACTGGGCGCGGCATATCGAGGTGAGCTGTTCGTCGTGAGCCTGAATATCCAGAAAAACCTATTAACCACGGGGCGCACGGGGATCACGGGGCAAGATCGGGAAAATCTTGTTCAATCCCTGGCATGCGCTTGGCGGTGTGTCATTGTCCCGCGTTCATGTTCTTCCCCGTGCCCCCCGTGCGCCCCGTGGTTACAATGCTTTTTTTGAATAATTAACGAACCGATGCCATGAAACCCTACGCCGAATCCTGCGAACAGAACCGCGCTCCCATCCTCGCCGTGCTGCGCGAGGTGTTTTCCGACCGCAAAAACGTGCTCGAAATCGCCAGCGGCACCGGGCAGCATGCGGTGTATTTCGGGAGCGAGTTGCCGCACCTCACCTGGCAGACCAGCGAGCTGCCCGAGAATCATGCCGGCATCCAGGCCTGGCTGGACGAGGCCCGCCTGCCCAACGTGCTGCCGCCGCTGGCGATCGACCTGCATGACGAGGCCTGGCCGCCCGCGGCCACGGTCGACGCCGTCTTCAACGCCAACACCGTGCATATCGTCTCTTGGCCCGCGGTGGAGCGCATGTTTGCCGGCATCGGGCGCGTGCTGGCACCGGGCGGGCTGTTGTGCCTGTACGGCCCGTTCAACTATGGCGGGCATTTTACCTCGGAAAGCAACGCGCGCTTCGATGCCTGGCTCAAGGGACGCGACCCGGAGAGCGGGGTGCGCGATTTCGAGGCGCTGGATGAGCTGGCGCGGCGGCAGGGGCTGGAGCTGCTGCAGGACGTGGCGATGCCCGCGAACAACCGCACCCTGGTGTGGCAAAAAATGGATCGTGCCTAGGTAACTGGTTTAAGATTAGGAATAATCAAATCGGATAACGAGCTTAATTATGGCCCCCGTTGAGGCCCAGCCGGACAGCGCCGTCAATTCACTGCACATTGCGACCTACAACATCCACAAGGGTTTTTCGCAGTTCAACCAGCGCATGGTGCTGCACGAGTTGCGCGACCGGCTGCGCAGCATGCAGCCCGATGTGGTGTTTCTGCAGGAGGTGCAGGGGGAGCATCGCCTGCACGCGGAGAGCCATGAAAACTGGCCGGACGAATCGCAGTACGAGTTTCTCGCCGATTCGATCTGGCACGATTTTGCCTATGGCAAGAACGCGGTCTATCCTGAGGGGCACCACGGCAATGCCCTTCTCAGCCGCTTCCCCATCGTGCGCTGGGAGAATGTCGATATCTCCGCCCACCGCGCCGAGCAGCGCGGGCTGCTGCATGGTGAAATTCAGATTCCCGGCTGGGAACACAAGCTGCACTGCATCTGCGTGCATCTCGGCCTGTTCGCGCGCTGGCGCAGGAAACAGCTGCATTTGCTGCGCGATCATATCGAGCGCCTGGTGCCGCCGCACGAGCCGCTCATCATCGCCGGGGATTTCAACGACTGGCGCATCGAGGCGTGCCGTTTCATGATGCGCGAGATGCATCTGAAGGAAGCCTTCGAGCAGGTGCACGGCATGCCCGCGCGCAGCTATCCCGCTTCCCTGCCGGTCCTGCGCCTGGACCGCATCTATGTGCGCGGCCTGAAGGTCAAAACGGCCCAGGTGCATTTTGGCCGTCCGTGGTCGCGAATTTCCGACCACGCGCCCCTGTCTGCCACGGTTTGCCTCGCATGATCCGGCTCGTTGACGGCAACCGCATTGCCCTGCTGGAAAACGGCACGGACTATTTTCCCGCGCTGGAAGCGGCGATTGACCTGGCGGCACGGGAAATCTACGTGGAAACCTATATTTTCGAAGACGACGACACCGGACGGAAAATCGCGGGGGCGCTCAAGCGGGCGGCGCGGCGCGGCGTCACCACTCACCTGCTGCTCGATGGTTACGGCACGAAAGACCTGCCGCGCGGGGTGATCGAAGACATGCGTTCCGCCGGGGTGCAGGTGCTGATATACCGGCCCGTGCTGGCCAAGTTCCGGCGCAGCAGCTACCGCCGCCTGCATCGCAAGATCGTGGTGGCGGACAACCGCATCGCTTTTGTCGGCGGGATCAATATCATCGACGACATGGACACGCCGAACCAAACCCCGCCCCGCTACGATTACGCCGTGTCGCTGGAAGGGCCGCTGGTGCAGGATGTGCATGCGACGGCCAGAAAACTGTGGGGGCTGGTGGCCTGGTCCCAGCTGAAACGGCGCCGCCGCCGCCAGCAGCGCGATCCGCTGATTTTGCCGTTCGCGGATGGCGTCAGCGCGGCTTTGGTGATCCGTGACAACATCAACCACCGGCGCGATATCGAGGATGCTTACCTGGAAGCGATCGAGCAGGCCCGCTGCGAGGTGATTGTCGCCAATGCCTATTTCCTGCCTGGCCGCCGCTTTCGGCAGGCATTGATCGCCGCGGCAAGGCGTGGCGTGAAGGTGACCCTGCTGTTGCAGGGGCGGGTGGAGTATCTGCTGCTGCACTATGCCACGCGCGCCCTGTATGGCGTTCTTCTGGATGCCGGGATCGAGATTTACGAATATCACCGCAGTTTTCTGCATGCCAAGGTGGCGGTGGTCGATAATGCCTGGGCGACGGTGGGGTCGTCCAACATCGACCCGTTCAGCTTGCTGCTCTCGCGCGAGGCCAATGTGGCGGTGAGTGACGCGGATTTCGCGGCGCGGTTGAAAGACAGCCTGGTGCAAGCCATGGCCGATGGATCGCGAGTCGTGACCTACGACCGATGGAAACAGGAACCGTACTATCTGCGCCTGCTATCCTGGCTCAGCTATGGCAGCGTGCGTTTGCTGATGGGCGTGGCGGGTTATGGACGCCAGCACTGACTGCCGGTCAGGCGCGAGGGGTCCAGCCGTCGAGCAGGGTGGTGATGACATTATCGGCCTGTTCTGACAGGACAAAGCGTTCGCCGCCCGTGAGCACCCAGCGCAAAGCCAGGCCCTGGGCTGCGGCGATCAGCAGGCAGGCGGCCTGCTGCGGGATGATGTCGGGGCGGATCTCGCCTGCATCCTGCGCGGCGCCGATCAGGCCGGCGATGAATTTCACAAAAAACATCACCAGTTGATCCATGCGCTCGTGGAATACAGGATCTCCGCTCTGCAGTTCCTCCGCGAACATCAGGCGCGGGATGCCCGGTTGTTCCTGAATGAAATTCAAATGCGAGCGGATCACGGTTTTCAGCCCTTCCAGTGGCGTGAACTGTTCCAGGCCGAGGCTCGATATCTCGTGCTGCATACGTTCCTGAATGGCATCGACCAGCGCCACCAGCACGTGGCTTTTGTTGCCGAAATGGAGGAACAGGGTGGGTTGGGCGATGCCTACCGCCTGCGCAAGCGAGCGCGTGGTGAGCTTGGAGACGCCCTGGCGGCGAATGATTTCCATCGCCGCCTCGATGATGTCGTGACGGCGAACCTCTGCGGGCTGGTTTTTACGCTTGGCCAAAGGACTCCCCGGGCAAGTAATGGCAAAAGTGGATTATATGCGATTTCGTACCTGTCTTAGTGGCTTCGTTCGATAGCGTCCGGCTTGAGTGTCCAGAGCACCAGCAGAAAGGCGATGGCGGCGCATGCGGCAGCGATGGAGAAGGTCAGTTCCGGCCCCAGGATATCCCAGGTATAGCCTGCATACAGGCCGCCCAGCGTCCCGCCCGCGCCGAAGGACAAACTGTTGTTAAGCGCTTGACCCTTGGCCTGGTGCCGGCCGCGGAACAGGCGGTGGATCACCTCGATTGACGCCGCCTGGTAGGAGCCGAAAGTCGCGGCATGGAGCAACTGGGCGGCAAGCACCAGTCCGATCCAGCCTATCCCCCAGCCGATGACGAGGAAGCGCAGCACGCCCAGGGCGAAACTCGCGAGCAGGATCTGGCGCAGGCTGAAGCGGCGCATCAGGCGCGGCATCCACAGGAAGACCAGGATCTCGCTGATGACGCCCAGCGCCCACAGCCAGCCCACGCTGCTCTTGGAGTAGCCGTGGTCGACCAGATAGATGGAGTAGAAGGTGTAGTAGGGCCCATGGGCGGCGGCATTGAAGAAACTGGCGGCGAAAAAGGCCAGCACCACGGGCTGCTTGATGACATGCCAGGCCGGCATGTGGTCGGTGTGGTGGGGCGTCACACGGGCTTCCGGAATGAAGCGCGCGAACAGCGCAAGCCCAACCATCATGCCGAGAACCGCCCACAGCAGAAAACGGATCGGCACGAAATCCAGGATGTAGCCCAGACCGACCACGGCGACAATGAAGCCGACCGAACCCCACAGGCGGATGCGGCCGTATTTTTCGGTGCGCTCGCCGAGATGGCTCAAGGTGGTGGCTTCCACCAGCGGCAGCGAGGCGCTCCAGAAGAAGCTCAACAGCGCCATGATGGCAAACAGCCACAGGAAACTGGTGCCGAAGAACACGCCGACATAGGCCGCCAGGCTCAAGACTGCGGCGATTTGCACGATCGCCACCCGCTTGCCGGTATGGTCGGACAGCCAGCCCCAGATGTTGGGCGCGAATATGCGCATGACCTGCAGCAGCGACATCAGGATGCCGATCTGGAAGGCGGTGAAATCCAGCGATTTCAGGTACAGGCCCCAGAATGGCGACATCGCGCCGACGAAAGCGAAATAAAAGAAGTAGAAACCGGACAGGCGCCAGTAGGGGAGGGCGTGGGGCATATTCAGGAAAGGCGTTGCCGCCGGGATGCTCGGCGGCAGCGCGAGGCGGGATTGGGCTTATTAGCGCATCAGTGCTGCAGCATGTGGTAGAGCGTGTCCTTGAGGACGAGGCGTTTTTTCTTCAGCTCTTCAGCGCGCACATCGGAGGCCGGTTCGACAGCCTGTTCGATACTCAGAATTTCGCGGTCGATCTGGTGGTATTCATCAAACATCTGGGCAAAATGGTTATTGATGGTCCTCAGTTGGTTGATCTTGTCCCTGAATTCAGGGAATTCCTTGGCGAGTTCGTGATTTTCCAGCATTTTCGATCTCCTTTGAGTTAAAGATTAATTCTGTATGCTGCCAGGAATCTTTGGCGTGTCGCACGCCACGTCCGCATTCTGCGCGCGCTGGCGCAGGGCATGGTCCATCAGCACGATGGCCAGCATGGCCTCGGCAATGGGGGTGGCGCGGATGCCGACGCAGGGGTCGTGGCGGCCGTGGGTTTCCACCATGATGGGCTCGCCGGCCAGATTGATCGAATGGCGCGGGATGCGGATGCTGGAGGTGGGCTTGATGGCGATATGGGCGATGATGTCCTGGCCGCTGGAAATGCCGCCCAGGATGCCGCCGGCGTGGTTGCTGGCGAAGCCTTGCGGAGTCAGCTCGTCGCCGTGTTCGGAGCCTTTCTGAGTCACGCAGGCGAAACCGGCGCCGATCTCCACGCCTTTCACCGCGTTGATGCTCATCAGCGCGTAGGCGATGTCGGCGTCGAGGCGGTCGTACACCGGCTCGCCCCAG
>CAYLMA010000020.1:0-59073 GCA_964384915.1 uncultured Sulfuricella sp. | reverse complement strand
TTTTGGGGCAAGCGCATCCGCGAACATTCCTGGCAGTTCCCGCAGGGGGGCATCAAATCCGGCGAGTTGCCGGAACAGGCCATGTACCGCGAACTGCACGAGGAAGTTGGCCTGATGCCGGAGCATGTGCGCATTCTGGGCCGCACAGAGGGCTGGCTGCATTACGACGTGCCGCAGCACTGGGTACGGCGCGAATGGCGCGGCAGCTACAAGGGCCAGAAGCAGATCTGGTATCTGCTGCGTCTGGTCGGGCGCGATTCCGACGTCCGGCTGCGTGCCACCAGCCACCCTGAATTCGATGCCTGGCGCTGGCACCATTACTGGATTCCGCTTGAATCAGTGATCGAATTCAAGCGCGATGTATACCGCCTTGCGCTGAACGAGCTATCCGCCTTTCTCGAAGCCGATCGTCAGGCAGACACCATCTCCGGTTGAACCCGGATTATCCATTCGTCGGCGCTTTGCGCCTGCGCGAGGGCTGGTGGCCGGTTTTCGGCCATTATTGCCGCTCGTTCGATGTTCATGGCAAGCATGGACGCCTCGCAATCCGCCTCGCCATCGTCTCGCGCCCTAATGAATAATCCGGGTTGAAGATAAGGATATTGAACCTCCGCCATTAAATCTTTTGATTAATTGCATTTGCTCATTCGCGTAGCATAAGGCCAAGGGCAAAACCCGACATTTGTCAGAAAACCATAATGAGGAGAGACAACATGGCCAACATCGATTACACCCCAATTTCTTCAAGCACGCTGGAGAAAGGGGCTTCCTTCCACTCTACGGAGCGGATTTTTGATCTGATCAAGCTGGATGATCCTGCTGCATTGGTGATGACCGATCTCAAAAAAGTGGGTGCGGTGACGATTGCCGAAAAAGCGCCGATCGAAGCTGCCAATACGCGCATGAAACACCGTGGCGTGCGTCTGCTGCTGGTGGTGGATGACGACGATACCGTGGTTGGCCTGATTACCTCCACGGATACACATGGCGCCAAACCGATCCAGTATATCCAGAAGCATGGCGGCACCTATCGTGACATCCTGGTGAAGGAGATCATGACCGCGCAGGACAAGCTCGAAGTGATCTATATGGATGACATCAATCGTTGCCGGGTGGGTAATGTCGTTGCAACCCTGAAGCAGGCGGGCCGCTCCCACGCCCTGGTGGTGGATCGTCATGATCAGGAAAACCGGCAGGTAATCCGCGGCATCATCTCGGCATCGCAGATCGCGCGGCAGCTGGATATCGAAATCCCCACCACCGAAATCGCCCAGACCTTCGCCGAAATCGAGGCTTTGCTGGCTAGCGCCTGATCACGGGCTTGCCGGTTTGTTAAACACAAGGCGGGGCTGTTGCCCCGCCTTGTCTTGTGACTGCCTTGTTGATGGGGTATGTTGCTAAATATGCAATCCCCGCTTAAATCCCATGTATTTCCTTTCCGCGTCGTGCTGGTCATCGCGCTGCTTGCTTTGCTGGCGGCGGCTGGCTGGCACTGGACTCGCCCGCAACCTCTCGCCGTGACGATGGTCAAGGCCGAACGTGGCACGGTCGAAGCAACCGTGGCCAATACCCGCGCCGGTACCATAAAAGCTTGCCGCCGAGCCCGCCTGGCGCCACCGTCCGGTGGGCAGATTGTGCGTTTGCTGGTGCATGAAGGCGAGCGCGTCAATGCCGGACAGGTGTTGCTGGAATTGTGGAACGAAGACTTGTCGGCGCAGAAAAAACTCACGCAGCAACAGCTCAACTCTGCCCAGGCGGGCATTCAGCAGGCTTGTACCGTGGCCGCGCAGCTCGAGCGCGATGCGGTGCGCACGCGCCAGCTCAAGGAGCGCGGCTTTGTGTCCGACGCACGCCTGGAACAGGCCCTGTCGGATGCCAAGGCGCGCCGTGCCGCCTGTGAAGCCGCACGCTCCGATGTGGCCCAGGCCAGGGAACGCATCGCCGTCGCCCAGGCCGGCCTGGACCGGACCCAGTTGCGCGCGCCTTTTGCCGGCATCGTGGCCGAAGTGACGGGGGAGTTGGGCGAATTCACAACGCCTTCGCCGCCCGGCATTCCCACCCCGCCGGCCATCGATCTGATCGACGATTCCTGTCTCTACGTCAGTGCGCCGATCGATGAGGTGGATGCACCCCATGTGCAACTCGGCGGGGTGGCGCGAATTACCCTAGATGCGATGAGCGGCCGCCATTTCGCCGGCAAGGTGCGGCGCATTGCGCCTTATGTGCTGGATATCGAAAAACAGGCGCGCACGGTGGAAGTGGAAGTGCAGTTCGAAGACCCCGCCGCGGCAAAAGGGCTGCTGGTGGGTTACAGCGCCGACGTGGAAATCATCTATGCCAGCCGCCCCAATGCGCTGCGCATCCCCACGGCTGCCTTGCTGGAAGGCAACCGGGTGCTGGTCATCCGCGAAGGCGTGGCGGAAGCGCGCCAGCTCCAGCTCGGGCTTTCCAACTGGGAATACAGCGAGGTAAGGGAAGGGCTTTCCGAAGGGGAGCAAGTCGTGATGTCGCTTGACCGTGATGGCGTCAAGGCGGGGGCGCGCGTGAGCGTGGAAATGGCTGGCGCAAAACAAACTGCACCATGATCCGGCTCGATGGCATCCAGCGCGTATTCCAGGTGGGCGACCAGGCGGTCCATGCGCTGCGCGATATCGATCTGTCCATCGGAGCAGGCGAATACCTTTCCATCATGGGGCCGTCCGGCTCGGGTAAATCCACCCTGCTCAATCTGATCGGCCTGCTGGACCGCCCCAGTTCGGGCATTTACCGCCTAGATGGGGGAGATGTCACGGGCCTGACGGACGATGAACAGGCCCGCGTGAGGCGCGAGAAGATCGGCTTCGTGTTCCAGTTTTTTCACCTCATTCCGCGCCTTTCGGCTGCAGCGAACATCGAACTGCCGCTGCTGCTGGCGGGGGTGCCGGCGGACCAGCGCAAAGCCCGCGTGGCTCGATTGATTCGAGATTTCGGTCTGTCAGGCCGGGAAACGCATCGGCCGGACCAGCTTTCGGGCGGCCAGCGCCAGCGCGTGGCGATTGCCCGCGCCACGGTGATGGAGCCGTCCGTGATCCTGGCGGATGAACCCACCGGCAACCTTGATCGCGCGACCGGACAGGAGGTGATGAATATCCTGGAAGGGCTGGCGGCGGGTGGCGTTACCTTGCTGCTGGTGACCCACGACCCGGAAATCGGCAACCGCGCCTCGCGCAAGCTGCGCATGGTCGATGGCCGCATCGTTGTGGATGAGCGGGCCTCCTCTTGAATACCGCCGATGTTTTGCGCTTTGCTTCTTTCAGCCTGGCCGGCTCCCGCACCCGCACCTTGCTGATGATTGTTGCCATGGCTATCGGCGTGGCGGCGGTGGTGGTGCTGACAACGCTGGGGGAGGGCGCCAGGCGCTATGTGGTGGGGCAATTCTCGTCCCTGGGGACGCATTTGCTTATCGTTTTTCCGGGCCGTTCCGAAACCACCGGCAACCCCGGCATGCTGCTGGGCGAGACGACGCGCGACCTCACTCTCGATGATGCGCTGACGCTCACCCGCAGCCGCGCCATCCGCCGCATCGCCCCGTTGACGGTGGGCGCGGCGCTGGTGACGACGCACAAGCGCAGCCGCGAAACGCCGGTGCTGGGATCGACGGCTGACATGCTGGAAATCCGCAAGATGAGCATGGGCCAGGGGCAATTCCTGCCCGGCGGCGATCCGCGCCAGGCCTCGCCGGTGTGCGTGCTGGGCGACAAGGTCAGGAAGGAACTGTTCGGCAACCAGCCCGCGCTTGGCGAGTGGTTGCGCATCGGCGACCGGCGTTTCCGCGTGATCGGCGTGCTGGCCGCGCAGGGCCAGTCCATGGGCTTCGATACCGACGAGCTGGTGATCGTGCCGGTGGCCTCGGCGCAAATGCTGTTCAACACCTCGTCGCTGTTCCGCATCCTGATCGAGGCGCGCGGCCGCGAAAGCATCGCGCGCGCCAAGCAGGATGCCCTGGACATCCTGGCGCAACGCCACGATGGGGAAAAGGACGTGACCGTGGTCACCCAGGACGCGATTCTGGCGACCTTCGACCGCATCCTGCGCGCGCTGACCCTGGCTGTCGCGGGGATTGCGGCGATCAGCCTGTCGGTGGCCGGCATCCTGATCATGAACGTGATGCTGATCGCGGTAGCGCAGCGCAGGCAGGAAATTGGACTGCTCAAGGCCATCGGGGCAGCGCCGGCACAGATCCGCATGCTGTTCTTTGCCGAGGCGGCGGTGCTGTCTTTTGCCGGAGCGCTGGCGGGGCTGGTGTTGGGCATGTTGGGCAGTTTCATCATTGGCAGGATTTATCCCGTGCTTCCGAGCGTTCCACCCTGGTGGGCGGTGGCCGCGGCATTCGGTACTGCGCTTGTGACCGGTATCCTGTTCAGCGTGGCGCCGGCGCGGCGCGCTTCCAGGCTCGATCCGGTCGAGTCGCTGGCCAGGCGTTAGCCATGCTGATCCAGGATTTCCTGCCCTTTACCGCGAGTTCCATCATCGCGCACCGCATGCGCAGCTTTCTCACCGCTTTGGGGATCGCGGTCGGCATCGCGGCTGTGATCCTGCTGACCTCCATCGGCGAAGGGGTGCACCAGTTCGTGCTCTCGGAGTTTACCCAGTTCGGTACCAATCTCATCGGCATTGCGCCGGGCAAGTCTTCCACGCGCGGGGGGCCGTCGGCCAGCGTCATCAACTCGGTGCGCCCGCTCAGCATCGAGGACGCAGAGGCGCTTAGGCGCGTGCCGCATGTAGAGTATGTCGATCCCAGCGCGCAGGGTAATGCCGACGTGGAAGCAGATGGCAAGTCGCGGCGCGTGACGGTGTATGGGGTAGGCCATGAAATGGCGCAAACCTTCCGCATGAAGGTAAAGGCCGGCAGTTTTCTCCCGCCCGATGATCCGAGCGCGGCCCGCGCCTTCGTGGTGCTGGGGGCGAAAGTGAAGCAGGAACTGTTCGGCACGGCCAATCCCCTGGGTACTCGCATCCGTATCGGCAGCGAGCGTTATCGCGTGATCGGCGTGATGGAAGCCAAGGGCCAGGTGCTGGGCTTCGACCTCGACGATACGGTGTATATTCCCGTTTCGCGCGCACTGGAACTGTTCAATCGTGCCGGCCTGATGGAAATCCACCTCACCTATCGCAGCAACGCGCCGCTTGAAACGGTGGTGGAGGGAATAAAGAAAGTGCTGCTGGCGCGCCACGGGCGTGAGGATTTCACCATCACGCCGCAGCAGAAAATGCTCGAAGTCATGGGCTCGGTGCTGGACGTGCTGACCTTTGCCGTGGGCGCGCTGGGCGGGATTTCCCTGCTGGTGGGCGGCGTCGGCATTCTGACCATCATGACCATGGCCGTGACCGAGCGCACCAGCGAAATCGGCCTGCTGCGCTCGCTGGGCGCCAAGCGTAGCCAGATTCTCGCGCTTTTCCTTGGCGAAGCAGCCCTGCTCGCCGCCGTGGGCGGCGTGGCAGGGTTGGCCTTGGGCGTTGGCTTGGCGCAGTTGTTGCACGCGGCTTTTGCCGCCTTGCCGGTGCATACGCCCTGGTCTTATGTCGTGCTGGCCGAGGGCATAGCGGTAACCATCGGCCTTCTGGCTGGCGTCCTGCCCGCGCGACGTGCCGCCATGCTGGACCCGGTGGAAGCGCTGCGTTCTGAATAAATGTCACGTTTTTTAAATTAGGAGTCTGAATGTCTGAAATGTTTTCCATTGCCCGCCTGCCGCGCATCGAGTTCGGTGCAGGCAGCATAATGAAACTGCCTGCCCTGCTGGCCAGGTATGGCAAGCGGGTGCTGCTGGTGACTGGCGGCGCTTCTTTTTGTGCCACCCCCCAATGGGCGGCATTGAGAAACGCGCTGCGGGAACAGGGGTTTTCCTGGGAGATTTTCAATGTAAATGGCGAGCCGTCGCCCCAGTTGGTGGACGAGGCGGTCGCCGCATTGTGCAGCGGAAAGTTTGACGTGGTGCTGGGCGTCGGCGGCGGCAGCGTGCTGGACGCGGCCAAGGCCATTGCCGGCCTGCTCGGGCCGGGCAATTCGGTGATGGATCATCTTGAAGGGGTGGGCCCGGAACTGCCTTATCATGGCCCATCCACGCCCTTTATCGCGGTGCCCACCACGGCGGGCACCGGCTCCGAGGCAACCAAGAACGCGGTGCTCTCGATGCATGGCCCAGACGGCTTCAAGAAATCCTTCCGCGACGAGCAACTGGTGCCGGAGTATGCAGTGATCGATCCGGACCTGCTCGCCACCTGCCCGCCCCACCTGATCGCGGCCAACGGCATGGATGCCTTGACCCAGTTGCTGGAGTCCTTCGTTTCCAGCAAGGCCAACCCGTTCACGGATGCGCTTGCCTGGTCGGGAATGGAAGCAGTGCGGGATGGACTGCTGGCGTGGTACGAGGGCGGAGCGGGCGCTGCCATGGGCAGGGAAAAAATGGCTTATGCAGCGCTGCTTTCCGGCATCACCCTGGCCCAGGTGGGGCTGGGTTCGGTGCATGGCCTGGCCGCTCCCCTGGGCGCGTTCTTTCCCATTCCCCACGGCGTGGTCTGCGGAACCTTGCTGGAGGCGGCCACGCGGGTGAATATCGAGGCCATGGACGCACGCGATGCGGCCAACCCGGCGCTGGCGAAGTATGCCCGTGCCGGACGTCTGTTGCATGGCATGAAGCACATGAACGGCGTGGAAGCACGCGGCGCCTTGCTGCAAACCCTTGAGGAATGGACACGGTGCATGCGCTTGCCGCGCCTCGGCGAGTTTGGCGTGACTGCGGCCGATTTTCCCCATGTGATCGCCCATTGCCGCGGCAGCAGCATGAAAACCAACCCCATCGTCCTGTCCGACGCCGAGGTAGGCGATATTCTACAGGCGCGCCTATAATCGGGCCCTTCGTACGCCCGGTAGGGTACCCCCATGCAGACCAATATCCTGGAAATCGGCTGTTAGTGTCTGACCCGTACGTTTTGATCCGAATCGTGCGCTAAGCATGCGCTTCCCGTTTGCCAAAACAAATTCCATAAAACATTGATTCAGATCAATGCAAGCTTCTCAGGATGGCTACAATCTCTCCTCTGCAGGTGATTCATACGTCTGTTGGCAGTTAAATTATAAAGGAGGGGATATGAAGCCCATGGGGATTGCAACCGCCATCATTGGCGGGTGTTTCATGATTCACGCGCCGGTGTGGGCCGAAAGCCCAAGCCAGGCGGCCATGCTGTCGAATACCTGTGCCGGTTGTCACGGCACCAACGGAACCAGCGTCGGGCCAAGCATGCCTACCATAGCGGGTATGCCTGAGGTCTACCTGCTCGATACCATGAAGAAATTCAAGAGCGGCGAACGTCCGTCCACGATTATGGGACGTCTGGCAAAAGCCTATTCGGATGAAGAAGTCAAAATGATGGTGGATTTCTTTGCCAAACATCCTTTCGGGCGCGAAAAGCAGGATGTGGATGCGGCCAAGGTGTCCATCGGCAAGCAGATTCACGAACAGCGCTGCAAGAAGTGTCATATGGATAACGGCCGCGATTCCGAGGATAGCGGCATTCTGGCCGGGCAATGGAAGGAATACCTGCAGATCAGCATGCGCGAGTTCCGTTCCGGCAAGCGCCCGATGCCGGAAAAGATGAAGGAAAAAGTCGAGGGTGAAGGCAAGCTGACGCCCGAAGAAGTAGAAGCCGTCATCCACTTTTACGCCAGCCAGCAATAAGGAGCCGATCATGAATCGCAGAAATTTCATACAAATGGCCGGCATTGCAGCAGGTGTCAGCTTGTCTTCCTTTTCCATCCTGGCGCGCGCGGGCGAAATGCTGCCCAAGAAAGGCCGCCGCGTGGTGGTGGTGGGGGGCGGCTACGGCGGCACCATCGTGTCCAAATACATCCGCATGAGCGATCCTTCCATCGAAGTGGTGATGATCGAACGCAACAAGACTTATATATCCTGCCCGTTCAGCAACCTGGTGATCGGCGGCAGCCGCGATCTCAATGACAACATGATCACCTACGATAAGCTGGCGGCCAAGCACGGCATCCAGGTGATTTACGGTGAAGTGACTGGCATCGATGTGGCTGCAAAGCAGGTCAGGGTCGGCTCCGGAACCATCAGTTACGACCGGCTGGTGCTTTCCCCCGGCATCGACTTCCGCTTCGAGGAACTGGAAGGCTATGATGCGGTTGAAACGCCGAAATACATGCCGCACGCCTGGAAGGCCGGCGAGCAGACGCTACGCTTGCGCAAGCAACTGGTGGATATGGCCGATGGCGGCACGGTCGTATTGTCGGTGCCGGTGACGCCCTTCCGCTGTCCGCCCGGACCCTACGAGCGCATCAGCCAGATTGCCTGGTACCTCAAGAGCCATAAGCCGAAGTCCAAGATCATTGTTCTGGATGCCAATCCGGATATCATCTCCAAGGGGCCACTGTTCAAAAAAGCCTGGGAAAAGCATTACAAGGGCATCATCGAGTTTCACGCCGGCAACAAGGTTGCCAAAGTGGACCATAAGGCCATGACAGTGGATACCGGCGTGGAAGAGGTCAAGGGCGCGGTGATCAACGTCGTGCCGCCGCAAAAGGCGGGTGCCGTGGCCTACATGGCAGGTGTGGTGGGCGAGGACAAGAAATGGTGCCCGGTGAACCAGGTTACTTTCGAGTCCACTATCGTGCCCAATGTGCATGTGATCGGCGATGCCTGCAGCGCCGGCGCCATGCCGAAGTCGGGCTATGCCGCCAACTCGCAGGCCAAGGTGTGCGCGCTCAACGTGGTTCAGCTGATGAATGGCAAGGAGCCGATCCCGCCATCGCACGTCAACGTCTGCTACAGCTATGTGACAGACAAGGAGGCCATTTCGGTCTCGGCCGTGTACAAGGTGGCCGAGGGCAAAACGATTGCCGTGCCGAACTCGGGCGGGGTGTCTCCCGACCTGTCGGAACAGGAAGGCGTGTATGCCCACAGCTGGATCAAGAACATCCTCCACGAAATGTCTTCCTGAATCCCGTTCAGCAAGCGTTTCGTTTATCCTGCCCCGCCGCCCGGCGGGGTTTTTTTTAGGGGGGGCGGAAAAGCATTTGAACCGCAAAGGCGCGAAGGCGCAAAGCAAGAGTATCTGCTCAAGCCATTTTAGCCGCCTGTTTTCCGGCGGGGTCATGCCTTGTTTTCTTTGCGCCTTCGCGCTTTTGTGGTTGGGCTTAACTTGCCGCCTGGTAACGACTGGACAGCGACTCGCGCTTGAGATAGGTTTCGCGCGCCAGCTGCACGTCCTCGATGAAGTGCGGCAGTTCCTTCATCAGCAGGGCCTGCGGGCCGTCTACCAGTGCGGTGTTCGGCTCCGGATGGAAATCCACCAGGATCATGTTGGCGCCAGCGATGACGCCCTGCGCGACGGCATGGAACACGTCCAGCAATCCATCCGGAGCGCGCGAACGCGAGCCGACCGAGTGCGAAGGGTCGATGCAAACCGGCATGCGGGTCAGGCGCTTGACCACCGGGACGTGGGCGAAATCCACGAAGTTGCGGTGCGGGTCGCCCATGTTGGTTTTCATGCCGCGCAGCCCGAACACCACTTTCCTGTTGCCCTCCGAGGCCAGGTATTCGGCTGCGTTGAGCGACTCGTCCAGGGTGATGCCGAAGCCGCGCTTGAACAGGACCGGAAATTCCTGCTGGCGGCCGACGATTTTCAGGAGTTCGAAGTTCTGCGTGTTGCGCGTTCCGATCTGCAACATCACCCCGGTGGGGTTGCCGGTCTGGTTCAGGGCATCGCGGATTTCATCGACATGGGATTCATGCGTGACCTCCATGGCAATGACCTTGATGCCGTACTTGCCCGCCAGTTCGAACACCCAGGGCAGGCAGGCCTTGCCGTGGCCCTGGAAAGCATAGGGGCTGGTGCGCGGCTTGTAGGCGCCCATGCGGGTGCAGACCTGGCCTTGATCGCGCAGCGCCCGGAGCATCTCCTCCACGTGTTGCGGCGTGTCCACCGCGCACAGGCCGGCAAAGATGTTGAGCGTGTCCTGGCCGAAGCGCACCCCGTTGTACTCGAAGTGCGTGGGCCGCTCGTCGCCCTTGTGGCGCCCCAGCACGCGGTATTCCTCGGAAACGCGCACCGCCCGCTCCACGCCCGGCAGGGTCTTCATGTCCTCAAGGGACAGGGCCGCCGTGTCGCCGATCAGGTAAACCTCGGTGAGCGTCTGCTGGGCGCCCTGTTCGCGGTGGACGCGGGTGCGGATATTGGGCAGGGCGTTAAGGTGGTCCATCAGTTGCCTGAATTCCGGGCTCTCGGTGGAGATGTCCGGGGCGAGGATCAGAATCATTGTTGCCCCCTGTTCAGTGAGGTGAGATGAATGGACAGGATTTACTGGATTGACAGGAAAAAATCTCGAGTCCGGTTAATCCTGAAAATCACGTAAATCCTGTCAGTTTAAAGGTCCTTGGCCTGACAGCCTGATTCATCGCAGCGCAAATACCCGCCCTGTTCGTACCAGTCGGGCAGTACCCAGCGTTCGCAGCGATGCCGGTCAACTTCATGTTCATGCCGTGCCGGACGGTGGGTGTGGCCATGGATCAGGCGCGGATAACCGTGCTCCCTGAACGTATTTATAACAGATTCGGCATTGACGTCCATGATTTCCGCTGTTTTCCGGCTTTGCGCCTGCTTGCTTTGCACCCGCAACTGCTCGATCTGGGCCTTGCGTTTTTCCAGCGGCTGGGCGAGGAAGTTGGCCTGCCACGCGGGAGCGCGCACCTGGGCGCGGAATGCCATGTAATCGGTGTCGTCAGTGCACAAGGTGTCGCCATGCATGAGCAGGGTTGGCGTGCCGTGAATCCTGACCAGGCTGGGGTCGGGCAGCAGCCTGGCGCCGCAGGCGTCAGCCAGGGCCTGGCCCATGAGAAAGTCGCGGTTGCCGTGCATCAGGTAGAGCGCCACGCCCTTGCCATGCAGTCCGGCGAACGCCTGGACCACCTGCTGGTTGAACGGGTCGTGCATGTCGTCGTCACCGGCCCAATATTCGAACAGGTCGCCCAGGATGTAGAGGGCTTCGGCTTGTGTTGCCGTTGAAGAGAGGAACTCTGAAAAGGCGGAAGCGCTTTCAGGGTGATCCGCACTCAGGTGCAGATCGGAGATGAAGAGGCTGTGTTTCATTTACGGGTGATGGGGTAAATCACCCCCCCTCTGATCCCCCCTTGTCAGGGGGTGGTGTCCAGTTAATTCCTCCCCGCTCCACACCCCCCTGACAAGGGGGGATTGGGAGGCCGGGAGGGGTTTAGCAGACTTCGGCGCTTTCGATGATCACGTCTTCCACCGGCACATCCTGGTGGCCGGCCTTGTTGCCGGTGCGGACTTTCTTGATCTTGTCGATCACGTCCTGGCCTTCCACGACCTTGCCGAATACGCAGTAGCCCCAGCCCTGGGGCGTTTCGGAGGTGAAATTGAGGAAGCTGTTATCCCCCGCATTGATGAAAAACTGGGAAGAAGCCGAGTGCGGATTGGGTGTGCGCGCCATGGCGATGGTGTAGATGTCGTTTTTCAGGCCGTTGTTGGCTTCGTTCTGGATGGTGTCGCGCGTGGCTTTCTGCGTCATGTCGGGCATGAAGCCGCCGCCCTGGATCATGAAGCCATCGATCACGCGGTGGAAAATGGTGCCGTTGTAGAAGCCATCGTTCACGTACTGGAGAAAGTTGGCAACGGTCAGGGGAGCCTTTTCGGCGTCGAGGTCGAGCATGATGGTGCCAAAATTGGTTTGCATCTTAACCATGTGTTATGTCCTTTTCTTGGAGGTGGGTTGCTTGGTAATTTTTTTTCTCACGGCCGGCGCTGTTTCAGCCTGCTTCGTTTCAGCGGGGGAGATGGGGCTGATTTCCTCGATCACAATCTTTTCCACCGGCACTTCCTCCTTGAAAGGTCCGCTGGCCGTGGTGGGGATGGCGCCAATCTTTTTCGCCACATCCAGGCCCTTGACGACTTTGCCGAATACGCAGTAGCCGTAATAATCGGGTTCGGGTTTGTAATGATTGAGGTGCAGGTTGTTGTTGAGGTTGATGAAAAACTGCGTGGTGGCGGAATTGGGCTCGTAGCCGCGCGCCATGGCCAGCGTGCCCGGCTCGTTCTTGAGGCCGTTGTTGGCTTCGTTGGTGATGGGTTCAAGGGTTGGTTTTGGCTCCAGCGCAGGGGTGAAGCCGCCGCCCTGGATCATGAAGTTGTCGATGACGCGATGAAAAACGGTGCCGTTGTAGAAGCCGCCCTGGACATAGTTGAGGAAGTTCGCCACTGTTTTGGGCGCTTTCTGGGGGTAGAGCTCGACCAGCATTTCGCCGACGTTGGTTTTGATCATGACCTGCGGGTTGGTCGCGGCCTGGGCGCTAAAACCGGCGAACAGGGCGAGCAAGACCAGCAGGGGGCGGAAATGCGGCATGGCAGACTCTCCTTGGAAATATATGGCGGCTAGGCCGCGCCTTCGTACACGATGCGCCACTGGCCATTTTCCAGTTGCCAGTACTGGCGTTTTTTCATGACGTTGTTGAGGTTGCTGCTCTGGTAATCCTGGGTGAAGGTCACCACCATCAGATTTTCCCTGCCCGGGTACTGGAACAGGCTGACATCGGATATTTTAACCCGCAGTGCTGTTTTTCCCGCATGGATCTGGCGCTTCTGGGTGCTGAAGGCATTGAAATCCAGGCCGTTGGCGGAAAATTTGCCAGAGTAATGGCGCAGATAGCGCTCGTTGTCCAGGCTTTCCCAGTCCCTGCGCCAGGTTTCCAGTTCACCCTTGAAGCGCTCGCGCTGGCTGCGCCACTCTTCAGGGGGGACCCATTCCACCTTGTCGCTGATGATGACCGGGGTGAGTCCCGGCTGCAGCGATTTGCCCACATCGGCCATGTCCGGATTGGTTAGCACCACGCAGCCATTGCTCGCCCGCGGCGGGCGGCTGTAGGTGTCCTTGGGCACACCATGCAGCCAGATGCCGTGGCCGCTCTTGCCTTGCCGTTTGTCCCATTCATTGGGGTAATTCAAGGGGAAGGCGCCTACGCCATAGAAATCGCCTAGTTTTTCTACCGCCAGGCTGGCAGTGACGAAATAAACCCCGAGCGGGGTCTTCTGGTCGCCCTCGCGGCCTTTTTCGGCTCCGGCCTTGCCTTGTGTAAAGTAGTAGTCGCTGACATAACGCGGTTCGCCATTGTCGTTCTCGAATAGATAAAGGCGTGACTTGGTGGTATCCACCACGATGGCATGGCGCTGTTCCGGCGGCATTTGCAGCAGATATTTGGGAATTTTTCCCAATGGCGGCTGCTCAAGGTAGCGCTGTAGGCGCACGCGCGCTTCTTCACGGAAATCCGCCACTTTTTCCGCTTCCGCGCCTGCCGCGCCGCCAAATGACGCCAGAGGATTCGCCCGTGCCATGAGCAGATCGCCGCGGATCAGATGGGCGAGCCTGAAGTTGGGCTTGATATCGAGCAGCGCATCTACGTCACGAAGCGCGGTGTCGAGCTGATTGTGCCGGATTTTGAGGAGAATGTTGACCAGTAATGCTTCCGGGTTTTTGCTGTGGCTGCGTGCATATTGCAGCGGCGGCAGCAGATCCCCCATTCCGCCGGCGGGCGCGGTAGTCAGCGCCAGCATCAACAGCAGGAACGTGCGGGTAAAATGTTTTAATTTGCCTTTAATCAACGTCCAATACGCTCTTCATGGATCAGCCATTTTCCGTTTGACTTGACCATCACCAGGGTTTTCCAGGTTTCGCTATTAAGGCTGGAGGCACGATAATGTTGTTTGAAAGTAATTTTGGCGTTGCCGGCGTCGAGCATTTTGATCTCGGGCGAAACAATGGTCACAGAAATCGATTTTGGTTTGCTGATCCGTTCACGCCTGGTCTGTTCCCAGTTCTTGCGGCCCTCGCCTTTGGCGAGCACCAGGTCCGGGGCGTAGAATTTCAGGTAGGCGTCAACATTCTTGGCAGACCAGGCGCGGGCCCAGTCTTCGACGGTAGCCAGTATGGACGCGTTGTCGTTGCCCTTGGCATCAGGCGCGGGTTTCTCTGCTGGTGGTTTTGCGGGCTCCACGACGGGCTTGGCCGCCGGCATGGGCGCGGCTGTTGCCGGCAGGGGTTTGGCGGGTTCAGTCTGGGGGGGCGCTTTTGCCGCAGAGACGACGGGGGCCGGGGCGGGTGCGGGTTTGGCGGCTGCAGCAACCGGCGCGCTGCTTGCCACGACGGTTGGCCTGGCTGATGGACGGACGCCCTGTTTGGAGAAGATATCCTTGATCAGCGCCAGCTTGGACTGGGCATTGGCGTTGCCCTTGTCCAGTTGCAGCGCCTTGTCGTAGGCCTGGCTCGCCATCTTGGCGTAAATGTCGCCGAGATTTTCGTGGGCGGTGGCATAGCTGGGGTGGGTGTTGATTGCCATTTCCAGGGCGGTTTTGGCTTTTTCGTACTGCCCCTGGGAGGCGTACAGCACGGCCAGGTTATTGTACGGCTCCGGCAGTTCCGGGTAATCGTCGGTGATGCTGGTGAATACCTTGATTGCATCACTGGTCTTGTTCTGTTCGGTCAGGATCAGGCCCTTGATGAAGCGTACCTGGGCGTCCTTGGGGTGGGTGGCGAGAAAGCTGTTGGCGCGCTCCAGCGCTTTTTCCTGTTGTCCCTGTTTCAGCATACGGCTGATTTCCTGCGCCTCGTCGGCGCGCGCAGGAGCGGTGGAAATCAGCAAGGCTGCGGCAAGCGCAGAAAGCAGCGGAATCAGACGGGAACGGTTCATTGATCGGAACTCTCGCGAAAACAGGATATTAACCGTGGGGATTCTAGCAAGAACCGGGCTTGAATGCCATTCCTTGCGGGTTTTTCGGGTAGAATTGGGGCGTTATTTATTGCCCAGAATAGATGAGTGCCATGAGTAGTGAACGCGAGCCTGTCCCCCATTTTATCCGCAACATCATCGAAGATGATCTGAAAAGCGGCAAACATCAAACCATCGTCACCCGCTTTCCGCCGGAGCCCAACGGTTATCTGCACGTCGGCCATGCCAAGTCGATTTGCCTGAATTTCGGCCTGGCACTGGATTTCAAGGGCAGGTGCAACCTGCGCTTCGACGATACCAATCCGGAGAAGGAAAGCGAGGAATACGCCAATTCCATCCAGGAAGACGTGCGCTGGCTGGGCTTCCAGTGGGACGGCGAGGTGCGCTGGGCTTCGGACTATTTCGATGCGCTGTATGGCTATGCGGTGGAGCTGATCCAGGCCGGCAAGGCCTATGTGTGCGACCTGACGCCGGACGAAATGCGCGAGTATCGCGGCACGCTCACCGCGCCCGGCAGGAACAGCCCTTACCGCGAGCGTTCCGTGGCGGAAAACCTCGACCTCTTCGCGCGCATGAAAGGCGGCGAATTCCCCGACGGCAGCAAGGTGCTGCGCGCCAAGATCGACATGGCCTCGCCCAACATCAACCTGCGCGACCCGGCCATCTACCGCATCCGCCGCGCCCACCACATCCGCACCGGCGACCAGTGGTGCATCTACCCGATGTACGACTACACCCATTGCATTTCCGACGCGCTGGAAGGCATCACCCATTCGCTGTGCACGCTCGAATTCGAGGACCACCGCCCGCTCTACGACTGGGTGCTGGACAACATCACCATCCCCTGCCACCCGCGCCAGTACGAGTTTTCGCGCCTTGAGCTGCAATACACCATCACCAGCAAGCGCAAGCTCAACCAGCTCGTGAGCGAGAGGCGCGTGTCCGGCTGGGACGACCCGCGCATGCCCACCATCACAGGCATGCGGCGGCGCGGCTATACCGCTGCGGGGATACGCGAATTCGCGCGGCGCATCGGAATTTCCAAGAGCGACAACGTGATCGACATGGCGGTGCTGGAAGGCTGCATCCGCGAGGACATGGAAACCAGCGTGCCGCGCGTAATGGCGGTGGTGAATCCGCTCAAGGTGGTGCTTTCCAATTTCGTGGCGGGAGAAACCCAGTCGCGCGAGGCGGGCTTCCATCCCAACCACCCCGAGTTCGGCTCCCGCTCCGTGCCCATTGCACGGGAAATCTGGATCGAGGCCGACGATTTCAGCGAGACGCCGCCGCCCGGCTGGCAGCGCCTGGTGCCGGGCGGCGAAGTGCGGCTGCGCTACAGCTATGTCATCAAGTGCGATGAAGTGGTCAAGGATGCCGCGGGCAAGGTGGTCGAGCTGCGTTGTTCGCTGGATGGCGAAACCCTGGGCAAGAATCCGCAGGGGCGCAAGGTCAAGGGCGTGATTCACTGGGTTTCGGCCGAGCATGCGCTGGCGGCGGAAATCCGCCTGTATGACCGCCTGTTTACCGTGGCCCGGCCGGATGCTGACAAGGAACGCGATTTCCATGAATTCATCAACGCAGGTTCGCTCGTGGTGGTGCAGGGCTGGGTTGAACCCTGCGTGCGCGACGTGGCGCCGGAAACGCGCTGCCAGTTCGAGCGCCTGGGTTATTTTTGCACGGATCGTCACGAGCACAGGCCCGGTGAGAAACTGGTGTTCAACCGTACCGTGACGCTCAAGGATACGTGGGCAAAAGAGGCGGTTTAGGGAAAGCCTGATTGCGGTGCGGCATTTTGCCACATATCCGCCACAGCCCTGGCGCTTTACCATCTAGGGGTTCGTTTCTTTTCATTCAAGCAAGGAGTTGTTCATGAAATTGACACTATTGACAATCGCAGTTGCAACTGCCTTTACAGTTGCCATGCCTTCTTTCGCCGCCGGCACTGCCGCCGACAACGTGACAGCCGTTGATCCCTACGTGCGTCTCGCCCCGCCGGGGCAGATGGTGACGGGCGCTTTCGTCGTGTTGAAGAACAATGACGACAAGGACCACAAGGTGGTCAAGGCCGACAACCCGGCGTCCAAAGCCACCGAGCTGCACACTCATACCATGGAAGGGGGCATGATGAAGATGCGCCCGGTCAAGGATATTGAAATCAAGGCCAAGTCCGAAACCGCGCTCAAGCCCGGTGGCCTGCACATCATGCTGATCGACCTCAAGCAGCCCCTGAAGGAAGGCGAGAAAGTGGCCATCAGCGTCACTTTCGAGGACGGCAGCAGCAAGACTTTCGACGCCCAGGTGCGCAAGCCCCAAGCGGCAATGGCAGCGCCGATGCCGATGGATCACGATCACAAGGGCATGAAGCACTGACCACGTCAGTTTTGTGACTGCAAAAAGCGATTAACCACGGGGAACACGGGGTACACGGGGGAGTTGGAAATTCAATTGCCGATCGGCTCGCTTGACTTCCCCGTGTACCCCGTGTTCCCCGTGGTTTAATGATTTTCCGGAACCAATGTCCGACTTTTCCGCCTTCCTCAACCGCCTGCGCAAGAATGCCCGCCACTGGGGCAAATGGGCGCGCCGCCAGGGTATTTCCTGCTATCGGGTGTATGACCGCGACATCCCGGAATTCCCGCTGGCGGTCGATGTTTACCAGGACCAAGCGCATCTGCAGGAATTCGACACCGGCTGGCAGATGCCTGACGAGGCGCACGCGCTGTGGGTGGAGAACGTCAGGGAAAATGCCGCTGAAGCGCTCGAACTGCCGCTCCGCAGCATTACCTACAAGCTCCGTGCGCGCCAGCGCGGCGAAAGCCAGTACGAAAAAACCGGCTCGACGGGCGAGGATTTCGTGGCGGAGGAAGGCGGCCACCGCTTTGTCGTCAACCTGGCGGCGTATCTCGATACCGGGCTCTTTCTCGACCACCGCATCACGCGCCGCATGGTGCAGGAGCGGGCGGCGGGCAAGCGTTTCCTCAATCTCTTCGCCTACACCGGCAGCTTCACCGTCTATGCCGCGGCGGGCGGTGCTGCCGGCTCGGTGACGGTGGACATGAGCAACACCTACCAGGACTGGTCGCTGCGCAACTTCGAGCTCAACGGCATGGACCTGAAGCGGCACCGGCTGGTGCGCGCCGACGTGTTCGCCTATCTCGATCAGGCGCGCGCCGCGGGTGAAAGCTTCGACCTGATCGTGATGGACCCGCCCAGTTTCTCCAATTCCAAGAAAATGCAGGGCGTGCTCGACGTGCAGCGCGACCATCCCAAGCTGATCAACGCCTGCCTGGAACTGCTGGCGCCCGGCGGCGAGCTGTTTTTCTCCACCAACCTGCGCAGCTTCAAGCTCGACAGCGCCGCGCTGGCGACCACCCAGGTCAGGGATATTTCCGCCCAGACCGTGCCCGAGGATTTCCGCAACAAGAAAATCCACTACTGCTGGCTGATCAAGAAACCAGCCGCTTGTTCAGGGGTTCCCTAAGGCTTGATGTAGACGTAGCCTTCGCGCGATGCCAGGCGTGCGAGTTCGACAATGCCGGCCGGGACTAATTGCATGCCTTCCACCAGCGTCTTGGGATCGATCTTGCGCGCGCACAGGGTGTTGTTGCAGACGCGGAACTCCACGCCGCCGCCATTGGCTACGACCACCAGCCTGGGTTTGCCATCGTAGGCATCGAGGAAGTTGCGCGCATTGTTGAGCAGGCCGCGGGCGCTGTCGTTCTAGGTGATGTGGAACACAACTTTTCCTGGGCGGCGGTCTGGGGTTCTGCGGCGCCTGCGCCATTCGCCACGGCAAGAACCATTTTGCCGGGGGAGGGCTGCGCTGCGGGCAAAAAAAAAGCGCAGTTCACACGAACTGCGCTTGAAATCCACCAAAAAAGGAGGATGGAGGAGACAACACAAAAATCTCAAAAGGGGATATGAGCGTTTCCGTGTTGATTAGAATTATCTAATATTATAATTTTCTGCGCAACAACTTTTTTATATTTTCCTTTGCCATCAGGGTAAGGCTGTTTCTTCAAACATTTGAGGCGAAAATTAGCCGGCGCGGCAGGGCATGTTTGTATCAACGGCTAAAGAGGGAGGAAGTCTCTGGCACTGATTTCTGGGGGGCTGGCAGATAAAGCCGGTTGTTTCGATGCAAGGCAATGCAGAAATAATGGAATTATTTGTTGATAACAATTCTCATTAGCGTTAGAATGGCCTCCATTAATAACCTATTGTTACTTTTTGTTACTTTCGCGGAGATCGCAATGAAAATCCTCAAGACCCTGCTCGCCAGCGCCCTCCTCGGTCTCGCCGCCGCATCGGCCGGCGCCGCTGAGGTGGTGGTGTATACCGCCCGCAACGAGCAGCTCATCAAGCCCCTGTTCGACGCCTACAGCAAGGAAAGCGGCGTGCAGGTCAAGTTCATCACCGACAAGGAAGGCGCGCTGCTGCAACGCCTCAAGGCTGAGGGCCAGAACACCCCGGCCGACATGCTGATCACCGTGGATGCCGGCAACCTGTGGGAAGCAGCCAGGGAAGGCCTGCTCAAGCCGGTGCAGTCGCAGGTGCTGAATGCCAACGTGCCGTCGCACCTGCGCGATCCGGGCGGCCAGTGGTTCGGCCTGTCGGTGCGCGCGCGCACCATTTTCTTCAACAACCAGAAGGTGAAGCCCGCCGATCTGTCCACTTATGAAGACCTGGGCAGCGCGAAATGGAAAGGCCGCCTGTGCCTGCGTTCTTCCAAGAAGGTCTACAACCAGTCGCTGGTGGCGATGATGATCGCCGAGCACGGCGAGGCCCGCGCCGAGCAGGTGGTCAAGTCCTGGGTCGCCAATCTCGCGACCGAGCCGTTCCCGGACGACACCAAGATGCTGGAGGCGATTGCCGCCGGGCAGTGCGACGTGGGCATCGCCAACACCTATTACTACGGCCGCCTGATGGAGAAGAAAGCCGGCCTGCCGCTGGGCATTTTCTGGCCCAACCAGCAGGGCAGCGGGGTGCACGTGAATATTTCCGGCGCGGGCGTGGTCAAGCATGCCAAGCACGAGAAGGAAGCCGTGGCCCTCCTGGAGTGGCTGTCTTCCGCCAAGGCGCAGAACCTGTTCGCCGACGTGAACCTGGAATATCCGGTCAACCCCGCCGTCAAGGCTGACCCGGTGGTGGCGGCCTGGGGCGGCTTCAGGCAGAACCCGCTGAATGTCGCCAAGGCGGGCGAGCTGCAGGCCGCGGCGGTGAAACTGATGGACCGGGCCGGCTATAGATGAAGCGCCACGGCTGGCGCCTGGCGGCGGCCTTCATCGCGCTCCTGATCATCGTGCCGCTGGCGGTGGTGCTGGCATCGCTGTTCAGTCCGGAGCGCGAGATATGGCGGCACCTGCTGGACCACGTGCTGCCGGGCCTGCTCGGCAATACCCTGCGCCTGGTGCTGGGCGTGGCGCTCGGCGTCACGCTCCTGGGCGTCAGCCTGGCCTGGCTGACCGCGGTGTGCGAATTCCCCGGGCGGCGCTTCTTTTCCTGGGCGCTGCTCTTGCCGCTGGCGCTGCCTGCCTACGTCACGGCCTTTGTCTACGTTGCCCTGCTCGACTTCACCGGGCCGCTGCAAACCGCCCTGCGCGAACTGGCCGGCGAGCCGCTGGCCTTTCCCCCCATCCGCTCGGCGGGGGGCGTGATCCTGGTGATGAGCCTGGCCCTCTATCCCTACGTTTACCTGCTGGCGCGCAACGCTTTCCTCACCCAGGGCCGGCTTGCCCTGGAAGCGGCGCAAACATTGGGCTACAGCCGCAGGGCGGGGTTCTTCAAAGTGGCCCTGCCGATGGCGCGGCCGTGGATCATGGCCGGCCTGATGCTGGCCCTGATGGAAACGCTGGCCGACTTCGGCACCGTGGCGGTGTTCAATTACGACACCTTCACCACCGCGATCTACAAGACCTGGTTCGGCCTGTTTTCGCTGCAGGGCGCGTCCCAGCTCGCCTCGGTGCTGATCCTGCTGGTCTTCGCCCTGCTTGCCGCGGAGCAGTTGTCGCGCCGGGGGCTGCGCTTCACCCAGGCCGGACGCCATACCCGGATGGAAAGAATCGTCCTGAAGGGGCCTAACGCCTGGCTGGCCAGCGGCCTGGCGGCCCTGGTGTTGCTGGTGGCTTTCGTCATCCCGGTGGCGCAGCTCTTGTTGTGGGCGGAAAAAGTGCTGGCGCAGGATTTGGACGCGCGCTACCTGGGCTTCCTCTGGCATTCGCTCTCGCTGGGCGCCCTGGCCGCCGGGCTGGTGGTCGTTGCCGCGCTGGTGCTGACTTATGCCCAGCGCCGCCACAATGACAACTGGACGCGCGCCATGGTGCGCATCGCCACGCTGGGCTACGCGGTGCCCGGACCGGTGCTGGCGGTGGGCATCGTCATCCCCCTGGCCTGGGTCGACCAGCAGCTCATTTCCGCGGCCAGGAACTGGTTCGGCATCGACACCGGCCTGATCCTGCAAGGCACCTTGCTGGTCATGCTGCCGGCTTATCTCACGCGCTTCCTGGCGGTGGGCTTCAACCCGCTCGACAGCGCCATGCAGCGCGTCACCCGCAACCTCGACGAGGCGGCGCACAGCCTCGGCGTTTCCGGCCTCGCCATGTTGCGCCGCGTGCATCTGCCGATGCTGCGGGGCGGCCTGCTGTCGGCTGCGGCGCTGGTATTCGTGGATGTCATGAAGGAAATGCCGATCACCCTGATGACCCGCCCCTTCGGCTGGGACACGCTGGCGCTGCGCATTTTCGAAATGACCTCGGAAGGCGAATGGGAGCGCGCGGCCCTGCCCGCCGTGGCGCTGGTGCTGGCCGGCCTGCTGCCGATCGCCCTGCTGGTAAAACACTCGGAAAAATCCTCATGACTCGATCCATGCAATGCCCTGTCCCCGTTCCCGGCGCGCCGTTGCTGGAGGTGCGTGAGATGCGCCAGGCTTATGGCAGCCAGGCGGTGGTGAAGGGGCTTTCCTTCACCCTGCTCCAGGGCACCATAGGCTGCCTGCTGGGGCCCTCCGGCTGCGGCAAGACCACCGTGCTGCGCGGCGTGGCCGGCTTCGAGCCGGTCAGCGGCGGCGAAATCATTCTCAGCGGCGCCGGCGTGAGCCGGCCCGGCTTCATGCTCCCGCCCGAGCAGCGGCGCATCGGCATGGTGTTCCAGGATTACGCCCTGTTTCCCCACCTCAGCGTGGCGGACAACATCGCCTTCGGCCTGCACGGCATGGAGCGGCAGGCACAGGCCCGGCGCGTGGCGGAGCTGCTGGAAGTGGTGGGCCTGCCGGAGAGCGGGCGCAAATTCCCGCACCAACTCTCCGGCGGCCAGCAGCAGCGCGTGGCGCTGGCCCGCGCCCTGGCGCCGTGCCCCGCGCTGCTGCTGCTGGACGAGCCTTTTTCCAGCCTCGACGTGGAACTGCGCGAGCGTCTCGGCCAGGAAGTGCGCGACATCCTCAAGCAGCAGAACGCCACCGCGCTCATCGTCACCCACGACCAGCACGAGGCCTTCGCCATTGCCGACGAGATCGGCGTCATGCACCAGGGCGTGCTGCAGCAGTGGGACAGCGCCTACAACCTCTACCACCAGCCCGCCAGCCGCTTCGTCGCGGATTTCATCGGCGAGGGCGTGCTGATTCCGGGCGCCGCCTTGAATGGCGGACAGGTGGAAACCGAGCTGGGCATGCTGGCGGGAAGCATTTCCGAAGCGTGCCGCAAGCAGCGCCAGGTGGAAGTGCTGCTGCGCCCCGACGACATCGTGCACGACGACGCCAGCCCCATGCAGGCCGAAGTGGTGCACAAGGCCTTTCGCGGCGCCGACATCCTCTACACCCTGCAGCTCGCCAGCGGACAGAAAGTGCTGTCCCTGGTGCCCAGCCACCACAACCACGCCTATGGGGAGAAAATCGGCATCCGCCTGGAGGCGGACCATGTGGTGGTGTTTCCGCGCGCTGAAAGTGGAAAATCCTGAACCGCGAAGGCGCGAAGGCGCAGAGAAAAAAACCATCAAAGATATGACTGATTCCCATGTCAGTCGCATAGAACAAGTTATTAATCTTCTGGGTTTTTCTTTGCGCCTTCGCGTCTTCGCGGTTCAGGTTTTCAAGCCTCAATACACGATCTGCACGTTTTCCCTTTGCAATTGCTCGTGCAGCGAACTCAGCAGCTCATCATGCAGGCTGACGCGCCACGCTTCGCCCAGTTGCAGTTCGCAGGCGGCACCGGCGTTGCGGTAGGCGATGCGCACCGGGCAGCCGCCGTTGCGGTAGGGGGCCAGCAGGTCCTTTAGCCTGCCCGCGTCGCTGCCGCCGTTGCACTTCAACAGCATGGCCTTGGCGAAGCGCGTGCGCGCGCCGGCCAGGTCAAGCAGCTTCTCCGCCACCACCCGGAAGCCGCCGGCGTAGTCGTCCTTGCTCACCTTGCCCTCCACGATCAGCAACTGGTCTTCCTTGAGCAGCTCGCGATGGCTGTCGAACAGTTCGCTGAACACCGACACATCCTGGCGTCCGCTGCCATCGTCGAGGGTGATGAAGGCCATCTTGCCGCGCCGCGTCATCTGGGTGCGGATGGTGTAGATCACGCCGGCGAGGTAAACCGGCTGCTGCTGCGGCGCCAGGTCGGAGAGCCTGGTGCGGATGAAAGTGGACAGTTCCTTGCGGTAGCTGTCGTAGGGGTGGCCGCTGAAATAGAAGCCCAGGCTTTTCTTTTCATACTGCAATTGTTCCGCTTCACCCCAGCGCGGGACTTCCGCCAGGTTCTCGGCGGAATCGCCGGCGCTATCCTCGCCGAACAGGCTGGCCTGGTTGAGCGAGCGGTTGTGCTGCTCGGCGGATTCCATCGCCAGGCCGACCGAGGCCAGCAGTGAAGCTCTGTGGTCGGTGATGGCGTCGAAGGCCCCGGCGCACACCAGCGCCTCGATGGTGCGGCGGTTGACGACGCGCTTGTCGACGCGGCGGCAGAAGTCGAACAGGTCGCGGAACGGGCCGCCGGCCTTGCGCTCGGCCTCGATGGAAAGCACCGCCTGCTCGCCGGTGCCCTTGACCGCGCCCAGGCCGTAGCGGATTTCGGTCCTGGAAACCGGCTCGAAGCGGTAATTGGAAACGTTGATGTCCGGCCCCAGCACCTTGACCTTGTTGGCCAGGGTGTCCTCGTAGAACACCTTGAGCTGGTCGGTGTTGTCCAGTTCCGAGGACAGGGTGGCGGCCATGAAGGCGGCGGTGTGGTGCGCCTTGAGCCAGGCGGTCTGGTAGGAGACCACGGCATAGGCGGCGGTGTGGGATTTGTTGAAGCCGTATTCGGCGAACTTCTCCATCAGGTCAAAGAGGCGCATGGCGAGTTCGGCGCCGTAGCCTTTCTCTTCCGCGCCCTTGCTGAACAGTTCGCGGTGCTTGGCCATCTCGTCGGCCTTCTTCTTGCCCATGGCGCGGCGCAGCAGGTCGGCACCACCCAGGGTGTAGCCGCCGATGATCTGCGAGATCTGCATCACCTGTTCCTGGTACACGATCACGCCGTAGGTGGGCGTGAGGCAGGCTTTCAGGTCCTCGTGGAAATAGTCGATCTTCTGCAGGCCCTTCTTGCGCAGGATGAAGTCGTCCACCATGCCCGAGCCGAGCGGGCCGGGGCGATACAGCGCGAGCACGGCGATGATGTCCTCGAAGCGGTCCGGCTGGAGCTTGGCCAGCAGTTTCTTCATGCCGTCCGATTCGAGCTGGAACACCGCCGTGGTATTGGCTTTCTTGAGGATTTCGTAGGCCGCCGGGTCGTCGAAATGCTGGGTGTCGAGCGGGCCGGTGAAAGTCGGGTCGAGCTGCTTGAGGTATTTCAGGGCCAGTTCGATGATGGTCAGGTTCCTGAGGCCGAGGAAGTCGAACTTCACCAGGCCGACGGCTTCCACGTCGTCCTTGTCGAACTGCGATACCGGCACGGCGTCGGCGCCGGAAGCCACATACAGCGGGCAGAAGTCGGTCAGCTTGCCGGGCGCGATCAGCACTCCACCGGCGTGCATGCCGACGTTGCGCGTCATGCCTTCGAGTTTGCGCGCCAGGATGAACAGTTCGCGCACTTCCTCCTCGTTGTCGTAGCGCTCCTTGAGCTCCGGCACTTCCTCCAGCGCCTGGTCGAGGCTGACGAACTTGCCCGGCTGGGCGGGAATCAGCTTGGAGAGGCCGTCGCAGAAGTTGTAGGGCATGTCCAGCACGCGCCCCACGTCGCGCAGCACGGCCTTGGCCGCCATGGTGCCGAAGGTGGCGATCTGCGACACCGCGTCCGCGCCGTACTGGCGGCGCACGTACTCGATCACCTTGTAGCGCGTTTCCTGGCAGAAATCCACGTCGAAGTCGGGCATGGACACCCGTTCCGGGTTGAGGAAGCGCTCGAACAGCAGGGCATAGCGCAAGGGGTCGAGGTCGGTGATGCCGAGGCTGTAGGCCACCAGCGAACCGGCGCCGGAGCCCCGCCCCGGCCCGACCGGGACCTCGTTGTGCTTGGCCCAGTTGATGAAGTCCGCCACGATCAGGAAGTAGCCGGGGAAGCCCATCTGGATGATGGTGTCGGTCTCGAACTTGAGCCGCTCGGTGTAGGTGGGATACTGCTCGGCGCGCTTGGCCGCGTCCGGGTACAGTTCCTGCATGCGCACCGCCAGCCCATCCTCGGCGCGCTTGATGAGGTATTCGCTTTCCGTCATGCCCGCGGGGATGGGGAACAGCGGCAGCTTGCTCTTGCCCAGCTCGACCGTCAGGTTGCAGCGCTTGGCGATCTCGACCGTGTTTTCCAGCGCCTCGGGAATGTCGGCGAAGAGTTCCGCCATCTCGGCCTGGGTCTTGAAATACTGCTGCTCGCTAAAATGCTTGGGGCGCCGCTGGTCGCCCAGCACGTAGCCCTCGGCGATGCACACGCGCGCCTCGTGGGCGCGGAAATCGTCCTGGTCGAGAAACTGGATCGGGTGGGTCGCCACCACCGGCAGGTCGAGCTCCCCGGCCAGGACCAGCGCCTGCTGCACGTATTCTTCCGCCGCGTTGGAGCCGGGGCGTTGCAGTTCGAGATAAAAACGCTGCGGAAAACACTGCGCCCATGCCTGGGCCAACTGGCGCGCCTGCGCCTCGTTGCCGTTCAGAATCGCCTGGCCGACGTCGCCCAGGTGCGCGCCGGACAGGGCGATCAGCCCCTCGCCGAAACCGGAGGCCAGCCATTCCTTGCGGATTTCCGCCCGGCCGCGGTGCTGGTTGCCGCGGAAAGCCTGCGACAGCAGTTCGCACAGGTTGCCATAGCCTTTCCGGTTCTGGCACAGCAGCAGCAGGCGGCCCGGCTGGTCGCGGTTGGCTTCGTTCTCGATCCATACGTCACAGCCGATGAGCGGCTTGACGCCGCTGCTGCGCGCCGCCTTGTAGAACTTCACCATGCCGAACAGGCTGTTCAGGTCGGTCAGCGCCAGGGCGGGCATGCCGTCGGCCTTGGCGCGCTCCACCGGCGGGCAGGCATGGTCCTTGCCCGCGTCCAGGCGCACGATGCCGTCGGTAATGGAATACTCGCTGTGGAGGCGGAGGTGGATGAAAGAGGGCGGGTTCATAGGGGATGGTATAATTTTTTCCTTTGCATGATTTTAACACCCAATGAAACAACCCGAACTTCTCCTTCCCGCCGGTTCGCTGGAAAAAATGCGCACCGCCTATGCCTTCGGCGCCGATGCCGTGTATGCGGGCCAGCCGCGCTATTCCCTGCGCGCGCGCAACAATGAATTCAAGCTGGAGCAACTGGAAACCGGTATCGCGGAAGCACATGCCCTGGGCAAGAAATTCTTCGTCGCCAGCAACCTCATGCCGCACAACGCCAAGGTCAAGACCTATCTTGCCGACATGGAGCCGGTCATCGCCATGCATCCCGACGCCCTGATCATGGCCGACCCCGGCCTGATCATGATGGTGCGCGAGAAGTGGCCGGAGGTGCCGGTCCACCTTTCGGTGCAGGCCAATACCGTGAACTACGCCGCGGTGAAGTTCTGGAAAAGCATGGGCCTGACGCGCGTGATCCTGTCGCGCGAGCTCTCGCTCGACGAGATCGAGGAAATCCGCCAGTTGTGCCCGGACATGGAGCTCGAAGTGTTCGTCCACGGCGCGCTGTGCATCGCCTATTCGGGCCGCTGCCTCTTGTCCGGCTATTTCAACCACCGCGATCCCAACCAGGGCACCTGCACCAATTCCTGCCGCTGGGACTACAAGGTGCACGAGGGCGAGGAAGATGCGGCCGGGGTGATCCGCGCCGACTTCTCGGCGCAGATGCAGGAGAGCGCCTTGTCGGATTGCGGCAGCCTGCCGCGCCACCCGCTGGCGGACAAGGTGTACCTGCTGGAAGAGCAGAACCGCCCGGGCGAACTGATGCCGGTGATGGAAGACGAGCACGGCACCTACATCATGAACTCCAAGGACTTGCGCGCGGTCGAGCACGTCGAGCGCCTGACCAAGATGGGCATCGACTCGCTCAAGATCGAAGGCCGCACCAAGTCGATCTATTACGTCGCGCGCACCGCGCAGGTCTACCGCCAGGCCATCGACGATGCGCTGGCGGGGCGGGCGTTCGACCTGAACCATATGTCCTCGCTGGAAACCCTGGCCAACCGCGGCTATACCGACGGCTTCTACCAGCGCCACCATACCGCCGAGCACCAGAACTACATGCGCGGCTATTCGGAAAGCGCCAAGAGCCAGTACGTGGGCGACATCGTGGGCTTCGACGCCGCCAGCAACATGGCCGAGATCAGCGTCAAGAACCGCTTCGTGGTGGGGGACAGGCTGGAGCTGCTGCTGCCGTCCGGCAACCGTGTGGTGCAGCTGGAGCGCATGGAAAACCTGGAAGGCGAGGCCATCGATGCCGCGCCGGGCAGCGGCTGGACGGTGCGCATCCCCTTGCCGCCGGGAAATTTTTCGCAAGGACTGGTTGCGCGTTTCGTATCTTGAAAACGTTATTCTCGACGCTGATTTCCGGTATACTTTCAGCCATTTAACGGGTCAAATTTATTAAATGCAGCTATTCGCCTTCGGCATTAATCACCATACCGCGCCCCTCGCCATCCGCGAGCAGGTGGCGTTCCATGCCGAAAGCGTGAAGCATGCCCTGCTGGACCTGGTCGATCATCGCCCGGTGAAGGAAGCGGCGATCCTCTCCACCTGCAACCGCACCGAGGTGTATTGCAATACCGACGAGCCGCAGCAGGCGATCGAGTGGATGGCCGATTTCCACCAGCTCAAGACTCACGCCATCGAGCCCTATCTCTATACCTTGCCCAGGCAGGACGCGGTGAAGCATGCCTTCCGCGTCGCCAGCGGACTGGATTCCATGGTGCTGGGCGAAACCCAGATCCTCGGCCAGCTCAAGCAGGCGGTCAGGACCGCCGAGCAGGCCGGCACCATGGGAACGCTGCTGCACAAGCTGTTCCAGCGCACCTTCTCGGTCGCCAAGGAAGTGCGCGGCACCACCGCCATCGGCGCCAATTCCGTGTCCATGGCTGCCGCCGCGGTACGCCTGGCGCAGCGCATCTTCCCCAGCATCCACGAGCAGAACGTGCTGTTCATCGGCGCGGGCGAAATGATCGAGCTGTGCGCCAACCACTTCGCCGCCCAGCATCCCAAGCACATCCTGGTCGCCAACCGCACGCTGGAGCGCGCCGCTACCTTAGCGCAGCGCTTCGGCGGCGGCGCGATCACCCTCAACGACCTGCCCGACCACCTCGCCGCCTACGACATCATCGTCACCTCCACCGCCAGCCCGCTGCCGATCCTGGGCAAGGGCATGGTGGAGCGCGCCATCAAGGCGCGCAAGCACCGCCCCATGTTCATGGTCGATCTCGCCGTGCCGCGCGACATCGAGGAAGAGGTGGCGGAAATGGATGACGTTTTCCTCTACAGCGTGGACGACCTTTCCCAAGTGGTGCAGGAGGGCATGGACAGCCGCCAGGTCGCGGCCGCCGAAGCCGAGGCCATCGTCGAGTCGCGCGTGCGCAGCTTCGTGGAGTGGATGGAAAACCGCGAAGTGGTGCCGACCATCCGCGCCCTGCGCGACCATGCCGACCGCGTGCGCCGCCAGGAACTGGAACACGCCCAGCGCATGCTGGCGCGCGGCGAGAACCCGCAGGAAGTGATGGAGCTGATGGCGCGGGCGCTCACCAACAAGTTCCTGCACAACCCCAGCCACGCGCTGAGCCACGCCAGCGGCGAAGATCGCCTGCAGCTCGAAGCCATGCTGCGCAGGCTTTACCAAATACATCACGAATAAATCCGGTTCGGATTCCAGGAACGCCGGATGTGCAATTTTTTCAACGCAAAGGACGCGAAGGCTCGCGAAGGAAAACAGTCATCATGTCCTCGCACTTGAATTCCTTTGCGCTCCTTAGCGTCCTTTGCGGTAAATCGTTTTTTGCCAGAAATTGAATAGCCCATGAAACTTTCCATCCTGGCCAAGCTCGCCTCCCTGAGCGAGCGGCTGGAGGAGCTCAATTTGCTCCTTTCCAGCGCCGACATCACCAGCAACATGGACAACTACCGCAAGCTCACGCGCGAGCATGCCGACATCACGCCGGTGGTGGCGCAATACCATGCCTGGCAGCAGTGCGAGCAGGACATGCGCGATGCCCAGGAGATGCTGTCCGACCCGGAAATGAAGGAATTCGCCGCAGCGGAAATCGAGGAAGGCAAGGCGCGGCTAGAGCAGATTGAACTCGATCTGCAGAAACTGCTGCTGCCCAAGGATCCCAACGACGAGCGCAACGTGTTCCTGGAAATCCGTGCCGGCACCGGCGGCGACGAATCGGCGCTGTTCTCCGGCGACCTGTTCCGCATGTACACGCGCTACGCCGAGCGCCAGCGCTGGCAGGTGGAAATCGTCTCGGAAAGCCCCGGCGAGATGGGCGGCTACAAGGAAATCATCGCCAAGATCATCGGCCAGGGCGCCTATTCCAAGCTCAAGTTCGAGTCCGGCGGGCACCGCGTGCAGCGCGTCCCGGCCACCGAAACGCAGGGCCGCATCCACACTTCCGCCTGCACCGTCGCCATCATGCCGGAGGCGGACGAGCTGGCCGAGGTCAACCTCAACCCCGCCGACTTGCGCATCGACACCTTCCGCGCCTCGGGCGCCGGCGGCCAGCACATCAACAAGACCGACTCGGCGATCCGCATCACCCACCTGCCCACCGGCATCGTGGTGGAATGCCAGGACGACCGCTCGCAGCACAAGAACAAGGCCCAGGCCATGAGCGTGCTGGCGGCGCGCATCATGGACGTGCAGATGCGCGAACGCAACGCCAAGGAAGCCGCCACGCGCAAATCCCTGATCGGCAGCGGCGACCGCTCCGAGCGCATCCGCACCTACAACTTCCCGCAGGGGCGCATCACCGACCACCGCATCAACCTGACGTTGTACAAGATCGACCAGATCATGGACGGCGACATGGACGAACTCAGCGGCGCGCTGATGGCCGAGCACCAGGCGGAACTGCTGGCCAGCCTGGCCGGGGAGGGTTGATTGCGTGTGGAAAAGCATTTAATGAATTACGGGTTGTAGCATGAAGGTGGCTGAAATCCTGGCGCAGGACAGCCGGAAGCTGCAACAAGCCCTTGGCCTCGACCCGCGCGAATCCCGGCTGGAAGTCCAGATCCTGCTCTGCCACGCGCTCGGCGTGGTGCGTTCCTGGCTCATCGGCCATGACCGCGATGCCTTGGCGGAATCCGCCGCACAAAGCTACACAGACCTGCTGACCCGCCGTCTCGCGGGCGAGCCCATTGCCTACATCGTCGGATGCCGGGAATTCTTCGGGCTGGAATTCAAAACCACGTCCGCAGTGCTGATCCCGCGCCCCGAGACTGAACTGCTGGTTGAGCTGGCGCTGGCGCGCATTCCGGAAAACCGGCCCTGCAAGGTGCTCGATCTCGGCACCGGCAGCGGCGCCATCGCCATCAGCATCGCCAGGAGCCGGCCGCTGGCGGAAGTCACGGCGCTGGATCAGTCACAGGAGGCGCTGGCCGTGGCGCGCGACAACGCTGCTCGGCTGGAAGCGCCTAATCTGCGCCTCCTGCACAGCGATTGGTTTGATGCGCTGGATGCCGAAATATTCGATCTCATCGTTTCCAACCCGCCCTACGTGGCAGCCGCAGACCCGCACCTAAAGCACGGTGATGTGCGCTTCGAGCCCCCGTCCGCGCTGGCCTCCGGGGCGGACGGCCTGGACGACATCCGGCGCATCGCCGCCGCCGCGCCGCAGTATCTCATGCCGGGCGGATGGCTGTTGTTCGAGCACGGCTACAACCAGGGTGAAAGCTGCCGCGAAATATTGCGCCGGCAGGGATTTTCAGGGGTGGAGTCAATCCGCGATCTGGCCGGCTTGGAGCGCGTGAGCATGGGATTTTGCGCGGAAAAACCAGGCTGATTTCGCAAAATACAAACCCGATTGCGTTGCGCGTCCCGAGAGTATTACAATAAACACTTATGTAATACAAGTGGAGGCATTTCATGTCGACAACGCTCACCAGTAAAGGCCAGGTCACAATTCCAAAGCAGATTCGCGATGCCCTGAACCTGGTGCCGGGCTGCTCAGTGGATTTTGCTGTCAATCGTGACGGTGATGTAGTGATTCACAAGCTACCCCCCCGCCCCGGCAGCAAGCCCGACCGTTTCGAGGCGGCACGCGGCAAGGCCGACGTGAAGTGGCGAACAGACGATTTGATGGCCCTGCTGCGCGGTGAGGATTGATGCTGCTGGTCGATACCAACGTGCTGGTCGACGTTCTGGAGGACGATCCGGAATGGGCCGACTGGTCAATCAGTCAATTGCGCGCCCAGTCGAAGATTCATCGGCTGGCAATCAATCCGATCATCTACGCAGAACTGTCGCTGACTTTCTCCGCCGTGGAGGCGCTGGATCAGACCCTCGATGACTTGGGGTTAGCCATGATTGAGATTCCCCGCCCAGCCCTGTTTCTGGCAGGCAAGGCGTTTGTGCGCTACCGTCGGCAAGGGGGCCAAAAGAGCAATGTCCTCGCTGATTTTTTCATCGGCGCGCACGCGGCCGTTTCGGGCCATCCTCTTTTGACACGAGATACGCGGCGCTATGCATCCTATTTCCCAACCTTGACTCTGATCGCACCGGTAATTTAGTAAATGCCGAATGTTCTTTGTGCAAGGATTTATACCTTAAAAATTAGCCTGCAAACCTCCTTTCACCGCAAAGGACGCAATGGTTCGCAAAGGAAGCGGGGCAGGCAGGGATGGGCGGTTTATTGCCCAACTCGCAAAACAAGGCGTTAATGAATTTGGACGGCTCAGCCATCGGGTATGCCGCACACTTTGCCCAAGCAACAAAACTGTCTCGCAATCCACCTCGCCATCATCTCGCGTCCTAATGGATAATCCGGGTTAAAAAATGGATTGCATGTCTCTTGGATTGCACCCGTTGGTTGAACTCGTAGAAGACCTAAGATTGCCTTACTCGGTGCCCTCCGTGGTTCGAATCAAGTTTTTAAATCGGCGAGTTCTTCCGCACGATAAGCCTCGGCCAGCTCCCTGAAATGGAGCCGGGCGCCGCTGAAGTCCAGTTCGTCCAGACTGGTGCGGATTTCGGCGACGACGATGCCATGCCGGGTGTCTTGCAGCATCTGGTACAGGCGTGGCATGAGCTTCAACGCATCCATGTGGTTGCGCTCAAGCAGATTGGAGAATTCATCCAGCAGCGGCTGCAGGATATCGGGCGGAGGCATGGCCGAAGTGTCCGGCGGCGGGGCGGATGCCGTGCCCGGCTGCGCATCGAGCAGCCGCGAGCAGGCCAGGATTGATTCGTCCAGTTCTTGCGCGAAAGGCGCGAGCAGCGCCTCGTAGCGCTGCTGCTTGTTCTGGCGTAGCGCCCTTTCGATTTCCCCCGCCACCTCGGTGAAGCGTTCCAGCCCAAGGACCAGGGCCGTGTTCCGGATGCCGTGGACAAACCTGTCGGCGTCCTCCAGTCTGCCGGCCTCGATCAGCTGTTGCAGCGCCTGCGCGCCGCCAGCCTCCTTGTCGCGGAACTCTTTCATCAGGCGGCTGAGGAGTTCACGGTTGTTTCCCAGCCAACGCAAGGCGGCTTTCTCGTTGAGCACGACCGCTCCGGTGGGATTCTCGAACGGGGGCGGGGGCGAAGCGGCGGCGGCCGCCCGCGCCGGCTCCGAATTCGGCTGCAAGTGGTTCGCCAGCAGCTTGAGCAGTTTGTCGATCCGCACGGGTTTGGTGATGACCTCGTCCATGCCGGCATCGCGGCAGCGGTCGAGATCCTCCTTCATGGTGTAGGCGGTCATGCCGATGATGGGCAGCGCATGGCTGCGTTCGTGCTGCCGCAGCTCGCGGGTGGCGGCCCAGCCGTCCATCACCGGCATCTGCACGTCCATGAGCACGGCGTCGTAGGGCAGGGCGGCATGCAGCGCCCGGGCTATGGCTTCGCGGCCATTCTCGGCGATGTCCACCGTGAATCCGGCGCCTTCGAGCAGTTCGCGCGCCACGAGCTGGTTGTAGGCATTGTCCTCGACCACGAGGATGCGGCTGCCGCTGAAGTGCGTGTCCGCCACCGGTTCGAGCCTGGCCTGGGCGGCGGGTAGCGGCGCCTTGGCTTGTGCCAGCCCGAAAAGGCCGGCGATGGCGTCGAACAGCGCCGCGGGCTTGACCGGCTTGAGCAGGTAGGCGTCGATGGCGGTTTCCAGGTGCGCCGCACGCGCCGTCACTTCATCGCGGCTATAGGCGGTGACCATGACCACGACCGGCCGTTCCGCAATGGACGGGTCGCGCTTGATGCGCTGCGCGGTTTCGATGCCATCCATGTCCGGCATGTTCCAGTCCATCAGCACCAGTTTGCAGGGCGCCGCAGAACCGGCGGCGCGCAGCGCGGCGATGGCTTCGGCGCCGCCTGAAACGGCGGTTACACGGCAGCCGGCTGTTTCGAGGAGGTGCCGCAAGGCCAGCCGGGCGCTGTCGTTGTCATCGACAACCAGGACGTGCATGGCGGAGTAGTCCGGGGTTGCCGCGGCTTCGACGTCTGCTTGGGCCGGCACCACGCCGAAGCGCGCCGTGAAGGAAAAGTTGCTGCCGGCCCCAGGGGTGCTGACGACCTTGACGCTGCCACCCATGAGCTGCGCCAGTTGCTTGACGATGGTCAGCCCCAGCCCCGTGCCGCCGTGGGTGCGCGTGACCGACATGTCGGCCTGGGTGAAGGGCTGGAACAGCCGGGCAAGCTGCTCGCTGCTGAGGCCGATGCCGGTATCGGTAACGGAAAAGCGCAGCACGATATCGCCCGCCGCCTCATCGAAGTGCTCGCGCTCTACGGCCAGCGAAATTTCGCCCCTGCTTGTGAACTTGACCGCATTGTTGGCCAAGTTGAGCAGGATCTGTCCCAGGCGCATCGGATCGCCCATCAGCCTGCAGGGGATATCGCGCGAGCGGTGCATGACGAGTTCCAGCCCTTTCTCGTGGGCAGCCATTTCCATGATGTCGGCCACTTGGGCCATGACGTCGTCGATGTTGAAGGCGATGGATTCCAGGCTCATCTTGCCTGCCTCGATCTTGGCCATGTCGAGGATGTCGTTGATCAGGCCGAGCAGCAGCTCGGCGGCGCTGTCGATCTTCTTCAGGTAAGCATATTGCCTGGTCGTCAGCTCGGTGCGCAGCGCCAGTTGCGACAAGCCGATAATTGCATTCATCGGCGTGCGTATTTCGTGGCTCATGTTGGCGAGGAAGGCGCTCTTCGCCCGGTTGGCCGCTTCGGCGGCTTCCGTCGCCTCGCGCAGTGCCGCCTCCACGCGCTTGCGCTCCACAATTTCGTCGGAGAGCTCGCTCGTGCGTGCGGCGACCTTCTCCTCAAGGCCGCGATTCGCTTCCTCCAGATGCTGCGATGCCCGCGTCAGACGCTCGTAGAGGCCGGCATTCTCGATGGAGATCGCCAGTTGCGAAGCCAGCAGGTGCAGCACGCGCAGGCGTTCGTGGTGGAAGGCGCTCCGCAGCAGCGGGTTCTCCATGTAGATCAGCCCGAGCAGGCTGCCGTGGCGGACGATGGGCTGGCACAGCACGGATTTCTGGCGGCCGCCCGCCAGGTAGGCGTCCATGGCAAAGGGGTTGTCGCGCGAAGCATCGTCGATGACCACGTCGGATTGCGTGTGCGCCGCGTACTGCACCACCGTATGGGCGATGTCGACGCAGTGTTCGAGGGGAACCGGCCCGGCGCAGCGCGGTGATTCCTCGCCGGCGCGCCACTCGTCCTCGATCTGGAATCCGCCGTCGCGCTTGAGGATGAATACCACGCGCGCGCCGCCGGCATGGGTCGCAAGGATTTCCATGAGGCGGCGCACCAGCCCGCCGAATTCGATTTCACCGGAAAGCGCCTGGGATGCATCGATGACAGCGGCCATGTCGATGGGCATCGGTGCCGTGCCCGCGGCTGCGGCGGGCAGGGCGATGCCGGCATGGCGCTGTTCGATGGCCTGCGCCAGCGCGCCGGCGCCCCACTGGCGGTAGCCGTGACAGGCGTCGCGCAGGTATTGGCTGGCAGCGGTCTTGAGGCCCTGGCGCAGAAAGCAGGCGGCGGCCCGCTCGTTGGCCAGCGCCCAGTCATGCGTGTGGCCGCTTTCCGCCGCCGCCTTGAGCGCCAGGCCGAAGCGTTGCGCGGCGGAAACATCCGCGTTCACGGCGGCGCATTCGGCCGCCAGCAGCAGGTCAAGGTGGCGGTAATTGGCCGCGCAACTCTCGGCCAGCGCGCGCAATCGGCGCATGTGCCTGGCCGCCGCGCGCAGGTGCCCGCGTCGCGTCGGGCCGCTCTTGCCGGCTGCCAGCGCCAGCTCGGCCAGCGCGGCGTAGAACAGTTGCCGCGGCACATAGAGCTGGGCGATGGAGATCTCGCGCATGGCCTCCAGTTCGTCTGCAGCGGCCTTGGCCGATTCGTGCTGCCCGAAAAGATAGGCGCACTGAAGGCGGTTGACGAGGTGCCAGGCCAGCGCTGTCTGCTCCTTCAGACCGTGCAATTCGGCCAGGTGCCGCGCCTCGTCGTAGCCGGTGCCGGCGAAGCTGCCCGGCGCTTCGGTGTCGCCTTGCAGGCAAAGCACCTTGCGCTGGGCCGAGAGAAAGTAATGCGCGCTTTCGTGGAAGCCGATCTTGCCCACGAATTCGCCTTGGCGCAGCGCCTCCGCGGCGAGCGCGGGCAAGGCCTCGCCCTTGCCGTCGAGCGCGAATACCGTGGCGATGGCGGCGTAATTGGCCATCATCAGGTTGCCGCAGTCGAGCAGGTCGTGGCGGGCGCGGCGCAATTGCGCGACACTTTCCCCCAGCGGCTGCCCCCAGGCGCCGGTAAAAATGCCGCACTCGGCAAGCGACAGGCCACGATAACGGACGTCGCCGGAGTCCTCGCCGAGCTGGCGCCCCAGCTCGCCGAAGCGGAAACCGTCGCGGTAGCGTCCGAAGCCGCCGCCGATGACCATGCCGAAAGTGACGTAGGCGTAGGCCGAAGTCCCGGTATTGCCGTGGCGCATGGAGAGGGAAACCATGCGCATGGCGATGAGCGCAAGCAGGTCGCGGTTAACGAAATAGGCGGCCACCGTCATGTTCATATAGAGCTGCATGACGGCCTGTTGCATGGGGTCGGTCATGGCCGGCAGGGCGGCGAGGTCCTCGATGCGGCGGCCTCTCAGGCCCGCTGCGATGCGGGCCAGCTCCAGCGCCAGGGCACCCTTCCCCGGCGCGGATGGCAGCTGTACGCCCAGCCGCTGCAAGCCCAGCTGGCCTTCGGCCAGGGCGCGGTCGCTGCGCCCCCTGCTGAAGTAAAGGTGCATGCGCAGCACATGGAGGCGGGCAATGTCGCCGGCATCGCGAGCACGTTCGAGCACGCGGCCGAACAGCGTCTCGGCGGCGTCGGCATTGCCGCACAGGAATTCACATTCGGCATGGTCGGTGAAAAGCTGCATGGCCAGCGCCGGGTCGCTCTGCCACAAGCCGTCTCCGGCGAGTTTTGCGCCGGTTTCGAGATAGGCGCGGGCGGCCTCATGGGCCGCCGTCGCCTTCGCCCGCATTCCCGCCTGGGCGTAGACCGTCGCCAGCTGCCGGCGCTCGGACGCGACGGCGATCAAGTCGAGGCAGAACTGGAACTGGTTGGCGATATCGAATACCGCATCGCTTTTCAAGTCGCTTTGAGCCAGCAGCGCCCGCCCGGCCGCAAGGTGCAGCGAGGCGCGTTCGCTCTCGCCCAGCATGGCGTAGGCTGCCTGCTGGATGCGGTCGTGGCCGAAGCGGAAGATGTCTTCTCCGGCCGTGCCCGCGCCATGCGCCACTGCAATCATGCCTTCCCGGATCGCTTCCGCGAGCACGGCGGCAATATCGTCCCTGCCACATCCGGCTACTGCCGCAACCGTGGCGATGGCGAAACGGTTGCCGATGCAGGCGGCGATCCGCAGGGCGTGCTGGGCTGGCGGGGAAAGCCGCAGCAGGCGTTGCGCCATCAGTTCGGCGACGTCGTCGCCCAGTTCGACCGCACTGATCTGCGCCATGTCCCAGGTCCAGCCGCCTGTCTGGGCGTCGAAAGCCAGCAGCCCCTTGTCGCACAGGTCGAGCAGGAACTGGCGCACAAACAGCGGATTGCCGGCGGTCCTGGTGCGGACCAGTTCCGCAAGTTGCCCGGCATCGGGGGTGTGCAGCGTGTCGTCGAGCAGCGCCGCCACTGCGTCCCTGTCCAGGGCGGCAAGCTTGATGACGGTGCACGGCACCCCCGCGGCGGACATCTGTTCCAGGGCGCCACGCAGCGGGTGGGCCGCATCCACCTCGTTGTCGCGGTAGGCGCCGACCACGAGCAGGTGCCGAGTATCCGCGTCGTTCAACAGGTGGCTCAGCAATTCCAGCGATGGTGTGTCGGCCCATTGCAGGTCGTCGAGAAAGATCACCAGCGGGTGGTCTGCTTCGGCGAAGGCACAGATGAAGTCGTGCAGGCTGCGCTGGAAGCGGATTTTTGTTTCGGCTGGCGGCAGTTCCTGCAATGGCGGCTGTGGGCCGAGCACCAGCCCAGCCTGGCGGATGGTGTCGATGATGACCTGTCCATTGGCGCCGAGCGTCGCTTGCAGTTTATCGCGCCAATAGGCAAGCCGGTCATCCGGTTCGGCCAGCACTTGGCGAATAAGCTCATGGAGGGCCTGGATCAGCGAAAAGTAGGGCGTGGCACGGTTACGCACGTCGAATTTTCCGGCGATGAAATACCCACCGTCGCGGCCGACCGACGGTTGCAATTCCTCGACCAGGGAAGATTTTCCGAGGCCGGCCGGGCCGGACACCAGCAGCAGTCCGGCGCGTCCGGCGACGGCGCGATGCCAGGCGTCGAGCAGGGTTTGGCGTTCGCTTTCGCGGCCGTAAAGATGCGCCGGGAGGGCAAGCGTCGGCGCCGCATCGCGCACACCGGGGCGGAAGCCCTCCCAGTCGCCGCCGGCCTCGATGCGCGCAGCGCAGTCGAGCAGATCCCAGGCCAGTCCGGTGGCGCTCCGGTAGCGTTCTTCCGGCGCCTTGGCGAGCAGCTTCAGCACCACCTGCTCCAGTGCTTGCGGAATGGCCGGGCGGATGCCGCGCGGCGAAGCCGGGACGCGGGCGATGTGGCAATGGAACCATTCGAGCGCTTCCTTGACGCGAAATGGCAGTTCGCCGGTCAGGAGCTGGAACAGGATGACGCCGAGGGCATAGAGATCGGCGCCGACGCCAATTTCACCGCCGGTGCGGCCAGTCTGCTCGGGCGCCATGTAGGCAGGATTGTCCGGCGGCAGGCTTGGCTTGCGGTTGGACGCTGCCAGGTTTTCCGCCTGGCCGAAGCCGGTGAGGGACGCATGGCCGGACGGATCGGCAAACAGCGTGTCGGGAGTGAGGCCGAGGTGAAGGCGTTGACGGCGATGCAGCTCATCGAGCGTGCGGGCAGCGGAGGCGGCGATGCGCAGGGCCTCCGGAAACGGCATGCCGCCCGGCGGGATCAGTTCGGCAAGCGGGCGGCCGCCGCATTTGGCGCGCACCAGGACAACCTGGCCGCCGTGGTTTTCGCACAGCAGCGGCTCGACGATGCCGCGGATATCCAGCCCCGTAGCCATGGCATATTCGCGCGCGAGGCGTTCCGCATCCTCGCTGCCCGCATCGGCCATGAGGATCGAGACGGCAACGCCGTCGGCGCGGCGCAGGCCCCTGAAGTGCAAAGTGGCGCCGCGACGAGGCAGTTCCTCGAGGACGCGGTAGCCGGGCAGGGTCAGCATGGGTGGGGCGGCGGTTTAGGCAAAGTCGAAACCGGGGTTGCGCGTGCCATCCTCGGGCTCGGCGCCGCCCCGGTGCAGGAGGTGGCGCACTTCGTCGATCACGCCTTCGCCGACGAAATACGCAGCTTCCTCGACCAGCAGCGCGTAGTCCGCCATCGGCAGGATGCCGAACAGTTCTTTCAGGTGGAACTCCTTGAGCATGGCCGCGAGGACGATGCGCGTCTCTTCGACGCTGATGTCGAGGGTAAAGACTTTTTCGCAGTAAATCGGGTCGATATGGTTGGAGTTGCCGGCGTTGAACAGGTCGATGAAGCGGTCGAGCAGCGGCGCCGGCGCATTCGACAGGAAGTGCGTCATCACGGCGTTGAGGACGACTTCGCCGCGCTCGCGGAAGCGGAAGTGCGGGATCGCCGCCAGCGCCTTGTGGCCAAGACGGTCGGTTTGCAGGGCTTCGTCGAGTTTGGCGGAGAAATCGCGGTAATTATTGAGAATGAAGGACATGCCCCAGCCGCACGGCGTGGTCCAGCAGGCGGCATCGCCGGCGAAGATGACGCGTTCGCGGGCAAGCTCCTGCGAGACGCTGGCCGAGGGGTACCAGCCGTACTTGAGTTCCTTGACGTTCATGCCGTGAAAAGCGGCGGTGGCGGCTTCCTCGCGGATGATGCGGTTGTAGGCCGGCTCCATGGCCTCGCGCGTCACGATCTCCTTGCGCAGGTAGAGGATCAGCGAAAACGAGGTGCGCGCATCGAGGATCTCATACTCGAATACGGGGCGGCCCTGCTGCAGCGAGGCGTCGGCGCGCGTATTGGTGTCGGCGAAGGTCTGCCATAACATGTAGTCGCCCACCTGCATGCCGCCAAGACCATCGGGATGGTCGCCGATGGCGCCGAATACCGACCACCAGTAGTAGCTCTCGCGGCTGATGCCGTACTGCCTGGCGATCGCCGAATTGTAGCCGGTGCAGTCGATCAGCAGCCGGCCCCTGAATTTGCCGCGGGCGGTATCGACGCTAACGCCATCGGCATCCACTTCATGCGAACGGTATTCGCACTGGTCGAGGACCTCGGAACCGTTGCCGCGAATGGTGTCGACCCAATGGGGCAGCAGCCGCTTTTCGTCGACGTAGGGATAGCGCTCGAACTGGCGGGCGCCCCACTGTGCCTTGGCGCCGGAGAAAGTGCTGGCGAGAAAGCGCGTGACGCCGCCGTAGGTATAAGGCCTGATGACGCTGTCGACGACGTTGAGCGGCACGAACCAGCTGCGTTTTGTGTCACCGGCGACGCCCTTCTCGACGACCAGCACGCTTCGCGAACACGACAGCTCCGAGGCGATGGCGAGCCCGGCGGGGCCGCCGCCAATGATGATTGCATCATATTGCATGGGTGGCTCCTGGAGAGTGGTTTGCGCTTGCATGGCCGGAAACACCCGCGCTGCAGCAGACTCGGTTGCGCCCCCGCTGCTTCGCTTCGTAAAGGGCGCGGTCGGCTGCCTCGATCAGGCCGGTTGGTGGTAACTCGGGGCGCGGCAACACGGTGGCGATGCCGAGGCTGATGGTGACGTGTCCGGCGACGGGGGAGTCGGCATGGGCGATGGCAAGGGCTTCGACAGCAGAGCAGATGCGCTTGGCGATCTGCTCGGCGCCAGCGAGATCGGTATCGGGCAACACGCAGACAAACTCCTCGCCGCCGTAGCGCGCGACGAGGTCGGCCGGCCGCTGCAACGCGGCCTGGAGCGTGACGGCAACCGTGCCCAGGCAGCGGTCGCCGAGGGCATGGCCGTAGTGGTCGTTGTAGCGCTTGAAATGATCCACGTCGATCATCGCCAGGGACAGGAAACTTCCCTCGCGCGTGGCACGGACCCATTCAGCCGCCAGGTGTGCGTCAAAATGACGACGGTTGGCGATGCCGGTCAGCGGATCGAGCGTGGTCAGGCGCTGCAGCAGGTCGCGGCTGCGCTTGAGTTCGATGTGGTTCTTGACGCGGGCGCGGACGATGGCCGGGCGCAGGGGTTTCGTCAGGTAGTCGATCGCGCCCAGCGACAGGCCGCGCTCTTCATCTTCCTCGTCGTCGCGGGCCGTGATGAATATGATCGGGATGTCTCGGGTGCGAGGGTTATCCTTGAGGCGCGCGCAGACCTCGTAGCCGTTGAGCTCCGGCATCACCACGTCGAGCAGGATCAAATCCGGACACTGGGCGGCGGCAACCTCGATGCCCTCGGCGCCGCGTGTCGCGACGAGAACGTTGCATTCGTCCCCGAGCGACTCGAAAAGCTGGCGTGCGCTGGCCGGGCTGTCGTCGATAATCAGCACCGTGCCGTTCTTCTCTGCCATTCCCCTCCCTTTCCCGGGATGTGCGACGTTTTGAAAGCGCCAATTCCCGCTTGCCCCTATGAGCAAGCACTCATCATATCATCCGCAAGTTCGCGTGCAACGCTGAATAGGGGGTGGAAGGGCATGCCGCTGTTTGAATTTTTTATGACGGAGGCGCGAAAGTAAAGATGGAGGCGGGGCACAGGCACACTCGACCCGTGCGTCATTACCCTCGGGGGCGGCGTAGCCTGGACCGCTGCATGAGCTGCAAGCATGCAGCGCAGCGGCAGGGCAGGGCGTGGCCCTGATCGGAATTGCGCGCGCCAGCGCTATTTTTTGGCTCTGCCTACGCCGCCTCCAAACAGGCTGAAATTCAGCACGACACTTGAGGCGCCGGTTTGCGGGTCCACTTCCAGTTTTTTTGTCGCATAGACCGTCATGGTCTTGTTTTCATCGTCATAGATCGCCATCGGCACGCACCCGGCATCCATGACCTGTTTGCTTATTTTTCTGACAGCCTGGAGCGATGCTTCGTTTTCTTCCGGCATCGCCAGCTCTTGTTTATCCAGCAAGCCGATATGCAGGAAATCCGGTATGCAATCTTTTGGCTTTATCGCGGCGATAGCCGTTATGCCACGCTTTCTACCCCATTCCGCCGGTGTGTCGTAGTAATGCAAGACTGCGTGGGCAAACTTCATCGCGTCAGCCTCGTCCGGACAGTTTATATAGAAAATGTGCTGTATTTTTTCCGTCGAAAAACCGACTTCATAGGTTTTGCCGTTTTCTTCCGTTGCCATTTCGTTTTGCCTTTAATTCAGCGCAGGAGATCCGCCGAGTGGGTTTCCAATGAGCGCGCAATTTCATTCGGGATTGACGCTTTGTGAACTGGCCGCAAAAGGCTGCGGCTGGTTCGGCCGGCGGCGGCGCTTAAACCCGCTTGGCCAGCTCGGCCGCGATGCCGATGTAGTTGGCCGGGGTCATCTGCAGCAGGCGCTGTTTCTCGCCTTCCGGTATGGCCAGCGTGTGGATGAAGGCATGCAGCGAGTCGCGGTTGATGCCGCTCTTGCCGCGCGTGAGCTCCTTCAGCTGCTCGTAGGGGTTGGCCACGCCGTAGCGGCGCATCACGGTCTGGATCGGCTCGGCCAGGACTTCCCAGTTGTGGTCGAGGTCGTCGTCCAGGCGCTGCGGATTCACTTCCAGCTTGCCCAGGCCGCGCAGGGTGGATTCGTAGCCCAAGAGGGCATAGCCCAGTCCCACGCCCATGTTGCGCAGTACGGTGGAATCGGTGAGGTCGCGCTGCCAGCGCGAGATCGGCAGTTTTTCCGACATGTGGCGCAGCACCGCGTTGGACAGGCCGAGGTTGCCTTCCGAGTTCTCGAAATCGATCGGGTTGACCTTGTGCGGCATGGTGGAGGAACCCACCTCGCCCGCCTTGACCTTCTGCTTGAAGTAGCCGAGCGAGATATAGCCCCAGATGTCGCGGTCCATGTCGATCAGGATGGTGTTGACGCGGCCGAAGGCATCGAACAGCTCGGCCATGTAGTCGTGCGGCTCGATCTGGATGGTGTAGGGGTTGAAGCCGAGGCCCAGGCCCTCGACGAAGTGCCGGGCGAATTTTTCCCAGTTGATCTCCGGATAGGCGGAAAGATGGGCGTTGTAGTTGCCCACCGCGCCGTTGATCTTGCCCAGGATTTCGACGCTTGCGATGCGCGCCTTCTGGCGTTCCAGGCGGTACACCACGTTGGCCAGCTCCTTGCCGACCGTGGAGGGCGAGGCCGGCTGGCCGTGGGTGCGCGACAGCATGGGCTGGGCAGCCAGGCCGTGCGCCAGTTCGCGCAGGCGGGAGATGACCTTTTCCAGGCCCGGCAGCATCTCGCTGTCGCGCGCCGACTTCAGCATCAGGGCGTGGGACAGGTTGTTGATGTCCTCGGAAGTGCAGGCAAAGTGGATGAATTCGCTCACCTTCATCACCTCGGCGTTACGCGCGAGCTTGTTCTTCAGCCAGTATTCCACGGCTTTCACGTCATGATTGGTGGTTTTCTCTATATCCTTCACCGCCTCGGCATCGGCTTCCGAGAAAACCGCGACCAGCTTGTCCAGCTCGGCCAGGGTGGCGGCGGAGAAGGGCGGCACTTCGGCGATGGCGGCGTCACGGCTGAGCGCCTTGAGCCATTCCACTTCCACCCGCACGCGGTGGCGGATCAGGCCGAATTCGCTGAAATAGGGGCGCAGGCCCTCGATCTTGCCGTGATAACGGCCGTCGAGCGGGGAAATGGCGGTGAGGGTGGAAAGACTCATGAAAAACTCCTTGATCAATCGCGTGATTTTAGCATGAGCTTGCGTATGGTTCCTCTGGAGCTGAGATCAGGCGCAATAACCGAAGGGCGTTGCGCCGCATGTAACCGCTCCTGATGCCCGCCAATCGGGTACGGGGTCAGTTCTAACATTCCAACATTTTCTTCTGAAGTGCCTCGTATTTACGCACGGCACGGCTCACTGTCATGTAATGAACATTAAAATATTGCCCTATCTCGGCCATTGTGTAGGCGCCCGACAGATACGCCCGTGCCATGGCCTCATCCCGTTCCGGGTGGCGGGACTGGTATTCCTCCAGCGGCAAGGCAAGCAGTCTTCGGTGAGCCTTTGAAACCTCGCGAAGCGCATCGTCGCTTCCGGTTTTTCGGCGACTTTCAACGAAGCCATCATCGCCCAGCAGAAGCTGATCACGGACGCCTAGCAATGGGCTCGGTAACCCCCTACCCGACATGACGAAATTGCGGTAGCCCTGGATCGCCTTGGTCCTTTCAATGGCAAATTGACCAAGCAACCAATCCCTGTCCAGCCAACGGGGAGCGTCTACCTGTCCGATGATGATAAGGTGGCTGCTCCAACGCCAATCTTCAAGGGTGTCAACCATGTGAGCTCGCAACGGGTTCAGCGCCACGTAGCGTGCCAGTTCCAGTAAATATGCATCTTTCTGAACCAGAATCGCCTTGTAGCGGCCCTGATAAAGATGACCAACCAAGCGGTGGCGACGATTGAAACGCTGGGTATACAAGCCGTTCAACTGTCGCATCCCCTTGGACAGGTTGCCGTCCACCGTTTCCAGCAGCAGGTGATAATGGTTGGTCATCTGACAATATGCGTGAACCACCCAGTTGAACCGATCGCAGACAGTGCCGAGTACTTCCAGCCAATCCATGCGGTCTTCGTCGCACAGGAAAATATCCTCACGCCGATCACCGCGCGAGGTGACGTGATATAACGCTCCGGCAAATTCGAGTCTCAGGGGCCTGGCCATGGGTAAATCGTAGCATGAAATGTTGGAATGTTAGAACTGACCCCGCCGTGAAATGTTGGAATGTTAGAACTGACCCCGCCGGGAGACCCCGCCGGGAGACCCCGCCGGGAGATTCGCCGCGCCGGGGAGATTGATTGAGTCCGGATTTCGGGCCAGAGTTTTCAAGAGTGCTGAAGCTTTGCCGGCCGGAACATTCTCACTGGATGAACTTTCCTGGCACTGGCGGCCTCACGGAACTAAAGCCTTGAGCATTCCACTTCCTCCTGAACGCGACGCTCGTTCAGCCTTGTTTTGTTCCGCCTGCATACAACGCCGCGATCAGGTCGGACTGGGTGACCATCCCCACCAGCCGCCGCTCGGCGTTGACGATGGGGACATGGTGCAGGCCGTGGTCGGAGAGCAGGGGGACGAGTTCCACGATGTGCATGTCCTCCCGCGCCGTGAATGCGGGCGTGGCCATGATCTGGCCGACGACTTCGGGCTTTTCCGAGGTCAGGCCGGGGGTGCGGCGGATGAATTTGATCAGTTTGTCCTCGAAGGTTTCGTAGGTCTTGAGGTTGGCGCGCTTGAGGAAATCCACCAGCGAGATGATGCCGATCACGCGCCGCGCCGGGTCCAGCACCGGGATGGCGCCGACCTTGTGGAAGCGCAGCAGCGCCCAGGCTTCTTCCAGTTCGGTGCCGAATTCGACCGAGGTGATGTCGCGCGACATGATGTCGCCACAGGTGATCTCGCCCATCTTGCGCCGGTAGGCGTGCATTCCGGCCCGGCTGTAAACCTGGTTCAGGTCCGCCTCGCTCACGTCGAGGTAAACATCCATGTCGCGCAGGGCCTGGCGCAGGTCGCCCTCGTCGATGCCGATACGGTCAAGCGGCTTGGGATCTTTGTGCTTGTGTTTTTTGTCCCCGCCGCGGAAGGGCTGGGCGGGGTAGTGACGCCCGAAAAGATTGTTGAGGGCCAGCGCCATGACCAGCATCAGCAGGGCATTGAGGCCGACCGGCGCAAGCACGAAGGAGTAATCGCTGGCGATGCCATGGCTGCTTCCCAGTACCGCCATCATGGCGATGGCGCCGCCGGGCGGGTGCAGGCTGCGGGTGAAGTGCATGGCGAGGATGGAGAGTGAAACCGCGAACGCGGTGGCGGCCCACAAGTCCGGCACCAGCTTGGCGCAGGTGATGCCGATGAAGGCGGAAATCAGGTGCCCCCCGACCAGCGGCCAGGGTTGCGTGAGCGGGCTGTGGGGTACGGCGAACAGCAATACCGCCGAAGCGCCCATCGACGCAACCATGATGTGCAGGCCGCTGCCTTGCAGAAACTGGCTGCTGGCCAGCCCCACCACGAGGGTGGCGACAAAGGCGGCGAGCGTGGCGCGCAATTTCTCGCCCATGCTCAGGGGCGTGGATTCGGAAACCAAGTAGGGAAGAAGTTTGTTCAGATTCATGGCGTGCGTGGCTTGTCCTATTTCCGCATATTAGCCGATGTACGCCATGAATGGGGCAAGCAGCCCTCCATGCTTCCGGCCTGGCAGGCTAAATCAGGAAGTTAACCCTTGGGATGGGGCGGGGGAGAAGCGCGCCTCAGCTCGGGCAGGCGACATATTCGGGCAGATCTCCGAATACCATGGTGCGGTTGCGGCCCTTCTGCTTGGCGCGATAGAGCACCTTGTCGGCATTGGCGATCATCTCGTCGGTGGAATGGCCGCAATCGGGGTGCCCGCATACGCCGATGCTCACCGTCACGCCGATGCTCTTGCCGTTGGGGAGCGGGATGCGGGATTTTTCCACGGCGCGGCGGATTCTCTCGGCGACGCAGTAGGCGCCAAGCTTGTCGGTCTCGGGCAGCAGGATGGCGAATTCCTCGCCGCCGAAGCGCGCAGCCATGTCCACGGTGGTGCGGATCTGGCAACGCAGCAGTTCGGCCAGGAAACGCAGCACGGCGTCTCCCGCCGGGTGGCCGTAGGCATCGTTGACGTGCTTGAAATGGTCCACGTCCAGCATCAGCATGGCATAGCGGTTCTGGTAGCGCCTGCAGCGCACGGCCTCGATGGCCAGGCGTTCGTCGAAGGTGCGCCGGTTATAGAGGCCGGTCAGGCCGTCCATGCTGGCCAGGTCGGTCATCCTGGCGTGCTGGCGGGCATTGTTGATGGCGCCCGCGGCCAGGTTGGCGAAAGTGGTGAGCAGCTCGATCTCGTCCCGGTGGAAATCGTCGCGGTCATCGCGATACACATACAGAACACCCAGTGGCTGGTCCTGGAAGGTGAGCGGCAGGCAGACGAAAGAACGGATGCCCTCTTGCCGCGCCAGGCGGCTGAGCTGATGGTGGGTCCCGGGCAGGTCGTTGCTGAGCACGGAGGCGCCAGAGGTGAATGCCTCGTCCGCCAGGCCGTTGCGCCGGAACGCCATGTGGCTGATGAAGTGCTCGGACAGGCCCTGGGTCACCCATTCCTTGAACAGGCCCTCGTTCTGGTCGTAAAAAGCGATGCAGGATGCACGCGAATGGGTGAAGGCGATGGCGCAGCGCATTACTTCGTCGAGCACTTCGCGCAGGCTGAGCGAGGACGTAAGCGCGGCGGCCACCTGGTTGAGCGCGGCCAGTTGCGACATCTTGAGGTTGATGTTCTTCTGCCGGTCGTGGATGTAGGTGTCGATGGCGATGCCCATGTCGAAGAAGACGACCTTGAGCAAGGCGCGCATGTTATCCAGGGTGGCGTGATCGGCGAGTCCCCCCGCCTTCCACAGATGGGGAAAAAGCATGGAGAGATACTTGTGGTAGGCGCCAAGATACCACTTGGGGTCCAGCCCGATGCGCTGATGCGCGATACCGATGCGCAGGCGGTCGCGGGTGTAACATTCGCCGTATTCGCCCGCCGTCAGGCCGTCGAAATACAGGGTCTGGGTGCCCTTGAGGCGCGCAATGCGGGTCTCGTCCCCGAGCAGGGAGCGGGTCTCGCCGAAGGAAAGGAGGTGGTCGTAGAAAGCGTCGATCACCTCCGCGCGCGCATCCTTCAGTTCCTCGTGCAATCCCCTGAGACGCGCGATGTCCTTGTCGTCGAACTCCAGGAAAGCCTTGCGCGTCTTGACCTCTTCATCGGTCATGCCCATTTCGATGGCGAGTTCATACAGTGCCGGGTCATCAATTTGCATGCGGTATCACTCCAAAATGGCCGCGCCATTATAGCATCATCATATTTTTTTATGACTGGGTAAATGCAAATGTCGTTATCCGGATGCCATCTTTGCCAGGATTGGCGAGATGCCGATATCCGGACCGCAGAGGCGGGCTTGGGCTAATCCACTGAACTTTTGCCTGCGCGGTAGGCTTCGATTAATGCATTTTTCAATGGCACATGCTGCGCAAGATCGTCGATCCCCATTTCCCGCGCGGCAATCGTCTGCAGGCGGCCGAGAAGCTGGTTTTCCTGCCAGCGGGCGGCAAAGGCCTCGGCGTCAAACGTCCCGTTGGTCAGGAACTCTGCGGCCAGCCCCTGGGGGTTGTCGAAAACGATCTCCGCCTGCTCCATGACTTCGTAGAGATAGGAGTAGGTGTCGATGCCGTTCTTCTCCGCCAGGAGTGCATGGATCGGCGGGAGCGGGCCTTGATGTTCGAGTACCTCATCCAGGTTTATCGTCGCAAATGGCGCATATGATTCTCCCTTGAAAGAGAATTCGACATGGGCATCAATGCTGTTTTTCATGTTGTTTGCCAGTGCAGGTTAATTGTGAAGGTTGCGTTCAGGCAGTATTTCCGGCCATTGAAACGTTGCGTTACATCTTGTTACTTACGCGATATTACTCGGAAACCTCGTTTTCTTATCATGCTTCACATCGGCGGTCACCACAGCGTTGCAGCCTCACCAGGGGTAAACGCAGCGGGTTGGACGATCCGTTTGATATTTATAAATTTTACAGGAATTGGATTATGAAAAAAGCACTTCAAGTTGCGGTACTCGCCTCCCTGCTGGCCTCCTTTTCGGCTTTCGCGCATCATCCGGCTGAAGGCATCGTCGATGCGGACACCTGGGAGATGATCGACCAGAATCTGGTGGATGCGGATTCGCCCCACCTGGATCTGGATTTCACGGATATGGGCCGTTAAGGGCAATCAGGGAACAGGCTAAGTTGTTTTGCCCCTCAGGGTCGGTCGTTCGGCTATTTGCGCCAAAGAGGGGGCTCACTCTAGCCTGATTCTTGCGGTCTTCTCAAGCAGGTTTCAACTCGGCAGCGCTAAATCGCGCCTCCAGCGCACGCAGGGCGATATCCTTGCCGACGAAAAGATTTTCGGGGCCGATCACCCGGTCGAGTCCGGCGCGATCCAGCGCCTCGCGTACCGGTTTTTTCAGCCCGGCCAGCATCAGGGTGACGCCGGCCCCCTTCAAGTCTTGCACCAGGGCGCGCAGTTTTTCCTCGCCGGTGGCGTCAATGCGGTTGATGCTGTTGCCGATCACGAGCAGGGCGCGGGCATTGGGAAACTGGCTCAGCGCCTTGAATACGGCCTGTTCGAAATAAGCCGCGTTGATAAACACCAGCGAGGCATCGAAGCGCAGCACCACATAATCTTCGCTGATCGGAGCCAGATCGTTGCTGGCGGCGCCCGCCAGCACGCCTTCTGCGGTACGTCCCAGCACTTCGCTGCGTGGACTCATCGTGCCCGCAAGGAACATCAGAATGGTCAGAAACACACCGACCAGCACGCCATCGGCCAGTTGCGGGGCCATGATGAGGGTGGTGAAGAAGGTAACCAGGCCAACCGCGCCGTCGGCGCGCCGGACATTCCAGGCATGCTGCATGGATTTGAAGTCGATGAGGCTGAACACGGCGCTCATTACAATGGCGGCAAGTACCGGCTGCGGCAGGTGATACAGGTACTCGGTGAAAAACAGCATCACCAGCAACACGCCCAGTGCGCTGACAATGGCGTAAAATCCGCTACGGGCGCCGACCCTGGCGGCCACCGCCGAGCGCGAAAAAGAGCCGCTCACCGTGTAAGACTGGAAAAAACTGCCGACGATGTTGGCCAGCCCCTGACCGATCAATTCCTGGTTGGGATCGAGTTTCTCGCGTGTCTTGGCGGCCAGCGCGCGCGAAATCGAAGTGGCTTCCATGAAGCCGATCATCGCCATGATGAAGGCCGTGGCGAACAGGCTGGACATGACGCCGAAATCCATCATTGGCACGATGAAACCCGGCACCCCGCTGGGAATGTTGCCAACCACCTGTCCGCCGCCCGAAAGCTTGAATTTTCCATCCTTGAAGCCGGACCAGCGCCATGCCGGCTCGTACCAGGCGCCCCGCATCCCGGTTTGATAGGTGATCCGGCCGTCAGCCTGCGTGACAGGGGTGAGCGCAAACTGGTACGCCTTTACGCGCTCCCTGTAGAGGCTGTGTTTCAGGCTTGCTTCTTCGCCCCGCAGGCGCATCGCCTCGGCTTTCAGCGCGTAATCGTCGTGGCCGGTTTCTGATTGGGCTTTGATTTTTTCGCTGACGGCCTTCTGGGCTTTCTTGACTTTGATCAGGGCTGCCTCGTTGAAAACCACGAGATCGAATGCGGCGCGCGCCGGAGCGTCCGTGATCTGCTCAGGTGTGACGAACGTGGTTTTCTCGAATCCGGTGGCGGCGCTTAACATGGTGCCCACCACGACGACAATCAAGACGCCCGGCAGTTTTGGAAAGCGGGCGCGCAACCAGGACAGTGCGGCCAGCGTGGCCAGGGCGAAAAGCAGTGTCGGCCAGTGCGCGCTTGGCAGTTGCAGGATGACTTGCCACAGGTCGAGCAGGAAGGTGTCCGAGCGCGGCATCGGTACGTTGATGAAGCTGTTCAGCAGCGATAGGCCGATGATCATCGCAGCCGCGTTGGTGAAGCCCAGAATTACCGGGTGCGATGCCAGATTGATGAGCACCCCCATGCGAAACAGCCCGAGCGCCAGCCGCAAGACGCCCACCATCAGCGCCAGCAATAACGACAGCTGGATGAATTCGTCGCTGCCCCGGCTGGCCAGCGGTTCGATCGCTGCGGCCGACATCAGCGACAGCAGCGCGACCGGCCCGGTGTGCAGGAAACGCGATGCGCCCCACATCGATGCCACCATTACCGGCAGAAACGAGGCATACAGCCCATATACCACGGGCAGGCCGGCAAGCACGGCGTAGGCCATGCTTTGCGGTACCAGAATCATGGCCACCGTGATGCCTGCGACCAGGTCGGCGAGCAAGGTGTCGCGTTGCATGGGGAACCAGCGAAGAAAGGGGAAAATTCGTGTCAGCATAATCGAGTCAAAATATTAGAATTAGTACAAGTTCTTCAATATAGCAAGTTTGTTGTGATTGTGTCAGCAGGAAACTCGGAAACAGAAATAAACCCAGGCAATCCATTAGGTTAGGATTAGCGCCTAATGGTTTATCTGGATTTTATTGATGCGGCTATTTAATGTTTGAACTTGTAGGTCGGGCTAAAGCCCGACCTACAATTAAAATATATTCTGGCTGGATCAATAAGTAGTGCAACTCGTTTTCTGTGGTACAGGTCGAGTTGCCTCCCCCAGAGGGATGGGGCGGTGCGTGAAGCAGGACTCAGGCGGCACGCACGCTGTCCAGGTTTTGGCCAGGCTGGGCGCGGCCCACGTTTTGCGCGCTGTTGACATGCGAGGCTACCAGCACCACGGGCACCGGCAAGATGTCCTGACGTTGCGACCCGTTCATGAAACTGCGTCCCAGGTAACCGGTTTCATTGCAGGCCAGAAAGGCAACTTCGGGGTGGCGGCGCAAATAGTGCGCCAGCCCGGATACGATATCTCCCGATAGCACTGCCACTTGCATCTCGATACCCGCGGCTGCGAGCGTGTCTGCATAAGGGTTGAGCACGGCGCGGGCATCGTGTTCGGACTGGAAGGTCAGCACGGCCAGGCGGTGTTTGAGGCGTGCACAGGTTTGAATCACATAGTGCATCATGTCAGCGGGTAATTCGCTGCCCATGTATAAAGCCACCTGCTGGCGCGCGCGTTCAGGACGGGGCTGCGCAGGCGTGGCTGAAGCAGCCAGGGGTGCGGCTTCAATTCCACCAGCCTGGTCCAAGTGGCGTGCCTTCTGGCTTGGGGTAAGGTTTTCGCCGGCATGGGCGAAGGCCAGCGCGTTCATCATGCGTTTGATGTCTTCAGTCAGCGTGGTCATGGTCAACTCCATAAAAATGAATGATGGTTGGCATGAAGCAACATGCATGCCATATTTGATTGTTGTTTAATTACAGTAGCTTGGAAAAATATGGCTGTTTCTTTGTTGCGATCCGCAACGTTTTGCGGGCTCGTGTTGCACTCGCCTTGCAACGGTGTTGTAATGTGCAACACTTATAGCCGCCTATAGCCAACACGTTCTCATGCCCAGTCTTCGTGGAAAAATTCTGACGACTTATGGCTTTTCCAAAGCCGTTCTTCTGATCTTCGCCCTCGTGGTGTTTGCCGATTTGTATTACCTGCGGACACAGATCGTGGAGGGGGAGGCGGTGAATGCATTTCGCGAAGCCTGTCAGGAAATGCGGCGCGAGGAAAAAAACCTGTTTCTGTTTCATGAGGCGAGCAGCCTTGATTCCTTGTTGTTGCAGTTTGAGTCGGCTGAGCTTTCGCTGGAGGACGGCCGGCGCGCATTTGAAAAGAATGCCAGTGCCAGCGAACTGAGCCGTGCCAGGCATGTGTTGCAGCAATACCGCGCACAATTGATGCAGTATCCAGCGCTGGCCGAACCCGGGCGTGCCGCGCAGCAGAAGATGATTCGAGCCTCGGGGCAGGAGCTGTCAGCGCTGGCCGAATCCTTCAGCAGCCGTGAGCGCGCCATGCTGGCCCATGCGGTGCGGGCGGCAGGTTGGACCCTGCTGACCGTTTTTATAACAGTTCTGTTGCTGGGGGTGGGAAGTGCCCTGTTTCTGGTGCGCCAGGTTGTGCGGCCCCTGCGTGAACTGGAGTTGCAACTGGACACGATAGCCGAAGGCCATGGCCGGCAATTGACTCTGCCTTCGCAGGATAAGGAGGTCCAGTCAGTTGTTCATCATTTCAATGCCATGCTGAAACGCCTGCAGATGCAGCAAAATCAGTTGCGCCACCACGAAAAGGCCGCCGCGCTGGGGGTTCTGGTTTCAGGCGTGGCCCATGAACTGAACAACCCGCTTTCCAATATTTCGACTTCGGTGCAGCTGCTGATGGAAGACGACGGATCGGCAGGTCCGGCATTGCGCAAGCAGTGGCTGTCGCAAATCGACGGCGAATCGGAGCGTGCGCGCCGCATTGTACGGCGCTTGCTCGATAGCGTGCGTCAACCCAAGTTGCGCCGGCAGGCGCACAGCGTGGCCGATTTGATCCAGGCATCGCTTGCATTGGTCGCTCGGCAATTGCCGCCCGCGGTGGAGGTGAGCGTCGGCACCATGCCGGAACGCCTGCTATGGGCGGATCGCGAGCGGATGCACCAGGTATTCATCAACCTGCTGAAAAACGCCGCCGATGCCGGCGCCACCCTCATCGCAATCACCGCGGTGGAAACGACTTGGGCAGACTCCGTGCCGGAAAACACCAATCATCTGGTAGGCGAAATCGTGCCAGTGAGCCAGGCCAAAAGCGTGCTGCGCATACAGATAGAGGACAATGGCCCAGGCATTGCGGCTGAAAACCTGGCGCAGATTTTTGACCCGTTTTTTACCACCCATTCTGCCGGTGGCGGCACCGGTCTGGGTTTGTACCTGGTGGAAGAAATCATCAGTGAGCACGGTGGCTGCATCGCGGTGGAAAACCGCGCCGACGGCGGCACGCGTTTTACCATCTGGCTGCCAATGGCGCACGAACAGGAGTCAACATGAACGCCGCTCCCACAGCACATATTTTGCTCATCGACGATGAGGCGATTGCGCTATCCAATCTGAGTCACGTATTCGAGCGCGAAGGCTATGCCGTTACCGCATGCAGAAGCGGCGAAGCGGGCCTGGAGGCGATGCGGACCCGGGAATTCGATCTGGTTCTGACCGATCTGCGCATGACCGGCATCGGCGGCATGGAGGTGCTGCGCCATGTCCGCGCCACTACACCGGACGTGCCGGTGATCATGATTACCGGCCATGCCACGCTCGATTCTGCGGTCGATGCGATGAAAGCCGGCGCATACCATTACATTGCCAAGCCCTTCAGGCTGGCCGAGGCGCGCGAAGTGGTGCGCGGCGCTCTGGAAATGCGCCGCATCAAACGCGAAAACAGCGAGCTCAAGCAGCGCATTGAGCTGCTGTCCGGCCAAACCTCGATCATCACGCAAGATCTCGGCATGCAGCGTCTGCTGGAAACCGCGCGGCAGATCGCCAGCACCGATTGCAGCGTGGTGATTCACGGCGAATCCGGCACCGGCAAGGAATTGCTGGCGCGTTTCATCCACCAGAACAGCCTGCGTGCGCAGGGTCCTTTCGTCGCGTTCAATTGCGGCGCGCTGCACGAAGAGCTTGCCGCGAGCGAATTGTTCGGCCACGAAAAAGGCGCATTTACCGGCGCGCTGGCGACGAAAATCGGCCTGTTCGAAGCCGCCGAGGGCGGCACGCTGTTTCTTGATGAAGTGGCCGAGTTGCCGCTATTGATGCAGGTCAAGTTGCTGCGCGTACTGCAGGAACGCGAGCTGATGCGCGTCGGCTCAGTCACCCCGGTCAAGATCAACGTGCGCGTGGTGGCCGCCAGCAACCGCGACCTGAAAGCCGCTGTCGAGGATGGACAGATGCGCAACGACCTGTATTTCCGTCTCAACGTGGTGACGCTGACCTTGCCGCCGCTACGTGAACGGCGCGACGATATCCCCTTGCTGGCTTATTACCTGCTGCGCAAATATGCCGCGATGATGGATCGCGAAGTGCATGAGATTTCGTCCGAGGCGATGCAGCGGCTGGTCGAATACGATTACCCCGGCAATGTTCGCGAACTGTCGAATTTCATCGAGCGCGGCGTGGCGCTGGCGCAAGGCGAAAGCCTGGATATCGAACACTTGCCGCAGAGCCTCGGCGCGCTGACGGTGCGCGTATTCAAGCCGCAAATGGCGGCCACCCCCGCCACCCTCGAAGCTCAGGAAACTGAACACATCCTCCATGTTCTCGAACTGTCCGGGGGCAACCGCACCCAGGCTGCGAGCATGCTGGGCATCGACCGTGTATCTCTGTGGCGCAAGCTGAAAAAGCTGGGCATTGATGCAAAGTGAGCGCTGTGTCTTGATGCCCAGCCTGAGTCGTAATGCCATGAGCGTTCAGCCGCGAAGCATGGGCTGCTCCTCCGGCCGTGTTCCTCAAGCTGCGCAAAAAATGCTACGGTAATTCCAATCCCATCAGGGCCTGGAACAGTCCTTCCACAACCTTCCCCATGGCCGTGTAATCCAGATTTTCCGGCGTGTCGGCGGCGGAATGGTAGGCCGCATTGCGGTAGAAGGCGGTGTCGGTGACCATGATGGCCGGATATCCCTGGCGCCAGAAGGAGAGGTGATCGCTCCAGGCCACCCCGGGGATGAATTCGAAGCTGGCCAGCGATTCCACCGGAAAATCCGAGTGGGCCTTGAAAGCTTCAACCATGTGGTTTAATTCCTTGCGCGACGCGCGGTTCGAAACCATGGCGATGAAATTCGCCCGGTCGGGGTAAAAATGCCGCAGCAGCGGCGGGTAGCTCTGGCTGCCCGGCTGGTCGCTGTACGAGCCCAGCATTTCCAGCGATATCATGAGGCGGATGTTTTCCCCGCGCGCCTTCGCGGCCTCGGCATAAACCTTGCTGCCCATCTGCCCCCAGAAAAAGAAGGGCGGCTCCTCGTTGACGAAGGCCACGAAACGGATGGTGCGCGCGCTCTCTGCCGCGGCGAACAGGCGGCTGAGTTCGAGCAGCGCAGCGATGCCGCTGGCGTTGTCGTCCGCGCCGGGCGAGCCCGTGATGGTGTCGTAGTGCGCGCCCACCACGATGATTTCCTCGGGACGGGTCTTGCCCCGGCGGGACACTTCCAGGTTTTCGCTTTCTACATCGAAGGCCAGGTAATGCTGTGAATTCACCTGGTAGCCCTGGGCAGCCCATTCGCGGCGGATGTAGCCGGCGGCGGCATGCAGCGCGTCCGGGCGGAACACGTGGCGCTCCCCGATATCCAGGGCGAGATGGGATACGTGGGCGCGCAGGCGCGCTGCGAGCATGGGCGGGTTCGTTTCCGTATTCATGGCGGGCATGTCCTCCGGCAAGGCCGATCCGCTCCAGGACAGCATGGCGCACACGAAAATGAAACCGGGCATGGCCATCTGCATGTGAGCGCTCCTCTCATCGAACCAGGGCGTGAAATTAGTGGTAACACGTCCTAGTGTTCCCTGTGCCAGATCAACAGGCCGTCCTTGTGAACCTCCTTGATGCGATGAAAGGGAAGGTCGTGAGTATAGCCATCCTGATCCGTGACCTGGCACGAAAAATGGTCGCTCGTGATCAGGTGCACCTGTTGCAGCGGCACCTGGATGATTTTACCCTCCACGCGGTCGTAATAGCCGATCACGAACGCCCCTTGGGCGAATGCGCTGTCCCAGCGAATGCGCTTGAGAAGTTCATGAATGGGAAGCATGGAAACGCTCTCTTTGGAAGCGGTGAAATCCATCGGTGCTGCGGACCGCTGTTCGATTCACGGCAAATCAGCATTCCGGCTGCGGTAGTAAACTTCGAATTGCGTTTTCGGCAGCGGCCTGGAAAAGAGATACCCCTGGAATAAATGGCAGTCGTGGCGCAGGAGAAAGTCGCGCTGCTCTGCCGTCTCCACGCCTTCGGCCACGATATTCAATTTGAGTGTTTTTGCCATGTTCAGGATCGTCACCACCATCACACGATCCCCTTCGTCATGGTCAAGCGCACCGATAAAGTCGCGATCGATCTTGATCTCGTCGAGGGGCAGCCGGTTCAGGTAACTGAGGGATGAATAACCGGTGCCGAAATCGTCCATGGAGAAGCGAATCCCTAATGCTTTCAGCTGGTTCATGACCTGGATGACGCGATGGATATCCTCGGCCACAATTGATTCGGTGACCTCGAATATGAGCTTGCGGCACAATTCGTCGTCGAGGTGGCGCTGCACCAAGTCCTCGATCTGCGCCACGAAGGCGTGATGGGTGAATTGCCGCATGCTGATGTTGATGGAGAACTGATCGAGATCGATGCCCACGTCGCGCCACTCGCGCAGCGTCCTGAATCCGGATTCGAGGATATGATTTCCCAGCTCGATAATCAGCCCGGTCTGCTCGGCGATGGGGATGAATTGGGCGGGCGAAACGGAACCGAGTTTGGGGTTGCTCCAGCGCGCCAGGGATTCTGCGCCGATAATCCTTCCGTCACGGTCGATCTGGGGCTGGAAGTGCAGCGTGATTTCATCGTTGAACAGGGAGAAATGGAGCAGGCGTTCAATTTCGAGGTTGTTTTCGACCCGGATGGACATTTCTTCATTGAACATGAAAACGCCGTCACGTCCCTTGGCTTTCACTTCGTACATCGCAATATCGGCTTCCTTGATGAAGCGGTGGGCATTGGCGCTGCCGCCGTTGAGGAGGCTCACGCCGATGCTGGCGCTGATGTAAATATGGTGTTGATCGACTATATAGGTTTCTTTCAGTATCTTGACAAGTTGTTCGGCTAATTCCAGAGCGGCGCGCTCGCACGCCTCCCGGCCGGCAAAAATGCTCCCGGTAATGATGAATTCGTCACCGCCCAGCCGTGCAACGATGTCGTCCTTGGGCACTCGCTGCAGGCGCGAGGCGATTTGTTGCAGGAGCTGATCGCCTACGTCGTGTCCCAGGGAGTCGTTGACGGTCTTGAAGTGATCCAGGTCGATGAGCAGAAGATAGGAAAATTCGCCGCTTTCCCTCAGGGAATTGATCCGCTTCTGCAGGTGCTCGATGAAGTATTGCCGGTTGTGCAGGCCGGTAAGCGCATCGTGCGTGGCCTGATGGTTGGCCTGCATCAGCAACTGGTGCGTGCTGTTGGCGGCATAGAGCAGAACCCAGGTCAGGGTGCAGGCAAATATGGTGAGCACATAGCCATACCATTCGCCGATGAAGAAGAAGTAGACGATCAGCGGAACCATCAGGATGAAGATGGTCGGCCTGTAGAGCCGGCGGTCCGAGGCCAGCAGTGAGGAAGCCACCACCGAGGCGCCGATTTCGGTGAAGATGGCGATGTAGTGGAGCTTGTATGCTTCCTGCCGGACATAAAGCAGGAAAATCAACGTCCACAACAGGAAAAAAGCGTAGAAAAACCAGGAGCAATGGCGGTACCAGCGATCACGCCGGTTCTCGCTCAGCGCGTCGAAATCGAAGCCGCGGTAAAGGCGCATGCCCCAAACCGACGCGGCCATGACCAGCAGGTACCAGACCAGCGCTGGAGCGAAAATCCCATTCAACCAGCCGAGAAACAGGTAGCCCAAGCCCGGAAAGAGAGAAAGCGCAATGAACACCGGAATCTGGCGATGTAAAAAAAGATAGAAGCGCTTATCTCTCATGGAATCCGTATCAGACCGTTTCTTATTGATTCAACTGTAAAAAAGCATTTGAACCGCAAAGGCGCTAAGAACGCAAAGTAAAAACAAGCGGTTACCATAGGTTGGCTGTTTACCCATTGCGTGAGTTAAGGTTTCATCTTAACTATTTGTTTTCTTTGTGACTTCGCGCCTTTGCGGTTAATGAACTACGGTTTTTAGGTTTAATAAAGCTGAATATCTGGCTTCGAAACCACGGAGGCTGCGGAGAAAGACAGTCTTGGGGCTTTTATGGCTTCACCCGGCGGGCAAGCGCCAAACAGCGTGTAGGCATTGTTTTTACTCGATGTTTGCCAGTCTAACTGTGTTTCCAGTATAGATGTACTTTACCAGTCCGGACGGAAGCTGGAAATTATTGTTTTTGCATGCGGTCCGGCTTGCCGAGGGGCGGCTCGGGGGAGGGTTCAAGCACGGGAGGCCGGCGTCAGGTTGCGCCCGTTCGCCTTGGCCTGGTACAGGGCCTTGTCGACGCGCGCGAAAAACCCCGCATCGGATTCGGGGGCCTTGTATTGAGCAACGCCCAGGCTCACGGTGAGCGGGACGTGAGCCTGGCCGAGCTCAAATGGATGCGCGGAAACTACCAGGTGCAATTTTTCCGCCACCTTGACGGCTTCCTCCAGGGGGCAATCACGCAGCATGGCGAGAAACTCTTCTCCGCCCGAGGGAAGTTTCACTGGGATGAAACCTGTTTCTAGCGAACGATGATTATGACAAGTGGCGGATTATAACCGGCGCAGCGCGAAGGAACCTGACGAATCGCGTTTATCTGCCGCCCTTGCTAGCCTTGCCGCGGGGCGGGCGGTACCGCCTCTATTTTTCGATAAGGCAGCACACACCCTTGTATACAGGCAAAATGTAGGAGGGTGTAAGAATTTTTGTGTAAACGGTCATTTGGCAGGAAACTGCCGTCCT
>CAYLMA010000019.1:0-62816 GCA_964384915.1 uncultured Sulfuricella sp. | reverse complement strand
ATCTGACATGATTCATGCCTTAAAGTTCATGGATAATTCGTTCCGGATCAATAGTTGTGTTACACCTGTAAAAACGAAGTTTCAGAGAAAGCTAATGTCCGCGCAAACGGGCCTTATGCCGCAACCAAAACCCAAAACTCGGTCCTTCTCCGCGCCACAGCGCCTGAATGTCAGGCGCCGGCCGCCACCGGGCGCGCTGGCGCCTCAAGGGGAAGGTGCACCGAGAACACCGCCCCCCCTTCTGCTCGATTTACCGCTACCAGTTCCCCGCCGAGCCGGGCCATGATGTCGCGGGATACATACATCCCCAGGCCGGTACCCTTGCCCTTGGGCTTGGTGGTGAAAAAAGGGTCGTACAGATGGTCCATCACTTCGGCTGTCAGCCCGGGGCCGCTGTCCGAAAAATCCACGACGATGCGCTCGCCGTCGCTGCGGCTCTTGACGTCGATGGCGCCGTCCTTGCCGATGGCGTCCATCGCGTTGTGCAGGATGTTCAGGATGACCTGCTGGAACTGGCCGACGTCGGTGCGCACCAGGGGAAGCCCGTCCTGGTAGTGGCGGGTGATGACGATGCGGTGGCGCTTGGCCTCATGCTCCAGCAGCGCCACCGTTTCCTCCACCGCCTGGTTGACGTCGGTAGCGGCCGGCGCGAAATCCTGCGCGCGCGAGAACCCGAGCAGGCGGCGGGTGATGGTGCTGGTGCGTCCCACCTGGCTGCGGATCTTGCCCACCGCCTGGCGGTAATCCTCGAAGTGGCGCATGGCGGCGGGTGTTTCCTCATCCAGGAGCTCGTCGACCAGCCCCGCCTGGTCCGAGATGATTTGCAGCGGATTGTTGATTTCATGCGCCACGCTCGCCGAAAGGCGGCCGATCAGCGCCATCTTCTCCACTTCGCGGACCTGGTTGTTGAGGATGTTGCGCTCATGGTCGGCGCGTGCCAGCCGGCCCACCATGGAGCGCGTCAACAGCACCGCCACCAGGACAATGAGCGCCGCGGCCACCGCCATGAGCGCCGTGTCGAGATGGCGGGCCTTGTTGTAGGAGGCGAGGGAAGCCGCCACGTCGGTCTCCAGCACCAGCAGCCATTGCCCGCCGTTGAGGTGGACGGCGCAATGGATCTGGTCGCCCATGCGCTTCGCCTTGCCGCCGCCATCCGCCAGGGCGGTGAAAAAGCGCATCGCCTCCGGCGTGACCGCGGACAGCCCGAGGCGGCTTGGCGTCTGGAGTTCCCCGCGCCGGTTGACGATGAAGGCATCGCCGCCCGGCCCCACGTTGGCGCTCGCCACCAGGCTGTTGAACAGCTCGGAATTGATGGTGGCGCGGAGAATCCAGCTGCGCTCGGGGTCCGCCACCGCCACGATGAGATGCGGCACCTTGCGGTAGCCGGTGAAGACGTCGCTCACATAGCGGCCGTTCTTCATGACTTCGGCAAACCACTCGACCTGGGCGTAATTCTTGCCGGCCAGTTCCTTCCCGAACGGGCCCTGGTAAGCCAGGTGGTTGCCACCGCGATCGATGACGCCGAGGTCGGTGATGACGCCGCTGCGGTTCATCGCCTTGAACACGGCGGCCAGGCGCTGGCCTTCGCCCAGGGTGATGGGATCGGAAAGGGATACGTAGCCGGCGAGCTGGTCTTCCTGGGTTTCGAGAAAGCGGTCGATCAGCGCGCGGCGGTCACTGGCGAGACTGGAGAGCTCGAGGGAGGTCTTCTCCATCCAGGATTCTTGGTAGAAACGCGAGGCGTTGTAGTTCAGAACCAAGAGCGGCACGATGGACACCACCACGAATACCAGCGCGAACAGGTATTTTTGACGGTTGTAGTAGGCCTCGCGCGATCTCATTTTTGATGCCATTCAAGACAGGGTTAATGCCAAGGAATTACAGTATGTGCAAATATTAGGATATTTTTATCTATTATTCCAGCCGATAATCATTAATTTAATTTATACAACTATTCGCCAGATTTTCCACAGGGGCTGGACGCCCTTGCATTCGCCGCGGCCATGGCCGATGGGCGCTGTTACGGCATCCCCGGCGCGCGATTGCGGCAAGGGCAATGAGTTATCCAGGCCTATGCTCCCATAAGTCGCTTTTATCCATAAAGACCCTGCTCGCTGCTATAATTTTGGGTTTTATTTGCCTGGCCAAGTGGCCGGTCCAAGCCGTCATCCGGGGTAAGCACCATGAATCAATTCGCTCGATTTCTGCCTTTTCTGCGCTGGTTTCCCTTGCGCGGGAACATCGTCAAAGCAGACCTGATCGCCGGCATCACGGTCGCCCTGGTCCTGATCCCCCAATCCATGGCTTATGCCCAGCTGGCGGGCCTGCCCGCCTATTATGGCCTGTACGCCGCCTTCCTTCCCGGCATCATCGCCGCCATGTGGGGCTCCTCGGCCCAGCTCGCCACCGGCCCGGTCGCCGTGGCTTCCCTGCTGACCGCATCCGCCCTGGCACCGCTTGCCGCGGCCGGATCGGATCAATTCGTGGTCCTTGCCATCCTGCTCGCCTTGCTGGTGGGCAGCATCCAGTTGGTGCTGGGCATTTTCAAGCTTGGCGTGGTGGTGAACTTTCTCTCCCACCCGGTGATCGTCGGCTTCACCAACGCTGCCGCCATCATCATCGGCCTGTCCCAGCTCAACAAGCTGTTCGGCGTCACCATGGGACGCAGCGAGCACTTCATCAACGACATCTGGGGCGTGCTGCAGCAGGTAGGCGACACCCACATCCCCACCCTGGTCATGGGCGTGTCCGCCTTTGCCATCATGTGGGGCCTGAAAAAATACGCGCCCAAGATGCCCGGCGTGCTGATTGCGGTCGTCGTCACCACCATCGCAAGCTGGGCGATTGGCTTCGAACACAACACCAAGGCCGCCCCCGACCAGGTGATGGACCCCAAGGTGCGCGAAGTGATCGAGCAGGCCGGCCAGAACGAGGCGCGGATCGCGGCCATCGGCAGCCAGATCATCGCCAAGCAGGCGCGCATCAAGAAACTGGAAAAGGAAGCGGAAAAGGAAAAGCTCGAGCTCGAGCGCACCATCGCCGCCCGGCGTTTGGATACATCGCCGGACAGCCCGCCGGTGATCTCGGACGACAACGACACCATCATCGCCGCCCTGCATTACGAGGTGGAGCTGCTGCAAAGCACGCTGCAGGACGTCGAGGAAGAAGCGCGCAAGGCCACGCGCGCCATGCGCAAGTTCAAGCTGGAAATGGTTCCCGGCGCGAACGGCGAAGCGGGCAAACTGTACCTGAAAGGCCTCGTCCCCCAGGGCGAAAAGACCGACGGCTACGCCTGGCGCATCAAGAAACTCAGCAAGGGAGAGCTCAAGCTCTCCGGCGGCGGCGAAGTGGTCGGCGGCATCCCCTCCGGCCTGCCCAATTTCGAACTCCCCAAGATGAGCTGGGATACCGTGAGGGCGCTGCTCTCCAGCGCCCTGGTGATCTCCCTGGTGGGCTTCATGGAAGCGATTTCCATCGCCAAGGCCATGGCCGCCAAGACCAAGGAGCGCGTCGACCCCAACCAGGAACTGCTGGGCCAGGGCATTGCCAACATCGTCGGCAGCTTCAGCCAGGCCTTCCCGGTCAGCGGCTCGTTCTCGCGCTCGGCGGTCAACCTCAATGCCGGCGCAAAAACCGGCATGTCCAACGTGATTGCGGGCATCATCGTGCTGGTCACCCTGCTGTTCCTGACCCCGCTGCTGTACCACCTGCCGCAGGCCGTGCTGGCGGCCGTGATCATGATGGCGGTGACCGGCCTGGTCAACTTCAAGGCCATCAAGCACGCCTGGCATGCGCACAAGCACGACGGCGTCGCCGCCGTGGTGACCTTCATCGCCACCCTGGCCTTCGCCCCCCACCTCGACAACGGCATCATGGCCGGCGCGGGCCTGGCCATCATCCTTTACCTCTACCGCACCATGTCGCCGCGCGTCGCCATTCTCGGCCGCTACACGGACGGCACCCTGCGCGACATCAGCGTGCACAAGGACCTGCCGACCGACGAAAACATCATCGTGCTGCGCTTCGACGGCTCGCTGTATTTCGCCAACGTGCCGTTCTTCGAAGATGCCATCCTGGAAGCGGCCGCCAACAAGCCGAACGCCAAATATCTCATGGTGGTGGGAGACGGCATCAACCAGCTCGACGCCTCCGGCGAGGAAGTCATCCACCACCTGGTGGAGCGCCTGCACAGCATCGGCATGACCATGGTATTCACCGGCCTGAAGAAGCAGGTGCTGGACGTGATGCGCCAGACCGGACTGTTCGACCTGATCACCCCGAGCAACATCTTTGCCAACGAAGACCAGGCCTTCGAAGCCATTTATAACTGCCTGGGCACGCACGAAGGCGCTTTCTGCCAGCTCCGCCGCCAGACATGACTCCCCGTGCAAAGCGTCAAGGATTCATAAAATTATAAGCTTGGCATGTTAAGAGCGCTTCTCCTGATCCCCATCATGGGCGCGGCCACAATTCCCCTGATCCCCGGGGGAAACCCGCGCATGGTCCGTTTCACCGCCCTTTTCTCGGCGGGCGCAGCAATGTGCCTGGCGTGGGGATTGCTTAGCCAATTCGACCCCTCGATCGCCGGCGTGCAAATGTTTGAATCCCACGTCTGGAACCCGCGCGTGGGCAGCCTCCTGTCCCTCGGGGTAGACGGCATTTCCTATCCGATGGTGCTGCTCGCCACCCTCCTCACCCTGGTGGCGCTTCTGGCCTCCAGCGTTATTCGCAAGGGAATCAAGGGCTACTATGCCCTGATCCTGCTGCTTGAAGCGGCCATACTGGGCGTGTTCATGGCGCGCGACTGGTCGCTCTTCTACGTGTTCTGGGAACTCACCCTGATTCCTCTGTTCTTTCTGATTGACCGTTGGGGCGGCGAGAACCGCCACCGCGCTGCACTCAATTTCGTCCTGTATACCATGGGCGGCGCGGTTTTCATGCTGATCGCCCTGCTCATGATCTTCGATGCGGTCCCCGGCCATAATTTCGACATGGCCAGAATCGCCCAGGGCGCGTCAAAGCTGCCTGAAGGCACCCAGATATTGCTGTTCATCGGCCTCTTGATCGGCTTCGGCGTCAAGATGCCCATCTTTCCCCTGCATGGCTGGCTGCCCTTGGCCCACGTCGAAGCGCCCAGCCCGGTTTCGATCCTGCTTTCCGGCATTCTGCTCAAAATGGGCAGCTATGGCCTGATCCGCGCCACCGAAATGCTGCCCCAAGCGGTGCAGGCGCTACAGGGCTGGCTTGCTGCGCTGGGCATGATCAGCATGGTTTACGGCGGCGTGCTGGCCTGGTACCAGCGCGACCTGAAAAAAATGGTGGCCTATTCCTCCCTGTCCCACATGGGCGTGGTGCTGCTGGGCATTGCCACGCTGAATGAGGCCGGGCTCACCGGCGCGGTGATGCAGATGGTGGCGCACGGCCTGGTGGCCGGCTCGCTGTTCCTGCTCATCGGACTGCTGTATGAACGCACGCACACTCGCGATATTGCCGACTACAGCTCTTTGGTGCAGGTCATGCCGCGCTTTGCTTTTTTCACTGTGCTGACTCTGGTGGCGGCGGTGGGTTTCCCCGGCACGGCAGGCTTCATCGCGGAAATTCACGTTCTCGTAGGGGGTTTCGCCAGCTGGGGAGGCTGGATCGCCATTTTACCCCTGGGCGTCCTGATCAGCGCAGCCTACGCTTTCAGAACCGTGGGCCGTCTGTTTACCGGCCCGGTGCGCGAGGAGATGCGCCAGATACCCGACCTCAGCCGCACCGAATTCGCCGCCGTAAGCGTGCTGGCCAGCGGCATTCTGCTGCTGGGGATTTTCCCCAGCGCGGCACTGGGCGTGATTTCATCCTCGGTCAGACAATTAAGCAGGATATTTGGCTGATATGAGCAGAGACGATCACCACCAGGACATCCGTGACCGCTTGCACGAACTGATCCATCATTTCGAACACATTCTGCCCGCCCAGGCGCCGATCCGTGATTTCGTCCACCACAACACGCTGCACGGCTTCCAGCATCTGCCGTTTGACCAGGCCCTCGCAGCCTCGCGCAAGCTCACCGGCGCCCAGGGCTACCTGCCAGAAGAACGCTACCGCGCATGGTATGCCGAGGGCCGCATCACGCGCGACGACCTGGGGGCTGCGCTGGACAGCATGGCACAAGTCGATGCTGCTGCCGTAGTCGTCGAAACCGCTGCCGGCCCGCTACACCGGCGCGATGTGCTGATACCCGCCCTGCTGCATTCCTTCAAGCGCCTATCGAGCTGCCAGTTGAGCTGGCAGGTCGAAGAACTGCACGCCATGAAGCGCTTCCAGCCGGAAGTTGATCAGAAGGCCAGAAAATGCCTGCTCGCCACTGCCGGCACCGATGAGAGTACCGCGCTGACGCAACTGTGGTCAGCTTGCCTAGCCGCCCTGGGACTGGAACATGAGCTGAGCCATCCCGAGGAGCTGCTCAACCCTTCTCCCGACCAGATCCAGGCTCTGGCAGCCCGCATCGCAGCGGAAACCGGTCACGCCGGCCAGGGCCCGCTAGCTACGCAATTGATCCGCAAGGAAGCCTCCAAACTGCTTGACGCCCTGCTGGAGAACGTAGGCCGGCAATCGACCCTGCGCGGCCTGCTGCTGACCCTGACCGGCGAGGACCTGCTGGACGATATCAGGCCGCTGCTGATCCGCCATCTTGCCGCCCACCTCGACCAGGGCATGGCCGCCTGGCATAACCCGGAGCGAAAAAAAGGCTTCTATGCCGCCTGGCGCAATAGCGCGGAAAACGATCTGGCCTGGGTGCTCAGCGATCTTTCAGAATGGCGCATGCTGGCAGAGCGCCTGCCCGAAAACCCGCTCGACACCCTGATTCAGGAACTGCGCCTGCTCGGCCTGCCCGAAGATCGCTGGGAAGGCTATCTGGAACAGCTCGCGCTGGAAATTCCCGGCTGGTCCGGCATGACACTGTGGCGCCACAAGCATCCTGACTATGGCGCCATGGACACTCCCGTGGACATGATGGACTACCTCGCGGTACGCCTGGTACTGGAGCGCATCTTCGCCCAGCGCCTGTGCCGCCGCCACTGGCGCATCGAGCCCACACTCTCGGCATTGCGCTGGCATTTCCGTCACCTGCCGGCGGAACTGGTAGTGCGGCATGCCCTGTTTGATGGCCGCCTGCCGGAATACCTCATCAGCTTCGCCGAACAACTCACGCGCGAAGCCCCCAACCGCAAGGAAAACATCCACGATGAAGGCTGGCAGACCATGGCCCAGCTATTGTGGAGCTGGCAGCAGACCCCCGCCGGGCAGCAGCGCGGCGGCGTCAGCGTGTCCGGCTCGGCGTGGCCGCTGTTCTGCCTCGCACAACATCTCGGCCTTGCGGGGAGCGACATTGCGGCCATGGGAAGGCATGGCGCCAATGCCCTGCTCGACTGCATCAAGCTGCTCGATTCCGACCAGCGCGGCCATGTCTGGCTGCTGGCTTACGAACGCAATTACCGCGAGCAGATTTTATCCGTCCTCAAGGCCAATCACGGCCGTGGGCCGTGGGTGACGCGCGCCGCGCTCCCTCAAGCCCAGCTGGTTTTCTGCATGGATGACCGCGAGGAAGGCATGCGCCGCCAGCTGGAAGAAATCAACCCCCGGCTTGAAACCCTGGGCGCCGCCGCGCACTTCGGCATTTTCATGAACTGGCGCGGGCTGGACGATAAGGAAGCAGGCCCGCTGTGCCCGGTGGTCCCCGTGGTCATCATCCCCACCCATGAGGTCAGGGAAATCGCACAAACAGGACAGGAACGGGCGCGCGAGGCACATGACCGGCGCCACGCCCTGCGCATGCGCTGGACCAGACGCCTGCATCAGGATACGCGCCGCGGCCTGATCGTGCCCGCCCTGCTTGCTGCCGCCGCCGCCCCGGCAGCGCTTGCCGTGCTGGGCGGCAAGCTGCTTGCGCCGGCACGCATGGGACGGTGGGCGAAAAAACTTGCCACCGCATTCGACCGCAATGTCGCCACACGTATCGCCGTGACCGCCCCTGCCGGCAGCCCCGCCGCAACGCGGGAAAAGCCGCGCCTCGGGTTTTCCGACAGCGAGCAGGCCGAGCGCCTATACGGCTTCCTGCGCAGCATGGGCCTCGCTAGCGGCTTTGCGCCGCTGGTGGTCATCGCCGGCCACGGCTCGAACAGCCAGAACAACCCCCACATGGCCGCCTATGACTGCGGCGCCTGCTCGGGCCGCCACAGCGGCCCCAACGCACGGGCCTTCGCCGCCATGGCCAACCGCGCGGAAATTCGCGCCCTGCTGGCCGCGAAGGGCATCGCCATTCCCGACAACACCTGGTTCGTCGCGGCGGAACACAACACCTGCGACGACACCTTGATCTGGTATGACGAGGATCTCGTCCCCAAGACGCTGCATGCCGCCTTTGCGAAACTCCGCCAGGAAGTGACACAAGCCGCGCGCCTGCACGCCCAGGAACGCTGCCGCCGCTTTGCCTCCGCACCCGACAATCCCAGCCTGAAAAAAGCCTGGCGCCATATCCAGAACCGCCGCCACGACTTTTCGCAGCCGCGCCCCGAGCTGGGGCACGCCACCAACGCCTGCGCTTTCATCGGACGGCGCTCCATGAGCCGCGGCGGGTTTTTCGACCGACGCGCCTTCCTGATCTCCTACGACCCGGCCATCGATCCGGAGGGCCTGATCCTGGAGCGCCATTTGCTGATCAATGGCCCGGTGGGTGCCGGGATTGCGCTCGAGTACTACTTCTCCGTGGTGGACAACGAACACTATGGCTGTAGCAGCAAGATCACGCACAACATCGCCGGGCTGTTCGGGGTCATGGAAGGCACGGCATCCGACTTGCGCACCGGCCTGCCGCGCCAGATGATCGAAATCCACGAGCCGATGCGCCTCCTGGTGGTGGTGGAAGCAAAAATCGAGCTGATCACCGCCATTTACCAGCGTCAGCCGGCATTGCAGGAACTGGTCGGCAAGGAATGGATCGTGGTTGCGGCCAAGGACCCAGACAGCGCCGATATTCACCTGTTTGATCCGGCGCGGGGCTGGCTGCCCTGGCATGGCAACATGGAAACGCCGCCCACTGTGGCGTTCTCACGGGACTGGTACGCCGGCCGGCGTGACCCGCTCCCCCCGGCGCTGCTGAAACAGCCAGCCGGAATCGAGGCCGGGGCATGAACGGGATATTCGAACTGGCGCCCCGGCTGGCCTGGCTGATTCCCTTGCTGCCCCTGCTGGGCGCGGCGGGGATCGCGCTGCGCATCCTGGCAAGGCTCGACCGGGGCGACCAGGCCGAACCGCCCAGCGCGCGCATCGCCATTTATGGCTCCGGCGGCGCGCTGCTGCTGCTGCTCGGGCTGGACATCCTCGCCCTCAGCCAGGACTTGCCAAGCCATGTGCTCAGCGGCATCTGGTTCTCCAGCGGCAGCATCGTCCTGCCCATCAGCTTCACCCTCGATGCGCTGTCGCTGCCCATCGCCACTCTGGTTGCCTGCATTGCCACCCTTACGCTGATCTTCTCGCGCAACTATTTGCACCGCGAACCCGGTTTTCACCGCTTTTTTCTCGCCATGAGCCTGTTTACCGCAGGGATGTTGCTGATTGTGCTGGCCGGTAACGTAGCGCTGACTTTTGCCGGCTGGGAACTGGCCGGCATCAGTTCGTGGATGCTGATCGGCTATGCCTATGATCGCGACACCGCCACCGTCAATGCGCTACGCGCCATTATCACCAACCGCATCGGTGATGCCGGTTTCATTCTCGGCATTTCACTTGCGCTGATCTGGCTAGGCACGGTGGAGTGGCCCACGCTGCTGCATGCCAACCAGCTCGGTACGCTCTCCGCCGGCCTGCTCGCGCTCGGTTTCGTGCTGGCGGCGCTGGTCAAATCGGCACAGGTGCCGTTCTCGCCATGGATCGCCCGCGCACTGGAAGGCCCGACCCCTTCCTCGGCGATTTTCTATGGCGCCCTGATGGTGCATGCGGGGGTGTACCTGCTGATTCGCATGGAACCCTTGTTGCTCCAGGCGCCCGCGCTGATGTCCCTGATCGCGGTGCTGGGCCTGCTCACCGCGCTGTATGGCTACTTCAGCGGCCTCACCCAGACCGATGTGAAAAGCGCGCTGATGTTCGCCACCACCACCCAGGCCGGGCTGATGTTCTTCGCCTGCGGAATGGGATGGTTCACGCTTGCCGCCTGGCACCTTGGCTTGCACGCCAGCTGGCGCGCCTACCAGTTCCTCGCCTCGCCTTCCTACATGCAGTTGATGGGCGGGCCCACGCGCGCCGCTCCAGCCTGGCTGCGCAACAGGAATCGCCTTTACACCGCAGCCATGCAGCGTTTCTGGCTGGAACACGTGGGCGACTGGCTGCTGGTGCGCCCCACCCGCCAGATGGCGCGCGACGTGCGCAATCTGGACGACAACGTGGTCAGCCGGCTGGCCGGCCTGCCCGAGTCCGCCGGCGTTCCGGCCTTCCTGATGGCGAGCGGGGAAGAGATGAACAAGGATGAAGTGGTGCGCGGTAGCGGCCTGGCCGGCGCATTCCTGGAGTGGACCGCCCTCAAACTGCACCGCTTCGAATCGCGCCTGCTGCTTCAGGGCGGCGACAGCCGGCTGGGCCGCATGCTGACGAGGATTGGCCGCTATCTGATGGCACTGGAAGGACTACTCTCCCAGCCGCGCTATCTGCTGCTGCTGATCATGGCAACCCTGGTGGTAATTCTGTAATGTTCATTAGCGAAATTCACTGGACCCAGCAGTCGCTCTATCCCATCCTCGGCATGCTGCAGCTGGTTCCACTGCTGGGAGCAGCGCTGCTGCTGTTCCTCGGCGAGCGGCGCAGCGCAGTGGAAATTGGCCGCGGCATAGCCCTGGTCGAACTGTTGCTGGCAATCGACCTGTTCCGCACCGTCAAGGCCGCTTCGCCCGCCATGCAACTGGCGGAAAAACTGACCATTCTCGACCCCTTCGCCTATCACGCCGCCGCCGACGGCATCACCGTGCTGTTCGTCCTGCTCACCGCATTGCTGGTACTGCTGCTCACCGTCTACAGCCTGGTCCGCGACCTGGCCGCTCCGGTGCGCCTGCTGGCGCTCATCCTGGCCGTTGAAAGCGTGCTGATGTCACAGCTGGTGACCACCAACCTGCTGTGGTTCGCGCTCTCCTCCCTGCTGGAACTGGGCCTGGTCGGCTACCTGCTGTGGAACTGGGCCACCTCGCCGGATAAAGACATGATGCTGGCACGTTTCTACCAATTCCAGGGCACCGGCCTGCTGCTGTTGCTGACAGGCACCATGCTGCTGGGCTGGTTTCATGCCGAGGCCACCGGGGGCAACTGGAGCTTTGAACTGTCCGAACTGAGCGCAGTGCCCATCAGCGGCGCAATCGGCGCAGCGATCTTTTTCCTGCTGTTTTACAGCATGGGCATCCGCACCCCGGTCTTTCCCCTGCATGGCTGGCTTCCCCTGGTGGCGGAGCACGGCAACATCGCCATCGCGCCGGTTCTGCTCCTCGGCATCAAAGTCGGCATCTACGGGATGATCCGTTTCGTGTTCCCCATTGCCCCGAATGCGGTGATGGAGTGGCACAGCTTCGCTGTCGCATTTGCTGCAGCGGGCGTTTTCTATGCCGCTTTCCTGGCCTTTCTGCAAAGCGATTTGCGCCGCCTCATGGCCTTTGCCGTGGTGAGCCACACCAGCCTGCTGATTATCGGACTGTTCTCGCTAGACGCCGAGGGATTCCAGGGCAGCATCCTGCTGGCGGTGAACTTCGGTCTCGCCATGACGGTCATGCTGTTCATTGTCGGCTTTGTTTACCGCCGCACCCGCACCACCGTGCTCAGCCAGCTGGGCGGCCTGTTCGACCGAATTCCCTTCATCGGCGCGAGCTTCCTGCTTGGCGGCCTGGCCATCGTGGGCATGCCCGGCACCCCAGGTTTCGATGCAGTCCATCTGGTACTGGAAGCTTCCATAAATCGCCTCGGCGCCCTGCTCACCGTAGCGGTGGCACTGGGCAACGTGGCGGCGGCGGGCTTCCTGCTGTGGGCTTTCCAGCGAGCCTTCCTCGCTCCCCGCAGCCAAACATCCAAGATCGGGGCCATCGAACGAACCCTGCCCATGGAATATCTGGTGGTGGGCTGCGCCGTGCTGGTGCTGCTCACTGCGGGCTTCTACATCGAACCATGGACGAACCTCATCGAGGCGCCCCTGCATGCCCTTGCAGAAAGATTTGAACAGCCATGAACATCCCGCTTTTAAGCCTGCTCTTCCTCACCCTGCCGCTCGGCGCCGCGCTGACCTGGCTGTTGCCGCGCCCGGAATGGGCGAAGCGCATCGCCCTGGGTTCTGCGCTGATCGATCTGGCCATTTCCCTGGCCGTGGTTGCCAGGTTCGACCCCAGCCAGTCCGGCTTCCAGCTCGTAGAGCAGGCACGCTGGATACCCACCCTCCACATCCAGTATCTGGTGGGGGTAGACGGCATTTCCCTGTTATTCCTGCCCGCCACCATCCTGCTGTTCATCGGCGTCATCCTGTCTTCCTGGAACAGCGTGACCAAGCTGCCGCGATTGTATTACAGCCTGCTGCTGGTCCTTGAAACCGCCACGCTGGGAATTTTCTGTTCGCTCGACACCATGCTGTTTTTCCTGTTTTGGGAACTCTCGCTGATCCCGATCTATTTCCTGGTCAGCCTGTGGGGCATCGGGCCGAACCGGCGCTATGCGGCAGTCAAATACATCCTGGTGATGGTGGCGGGCGGCATCCCCTTGCTCTTTGGCTTCATCCTGCTCGCCTTCGGCCATGCCGGCAACGGGGGCACGCTGGTATTCGATCTGCCCACGCTGCTGGCAACGCCCATGCCGGCGGGGATACAACTCACAGTATTTCTTCTGCTTTTGCTTGGATTTTCCGTCAAGATCCCGATCTTCCCGCTCCACACCTGGCTGCCTCTGGTGGCGATGGAAGGGCCTGCTGCGGTCACCGCCCTGCTGCTCGGCATCAAGCTCGGCGCTTATGGCCTGATTCGATTTGCCATCCCGCTGGCACCGCAGGCGGCGCTACAGATGCACTGGCTGCTGGTGGCATTGGGGACAGTAGGGGTGATCTACGGCGCAGTCGCGGCACTGGCACAGACCAATCTTCGCCGCATGCTGGCCTATGCCAGCCTATCGCATGTCGGATTGATCGTACTTGGAATTGCCTCTTTTGATCTTCAGGGAATGCAAGGTTCAGTGCTGCAACTGCTTAATTTCACCTTGGCGGCAGGCGGCGGTTTTCTGCTCATCAGCGCCTTGCACCATCGCATCGGTTCGACGGACATTCTCAGCCTGGGTGGCGCTGCCCGCTCAATGCCTTTGCTGGCAAGCTTTTTTCTGCTGTTCGGCCTCACTAGCATGGGTCTGCCGGGAACCAGCGGATTTCCGGCAGAATTGCTGATTCTGCTTTCGATCTTCAAGCACCATCTTGGCGCGGGGCTTGCCGCACTGTTTACCATGGTGCTGGGTGCAGCCTATTTCCTCAGCCTCTACCGCCAGTCTTTCTTTGGGCCGGCCAATCATCCGGCCGTAGCGGACGCCATGGATCTGCGGCCGCGTGAAATTGCAGTCGCCGCGGCCTTCGCCTTCATCATCCTGGCTGTTGGCTTCTATCCCTCGGCCGTACTGGATGTAATCAAACCGGCGGGCGAAGCCTGGGTGGCCCAGCTTCACAAGCACTAGAAGCCAGCTCAAGTTATGGAATCACATCAGGCGATGGCGGACGCCAATTCCAGCATGCAGCCGCCTACTCGTACCCCAGGCTCTTGAGCGCCCGCTCGTCGTCGGCCCAGCCGCCCTTGACCTTGACCCACACCTCCAGGTAAACCTTGCCGTCAAACAGCTTTTCCATGTCCACTCGGGCCTGGGTGCCGATTTCCTTGAGCCTCTCGCCTTTGTTGCCGATCAGGATCGGCTTCTGGCCTTCCCGATCCACGATGATGGCGGCAAAAATGCGGCGCAGATTGCCAACCGTTTCGAATTTCTCAATTTCGATGCTGACCGAATAGGGGACTTCGTCCCCGGACAAGCGGAACACTTTCTCGCGCAGGATTTCAGCCGCCAGGAAGCGCTCGCTGCGGTCGGTGATCTCGTCTTCGCCATAGACCGGCGTCCCATCCGGCAAATGCTGCCTGATTTCAAGCAGCAGTTCGTCCAGTTGCGAACCGCCCTTGCGGGCGCTGAGCGGCACGATCGCGGAAAACGGGAAAGTCTCCTTCATTTTCTCGATGAAGGGCAGCAGTTTTTCCTTGTCCGCAACGCGGTCGATCTTGTTGAGCACCAGCAATACCGGCCGGCTGCGTGGCAACAAAGCCAGTACTTTCTCGTCGCGTTCATCGAAACGCAAGGCTTCGATCACGAACAGGACCACGTCCACGTCCGACAGCGCCTGCGTCACGGTACGGTTCATTACCCGGTTCAGCGCGCTTTGATGCTGCGTCTGGAAGCCCGGCGTGTCCACGAAGATATACTGCGCATCCGCTTCGCTGCGGATACCGGTAATGCGGTGGCGGGTGGTCTGGGCCTTGCGCGAGGTGATGCTGACTTTCTGGCCGATCAGGTGGTTGAGCAGTGTCGATTTGCCGACATTGGGACGTCCCACGATGGCGATGTAGCCGACTTTCATGGCTGGGTTACTCATTGATGGCTGCCTGGTAAGCCGCAATGGCGGCATTCTGCTCGGCACTGCGGCGGCTGTGCCCGATACCCACGGTACGGATATCGAGATCGGGGATAATACATTCCACTTCAAACTCCTGGTCGTGCGCCTCGCCGCGGATGGCTACAACTTCGTACTGGGGCAGAGCGTGCTTGCGGCTTTGCAGATGTTCCTGCAACTGTGTTTTGGGATCTTTTGCAATTTTCCTGGGGTCGAGCGTTTGCAACAGCGGCTCGTACAGGGCAAGAACCATGGCCTCGGCGGTGACAAAACCTTCATCCAGGTAAGCCGCGCCTATGATGGCCTCCAGGGCATCGGCCAGGATCGATGGGCGGCGGAAACCGCCGCTTTTCAACTCCCCCTCGCCGAGCATGAGGTGATCCCCCAGCTTGAGCCGCCCGGCGATCTCCGCCAGCGTCTGCTCTTTCACCAGCGATGCGCGCATGCGGCTCAGGTCGCCTTCCGGCAGGCGCGGATAGAGTTGGTACAAACGGGCGGCGATGACGCAATTCAGAATGCTGTCGCCAAGAAACTCCAGCCGCTCGTTGTTGGGGGAGCCGTAGCTGCGGTGGGTCAGCGCCTGCTGCAACAGCTCGGGCCGGGAAAAATCGCGCCCGAGCAGACGGCAAAGAGCTTGGCGCTTCATCAAAGCCGGAAAACGCTCAAGAATTTATTCACCTGCCATCTTAGCGGCCTTGGTGCCCTGCGTGGAGGCCTGGAAATCGATCAACGCACTAAGATTGCCTGCGATCGGCACGGTCACCGAGTAGCTCGCCGAAACCACGGTTTGGCCACGGTCTTTCGAAATTTCCAGATCTTTACCCGTGATCACATTTACATTGTCGATCAGGGCGCGCTTTTCGAATGCGGCCCTGACCTGGGCAGTCGTCATTTCAGACAGGCCGGAATCCTTGGCCATCACGCCAATAATCTTCTGCACCGACCAGAACTCAAGGTAGGGAGGGATCAGTTTCATCACCAGAATGGCTCCGAACACCACCACCATGCCGACAAACATCACGCCAATAAACGTCATCCCCCGTTGATTTTTTTTCATCCCCGCCCCCTAGTTGATTGACTGGCCAATACGCTTGAAGTCGCCGAAATTCCACCAGATCATGAATGCCTTGCCGACGATGTTGCGGTCCGGCACAAAGCCCCAGTAACGGCTATCGTTGCTGTCGTCGCGGTTGTCGCCCATCATGAAATACTGCCCTTCCGGCACGGTGCAACTGAACCCGTCCTCATTGTAATCACAGTTGGTCCGTGACGGGAAGGGCTTGACATCCCCCAGACGCACGGGCGGCAAATCGGGCAGCACCAGCACTGCATGCTGGTGGCTGCCCAGTTGCTCGTAGGCGTGCATGGCCGTGACATAGTTGAGGCCGCTTTTGACGTAGTTGAACTTCTCGCCGCGATCTTCCATCTTCATCGCCTGGCCATTGATGAACAGGCGTTTTCCGCGGTACACCACACGGTCGCCGGGCAGCCCGACCACCCTCTTGATGTAGTCCAGCGAGGTATCTTCCGGGTAACGGAAGACCATCACGTCGCCGCGTTGCGGCTGGTTAATGTCGACAATCTTGGCGTTGACCACCGGCAGGCGGATGCCGTAGGTGTATTTGTTGACGAGAATGAAGTCGCCCACCAGCAGGGTCGGCAGCATCGAACCGGAAGGAATCTTGAACGGTTCCACCAGAAACGAGCGCAACAGGAACACCACCAGGATGACCGGGAAAAAACTCCTGGCGTATTCCACCAGCACCGGCTCCTTGGCGTCCTTTGCCCGGCGCGGCTTGCCCAGGTAGATGTCGAACAGCCAGATGGCGCCGGTGACCAGCAGCGCGATCAGCATGATGAGTGCGAAATTCATTTGTTTCCCTTACGGGCGGTAAGGAGTAAGGAGTAAGGAGTAAGGGGAAAACCCCCTCGAAACTCCTCACTCCTCACTCCTAACGCCTCACTATTTATTATCCACCTGCAGAATGGCCAGGAACGCTTCCTGCGGAATTTCCACGTTGCCCACCTGCTTCATGCGCTTCTTGCCCGCCTTCTGTTTTTCCAGCAGCTTGCGCTTGCGTGAAACGTCGCCGCCGTAGCATTTCGCCAGCACGTTCTTGCGCAGCGCCTTGACGTTCTCGCGCGCCAGGATCTGCGAGCCGATCGCCGCCTGCACGGCGATATCGAACATCTGGCGCGGAATCAGCTGGCGCATCTTGGCGGCCAGCTCGCGCCCGCGGTAGATCGAGTTGGCGCGGTGCACGATCACCGAGAGCGCGTCCACCTTTTCGTTGTTGATCAGGATGTCCACCTTGACCAGGTCGGCGGCGCGGAATTCCTTGAACTCGTAATCCAGCGAGGCATAGCCGCGGCTGGTGGACTTGAGCTTGTCGAACAGGTCCATCACCACTTCGTTCATCGGCATGTCGTAGGTCAGCATCACCTGCCGGCCCATGTACTGCATGTTGGTCTGCGAGCCGCGCTTCTGGGTGCACAAGGTGATCACGGAACCGACATATTCCTGCGGCACCAGGATGGTGGCGGTGATGATGGGCTCGCGGATTTCCTCGATCTTGGACAGGTCCGGCAGCTTGGAAGGGTTCTCGATCTCCAGCACCGTGCCGTCGCGCATCACGACCTCATAGATCACCGTCGGCGCGGTGGTGATGAGGTCCATGTCGTATTCGCGTTCCAGGCGCTCCTGCACGATCTCCAGGTGCAAAAGGCCGAGGAAGCCGCAACGGAAGCCGAAGCCCAGCGCCTGCGAGGTTTCCGGCTCGTATTGCAGCGAGGCGTCGTTGAGCTTGAGCTTTTCCAGCGCATCGCGCAGCGCTTCGTAATCGTGCGATTCAACCGGGTACAGCCCGGCGAACACCTGCGGCTTGATCTCCTTGAAGCCGGGCAAGGCCTCGCTCGCGGGGTTGTTCGCCAGCGTCACGGTATCGCCCACCTTGGCGGATTTCAGTTCCTTGATGCCGGCGATGATGAAGCCCACCTCACCGGCGGAAAGCTGCGGCCGGCTCAGTGACTTGGGCGTGAACACGCCGACCTGCTCGCACAGGTGGATGTCGCCGGTGGCCATGAGGCGGATCTTGTCCTTGGGCTTGAGCACGCCGTCCACCACGCGCACCAGCATCACCACGCCGACGTAGTTGTCGAACCAGGAATCGATGATCAGCGCCTTGAGCGGTCCGTCGGGGTTGCCCTGGGGCGGGGGAATGCGCGCGATCACCGCTTCGAGGGTGTCCTCCACGCCCACGCCGGTCTTGGCGCTGGCCAGCACCGCATCCTTGGCGTCGATGCCGATGATGTCCTCGATTTCCTTGATCACCCGCTCCGGCTCTGCGCTGGGCAGGTCGATCTTGTTGAGCACCGGCACCACTTCCACGCCCTGCTCGATGGCGGTGTAGCAGTTGGCCACGCTTTGCGCCTCCACGCCCTGGGAAGCATCCACCACCAGCAGCGCGCCCTCGCAGGCGGCCAGCGAGCGGCTGACTTCGTAGGAAAAGTCCACGTGGCCCGGGGTGTCGATCAGGTTGAGCTGGTAAACCTTGCCGTCGCGCGCCTTGTATTCCAGCGCCGCGGTCTGCGCCTTGATGGTGATGCCGCGCTCGCGCTCGATGTCCATGGAATCCAGCACCTGGGCTTCCATTTCGCGGTCGGAAAGGCCGCCGCAAAGATGGATGATGCGGTCCGCCAGGGTGGATTTGCCGTGGTCGATGTGGGCGATGATGGAAAAATTGCGTATGTGATTCATGCTCGTATGCAACAAAAAGGGCACGGTGGGTGCCCTTTATCCGTTTTAAATTAAAGGCGAATTCTAACGGATTTTGGCTTCGCGCGCATTAGGGCTCGTTAATGAATAACTTGGGCATACGTTGCTGTGTATTCGGGATGGATACAAGGCGCGAGACGCAGGCAATGGTTATTCCATTGCCAAGTTTCGCAACGCAGCAGACGCCCGAATACACAGCGACCCTTCGGGCTGGGGCTGTTTTGGACGCACTCCGGCGTTGTGAGCCGCTTGCTGTGAATGACACAACCGCACGTCTCACGCCTTGGCCTGCGCCCAAAACAGCCCCAGCGTATGTCCAAGTTATTCATTAACGAGCCCTTAGCATCGACCGGGCAACAGTCTACTTCGGATCTGCGCCCTGTTCGACAATGCCGATCAGGAACATGACTTCACGAAAAGCGTCTTCACTAAAGCCGGAGCGCTCCCCGCTCCGGTTGTCCTTCACCAGGGATTGCAGGTAACTCAAACTGGAGGATGTGCCCCAGCCATCTGAAATCCTGGACAGCAAATGCGGAAAGTGTTCCAGCCCATGACGCCCCTCTGCCCGTTGCGCACTGGCTTCCCAGGAGGGAAGGGCCACATTGAAACGTACCCGGATATCGTTCGCCAGCTTTTTGAAATTTGCGCGGTCATCCCGCGCATGGTAGATATCCAGCAGCTTGAACCAGGTTCTCGGATCGTTATCGCCTTCTGTGCTGATGCGGGCCAGGAGCATGCTGACCGCCACCTCATGGCGCCCCAGCAGGAGAAAAAGATCCACCTGCTCCACTAAATTGGACAACTCTTCCACCGTCACGGTAGTGGTTTCATCCAGCGGCGTCAGATACTCCGAAAAATTTTCGTTTTTCTCGTGAACCTTGGCATCCTTGCCACCTGCGCCCAGTTCGGAATTATCCGCAGGCTTCACAGATACGGGCTTGGGAACGACAACTGATTGCGCATCCGCTCGACGGCCCGGACGCAGGCCCAGCAAGTATGCTCCCCCTCCCCAGCCAAGCGCACCGATCAACATCCAGATCAGGCTATTCCAATCAAAAAACAGGCCGGGGCTATCACCCGCATACGCCACAACCAGAGAACCGGTAAGAGCAAAGGACACCAGCACGCGAGCAGAAAGGGGGGCCAGAGCAGCGGGCCCCACAAACCAGGGAAACAGCATTTTCATGTTTGCCATTTTAACCCACTTGGGCAACTTAGGGCCTCATTTTAGAGCGCGCCCAGCCCCCCCGGACACACTCAGTCTTTCTGCTCCAGCAGGTTGATCAGGAACAGCAATTCCCGAAATGCTTCCATGTGAAAGCCACTGCGGTCACCGTCGCGGTTGTCCTGCAACAGACTGTGCAGGTAGCCGACGCATTGGGGCGCACGCCATTGGCCAGTGATTTTTGCGAAAAGGTGTGGAAAATGCTCCAGGCTAGCCATACCGTTGCTGCGCGCATTCGCCATTTCCCAGGTAGGCAGGGCAATATTGAAACGGCTTCTGATCTCAAGGGCGAGTTTCTCGAATTCAAGACGCAGCCCCTGGACATGCAAAATATCCAGCAGGCTTATCCAGGCATGAGCGGGCGCATCGCCGCTGGACTCAATGTAGTGGCGCAAGACACCAATCGCCAGGTCCATGCGCCCGAGCAGTAAAAACACCTCGGCTTCTTCCTCGACACTGCCAAGCACATCAACCTCTATTGCAGCAGGGCCGAAAAAAGCCGACTTCCTGGCTGCGCTCGCTTTGACCGGCGCTCGTGTCTTGTCCCCGGAACACGGCATGGGCGCAATTTGACGCAAAGCGCCAGCAATCGACGCCACCCCCCGGCTCCGGCCAAACCGGAAAAACAGCCAGCCGATGCCAACCAGCGCCACCAGCAACCCGAGCATCTGGTTTGAATCCCACTCCGGCATGGCTTCCGTAGCTTCAGCCTGCGCCTCAACTCGGAATTGCCCTGGCGCATTAGCCTGCTGGCTGGCAGGCGGGGATGCAGGAAAGCGCTCCTTGCCGGCCACGTTAATTGCAAACTCCGCACAGGCGGGCATGCTGAGCAGCAATGCCAGCAGCAAACCAATTCTGGAAATCATGACGCGCAGGGAGGGCATGGCCGGAACAATGCTTGTGACATGGACACGAGGGATTGTATCTGGCCGACTTCGGCACGTGAATCAGGGATTCCCCGATTCTGAAATTGCGGTTCTAGCGTTTTGGCGCGGCGTTACAACACTTCCAGGCAGACCCGATAAACTTCGGCCAGCGAGGTATCCTTTCTGCGCGCCCATTCGATAGCGTTGGCGGTCAGGGTGACCATCCCTTCCTGTATCGCCAGTTTGCGCAATTCATTCCCGGCGATACCGGGCATGATATGGCGACGGGTATTCTCGTTGACCGCCAGCAGTTCGTAGGCAGCCAAACGGCCAAGATAGCCGGTGCGGTTGCAGCGCTCGCAGCCCCGCCCGCGGTAGAAAACCTCATCCCCGGCCACGCCCAGACTGCTGCGAATGAAAGGATCTACATCTTCTTCGACCATGCAGTGAGGGCAATTGCGGCGCACCAGGCGCTGCGCAATGACGCCTATAACGGCGGACTTGAGCAGATAGGGCTCGACACCCATTTCAATCAACCGGGTGATGGCGCCGGGCGCGTCGTTGGTGTGCAGGGTGGAGAGCACCAGATGCCCGGTCAGCGCGCTTTCAACCGCGATCTTTGCCGTTTCCTCATCGCGGATCTCGCCGATCATGATCACATCCGGGTCGTGGCGCAAAATATGGCGCAGAGCCTGGGGAAAACCGAAATGGATTTGCGGCAGGATATGAATCTGGCGCATGCCTTCAAATTCATATTCCACCGGGTCTTCGACCGTGACGATATTGAGGCTGTGCTTTGCCAGCTCGCGCATTGCGGCATACAGGGTGGTGGTTTTTCCAGAACCGGTCGGCCCGGTCACCAGGATGATGCCGAAGCTCTTGTTGATCAGGTGCGTGAAGAGCGTTTCGTCCCGCTCGCTGAAGCCGATGTCCTTGATCGAACGCAGGCCCTCCCCCTTATTGAGGAGGCGAATCACGACACTCTCGCCAAACTGGCAGGGAATGGTGGAAATGCGCATATCCACGATATTCTTGCCATCCAGCATGCGCGAACTGCCGTCCTGCGGCAGGCGATGCTCGGCAATATTCAGCCGGCTGATGATCTTGATCCGGCTCACGATCGCCGGCAGCAGGCCCTTCTGAATCTCGCGCTTGAAGACCAGGGTGCCGTCGATGCGGTAAAGCAGGTCCACCTTCTTGCTGCCGGGCCGGATATGGATATCCGAAGCGCGCTGGTGAATGGCGGCCAGGATAAGGTTGTCCACCAGCTTGACCACCGGGGTTTCGTTGGCGAGGCGCTCCGCTTCCCTCCAGACTTCCTGGTCGTCCTCATAGTAAAAATCTGAAAGCTCCAGGCGATCCAGTTCGCGTTCCTGCTCCTGCAGATCGTAGTACTTGTTGATCGCATTCCTGATTTCCTCGCGCGACGCGAAGACGGGCTCGATGGCGCGCTGGGTGATGAAACTGGCGGCATGTATGGCGTCGGTATCGAGCAGGTTTTCCATCGCCAGCACCAGCCGCTCGCCATGAAACATCAGGGGAATGACATAATGGGCACGCACCAGGTCGGGCGTAACCATGGCAAGCGCCTTGTGGTCGAAATCGAAGCCGCCGAGAGAAACGATGGGCGCGCCCAGCGAACGCGCCACGGCAAGATAGATCTGGAGCGAGCTAGCCGCCCCCCTCTCGGCCAGAATAGAGCCCAGTTTCCGGTCGGGGTGCCTGCCCTGATAGGCGAGTGCGTCATCCAGCTGGGCCTGGGTGATAATTTTTTCCTGCACCAGCAGGCTGCCCAGGGAAGAGTGGCGGAACGGCTGCTTCCCCTCCAGCATGGTCGCCAGTTCGCTGGAGTTCAGGACGATCGGGTGGCGCCGGCTCTCAATGTTTTCCGCATCTTGCATGAACAATTCCGCCCCCAGAAAAAAACCGTCTTAGCGCTTCGGAAACCCGGGAGATGACGAGCCGAGCTGATCCAGGAATTCGGGGTTGATGGTGAAGCCCTCCAGGCTTTCCCCCACGCTTTCCTGGTGCGCATGGAGATCGACCTCGGTATTGCCGCGCACCCCGCCCTTACCCTGCTCCTGCGAAACATTGCTGATCAGCCATTCCATATCGGTGCGGGAGTCGGCGTTGGCGAGCGCCTCCTCGCGGGTAATCCTGCCGGTGGCGTAAAGCTCCAGCAGGGAGCGCTCGAAAGTCCTGGAGCCCGCGTTCAAGCTCTGCTCGATGGCATCCTTGAGCTTGTCCACCTCGCCCTTCTGGATCAGTTCGGAAACATAAAAGGTGTTGAGCAGGATCTCCACCGCGGCCACTCGCCTGCCATCCTTACCCTTTACCAGGCGCTGGGAAATGATGCCCTTCAGTGTCATGGAAAGGTCAAGCAGCAGCGACTCGCGCTCATCCTCGGGGAAAAAACTCACGATGCGGTTGATGGCGTGATAGGCATTGTTGGCGTGCAGGGTGCCGAGGCATAAGTGACCGGTCTGGGTGATCACCAGCGCCTGCTTCATGGTGGCGGTGTCGCGGATCTCGCCGATCAGCAGCACGTCGGGCGCCTCGCGCAGGGAATTGATCAGGGCGGAAGCATAGGTTTCGGTGTCAATACCGATTTCACGCTGATTCACCAGCGACTTCTTGTGCTTGTGCACAAATTCGATCGGGTCCTCGATGGTGAGGATATGCCCCGTCTTGTTGGCGTTGCGGTGATCGATCATGGAGGCGAGGGTGGTGGACTTGCCCGAGCCGGTGGCCCCCACCACCAGGATCAGGCCGCGCTTCTCCAGCACCAGGTCCTTCAGCACGGGCGGCATACCGCTGCTCTCCAGCGATGGAATCTTGCTGGTGATGTAGCGCGCCACCATGGCCACGCTGCCGCGCTGGCGAAACACGTTGACGCGGAAACGCCCGGCATCCGCCACGGAAAGGCCGAAATTCAGTTCAGAATGGGCCTCGAAAGTCTCTATCTGCGCTTCCGTCATGAGGCCGAAGATCGCCTTCTTGACCATGCCCACGTCCAGCACTTGGGCGTTGATGGCGCGCAACTCCCCTTCCATCTTGATATACACCGGTGCGCCTGCGGAAATGAAAAGGTCGGAGGCCTGCTTCTCGGCCATGAATTTGAAAACCGGGGCAAGATCCACGTATCACCTATTCCTTGGATAGCAGGGATTTAAGGGAGCCGAAGAAGCCTTTCTTGCGTTCCTTGGGCGAGCCATCGGCTTCCGCATCCAGCTTGGCGGCATGCACGGGATCGAGCTTGGCATAGGCCGGTTCGACATTCATACGGCGTGCTGCCACCTTCTGCCTGAGCGCCTGCTGGTGACGGCCCAGATCCATGAAAGCACCCGGCTTGCCGACCAGATACTTGGCAAATTCGTCCAGCATATTCTCGTCAATTTCATCGGCGTCATAGGTAAATTCGTTGACCGTCAGGCCGTTGAAATTCTTCATCGAGAGAAAAATCCTGGCCTGCTCGAAATCGGCGGCAAACTTGATGTGCACCGGGATTTCATTCACCACCTTGAAGCTTGCACGGTCCAGCAGGCCTTTTTCGTTCTTGAACTCGGTGCACTGGAACTTGAGATTGGCCTGCCACAAATATTGCCGCTGCATTTCTATCATGGAAGGTATGTTTTTTTCGATGACGATTTCCTGATCCGTCTTGCAGGCAAAGCGCAGATAGATGATCTTGATGAATTCCTTCTGATTGATGCTGATACGATCGGTATTCACCACGTATTTGTCGGGACGGAAATCGTCAATCGTGCCAAATCCGTCGATATAGTAGGTCTTGGCGGATGACAGGGGGAGCATGTTGAGGTTATTGACCAGCTCCTGCAAATAAAGCAGGATCATTTTAAGCTTGGACTGAACCAGCAGAAAGCTTTGCGTCACTTCCAGCACGCGCGCCTGCGTCAGGCTCTGCTCCTGTTCCTTGAGCGCCTGCGCTTCCTTTTTCAATTCATCCAGAAAAGCCATATGCCAACCACCCCCATGCAAATCCCGCTTCATTGTATGCCAAAAAACGGGAAGGGTTAACAGGCCTTATAAAGTATAATCCTTCGCTAATATTCCCTTCCATGAACCTTGATGCGCCCCACCTCTAACGGCACGCTTCCCCCAAAAAACCGCAACGACTGGAAGACCATCCGCACCCTCCTGCCCTACCTGTGGGAATTCAAGGGCCGGGTGGTGCTTGCGATTGTGTTGCTGCTGGCGGCCAAGCTTGCCAGCGTGGCCGTGCCGCTGGTGCTCAAGGACATTGTCGACGCCCTCGACCAGCCGCGCGCCATGCTGGCCCTGCCGGTATTCCTGCTGCTGGCTTATGGCGCGCTGCGTTTCATGTCCACGCTGTTTGGCGAACTGCGCGACGCGGTGTTCGCCAAGGCCGCCCAGCGCTCCGTCCGGCGCGTGGCGCTCAAGGTGTTCCGCCACCTGCATGAACTGGCGCTGCGCTTTCACCTGGAACGGCAGACCGGCGGCATTTCGCGCGACATCGAGCGCGGCACGCGCGGCATCGGCTTCCTGCTCAACTTCATGCTCTTCAACATTCTGCCCACCATTGTGGAAATCGGCCTGATCGCCGCCATCCTGCTGGCCAAATACGACATCTGGTTCTCCATCATCACCTTCAGCACCCTGGTGATCTACATCGCCTTCACCCTGATCATCACCGAATGGCGCATGGTGTTCCGCCGCACCATGAACGACATGGACTCCAAGGCCAACACCCGCGCCATCGACAGCCTGCTGAACTACGAAACGGTGAAATACTTCAGCAACGAGGAATTCGAAACCCGACGCTACGACGAGAGCCTGCAGGTATGGGAGCAAGCCGCGATCCGCAACACCACCTCGCTCGCCACCCTCAACGCCGGGCAGAGCCTCATCATCGCCATCGGCGTCACCGCGCTGATGCTGCTGGCGGGGCAGGGCGTGGTGGATGGCAGCATGACGCTGGGCGACCTGGTGCTGGTCAACGCCTACATGATCCAGATCTACATCCCGCTGCACTTTCTCGGCTTTGTCTACCGCGAGATCAAGCACTCCCTGGCCGACATGGAGAAGATGTTCACCTTGATGGAGCAGAATGCCGAGGTAGAGGACCGGCCCGGCGCGCCGGACCTCGTGCTGGAACGGGCCGCCATCCGTTTCGAGGAGGTCTGTTTCCATTACGACGAAAAGCGCCGGATTCTGCACGGCCTCAGCTTCGACGTGCCCGCGGGACAGACCGTGGCCGTGGTGGGCGCTTCCGGCGCGGGCAAATCCACCCTGTCGCGCCTGCTGTTCCGCTTCTACGACGTGACCGCCGGACGCATCCTGATCGACGGCCAGGATATCCGCGCCGTGACGCAGAAATCCCTGCGCCGGGCAATCGGCATCGTGCCGCAGGATACCGTGCTGTTCAACGACAGCATCTACTACAACATCGCCTATGGCCGCCCGGACGCGACGCGCGAGGAGATCATCCAGGCCGCGCGCCACGCGCACATCCACGAGTTCATCGAATCCCTGCCGGACAAATACGACTCCCTGGTGGGCGAGCGCGGCCTGAAGCTCTCCGGCGGCGAAAAGCAGCGCGTCGCCATCGCCCGCGCCATCCTAAAAAACCCGCGCATCCTGATCTTCGACGAAGCCACCTCGGCGCTCGATTCGAAATCAGAGAAAGCCATCCAGGCCGAGTTGAAGCACATCGCCCAGAACCGTACCACGCTGGTGATCGCGCACCGCCTTTCCACCATCGTCGAGGCCAACCAGATCCTGGTCATGGACCATGGCCGCATCGTCGAACGCGGCACCCACCACCAACTTCTGGCGCAAAACGGCGCCTACGCCCACATGTGGGCGCTGCAGCAGCAGGAAGAATCCGAGCAATCCCCCAACAACGCCACTTAACCTAAGGAGCACCCATGGCCACCGTAGAACTCAACAAAGACAATTTTTCCGACATCATCACCGGCAACGACCTGGTCGTGGTGGACTTCTGGGCGCCGTGGTGCGGCCCGTGCAAGTCCTTCGCCCCGACCTATGAAGCGGTCTCGGAAAAGATCCCCGGCGTGGTGTTCGCCAAGGTCAATACCGAAGTGGAACAGGAACTGGCGCACCATTTCCAGATCCGCTCCATTCCCACCCTGATGATTTTCCGCGAACAGGTCATCATCTTCTCCGAACCCGGCGCCATGCCCGGCCCGGCGCTGGAGGGCGTGCTGCAGCAGGCGCAGGCGCTGGACATGGCCGAAGTGCACAGGCAGATCGCCGAGGAAGAGGCCAAGCAGCAGGGCTAAAGCGCCAGGCTAGCCGCCTCAGCCGATGGCTACTCGCTCACGGAACCGCGCCCGCGCTTGGTCTCGCCACGCTGTTTCTTGGCTTCCAGGCGGCGTTTTTTAGAAGCCAGCGTGGGCCGGGTGGCGACGCGGGGCTTGGGCTTCTCGGTGGCGCGGCGGATCAGTTCCACCAGGCGTCCGATCGCGTCCTCGCGGTTGCGTTCCTGGGAGCGGAAGCGCTTCGCCTCGATCACCACTTCGCCCTCGTTGGTCAGGCGGCTGCCCGCCAGGCGCATCAGCCGTACGCGCACGTCCTCGGGCAGGTTGGGCGAACGGGCTGCGTCGAAGCGCAACTGCACCGCTGTCGCCACCTTGTTGACATTCTGCCCGCCCGGCCCTGAAGCGCGGATAAATTGCAGTACAATTTCGCGCTCATCGATGGCGAGCTGTGGTGTAATTCGGATCATGACTGTAGTTTAACGTGTAATAGTTTGTGAAGCGTGAAGTCACTTGCTACGCTTTGTTTGTGAAGTGTGAAATGTAAAAGCATCCACTGAACCTGCTTTTACATTTCACGCTTCACAGCAAGGGCGTAGCCCAAGCGGTTTCACATTTCACATGATTCATGATTCATGATTCATGATTCTGGGCAGTAATTTGCCATGCCCGTTAGGACCAGGGTCCCTTCAGCTCAAGCTGCAGCAAAAGTAAAATTGAAATTTTAACGCCTCATTTCGGAGAAAAAACCATGAAACTGCTACGCCTTTTCACCCTGGTTATCGGCCTGGTTCTGAGCATCGGCGCGCACGCCGCCAACCCGACGGTTGAAATGAAGACCAACCTCGGCAGCTTCACCCTGGAACTGTACCCGGACAAAGCCCCCAAAACTGTCGAAAACTTCCTCCGCTATGCGAAGGGCGGCTTTTACAAGGGCACGGTATTCCACCGCGTGATCGACAACTTCATGATCCAGGGCGGCGGTTTCGACACCAACCTGCGTGAAAAAGACACTTTTCCGGTCATCCAGAATGAAGCCAACAACGGCCTGAAAAATGAGATCTATACCGTGGCCATGGCGCGCACCATGAACCCCCATTCAGCCTCGGCACAGTTCTTCATCAACGTCAAGGACAATGCCTTTTTGAACCACACCTCCCCCACCCCGCGCGGCTGGGGCTATGCCGTGTTCGGCAAGGTGGTGAAGGGACAGGACGTGGTGATGAAAATATCCAAGGTCAATACCGGCCCGCGCGACCCCATGCCTTCCGACGTGCCGCTGGAAAACGTGGTGATCGAGGATGTGAAAGTATTGCCTTGATTTCCCCCCCCAAATAACCACGGAGGACACGGAGAGCACGGAGTAAAGAAGTTTGTTAGGCTTGCTTGGCCACCCCTCCGCAAGGTGGAGCCTTAAGGAAGCGCTGATTTAATCGTCATTGCGAGAAGCGAAGCGCCGAAGCAATCTGTAACTTGTTGATTGCCAAAGAACAAGATTGCTTCGCTGCGCTCGCAATGACAGGTCTACGGAATAAATCAGCGGGCCCTTAAAAAACCCGAGATTGTCTTTTCTCCGTGCTCTCCGTGCCCTTCGTGGTTTGCAGCCGATTTTAAAGTTGAAATGACACCTGCCACCTACACCTGGCCCTACATCCTCGGCATCGCCCGTGAGCACAAAAAAGAGCTGATCGCCGCCCACGTCATCGCCATCTTCGCGGCGCTGGCGAGCGTGCCGATTCCGCTCCTCATGCCCCTGCTGGTGGACGAGGTGCTGCTGCACCAGCCAGGCGCCATGGTCGGCTGGATCAACGGCCATTTTCCCGCTACATGGCACGGCCCGCTGCTCTACGTCGGCGCCATCCTGGCGATTACAGTGCTGCTGCGCCTGGTTGCCGCGATGCTGGGGGTGTGGCAGACGCGCAATTTCACGCTCATCGCCAAGGACGTTTCCTACCGCCTGCGCGAAGGCCTGCTGCAACGCCTCAAGCGCATCGCCATGTCCGAGTACGAAACCCTGGGCAGCGGCGCGGTGGCGTCCCATTTCGTCACCGACCTCAATGCCGTGGACGACTTCATCGGCGCCACGGTCAGCAAATTCCTCGTGGCCCTGCTCTCCATCGTCGGCACCGCGGCCATCCTGCTGTGGATGCACTGGCAACTGGCGCTCTTCATCCTGCTCATGAACCCGGTGGTGATCTATTTCACCACGGTGCTGGGCAAGAAGGTCAAAACCCTCAAGAAGAAGGAAAACAGCGCCTTCGAGCTGTTCCAGCAGGCGCTCACCGAGACCCTCGACGCCATCCAGCAGATCCGCGCCGCCAACCGCGAGGAGCATTACATCAGCCGCGTGCTGGAACGGGCGCGCGGCATCCGCACCCACGCCGCCGCCTTCTCGTGGAAAAGCGACGCCGCCAGCCGCCTGTCCTTCATGGTTTTCCTCATCGGCTTCGACGTGTTCCGCGCCATCAGCATGCTGATGGTGGTGTTCTCCAACCTCAGCGTGGGCGAGATGATGGCGGTGTTCGGCTACCTGTGGTTCATGATGGCGCCGGTGCAGGAAATCCTCGGCATCCAGTACGCCTACTTCGGCGCCAAGGCCGCCCTGGGGCGGCTCAACCGCCTCATGCAACTGGAGGAGGAACCGCGCTACCCCGCCCTGCGCGACCCCTTCAGCGGCAAGCACACCGTCGGCGTGCGCATGGAAAACATCGCCTTCCGCTACGGCGACGGTCCGCTGGTGCTCAACGGCGTCACCCTCGACATCCAGCCGGGGCAAAAGGTCGCCCTGGTGGGCGCCTCGGGCGGCGGCAAATCCACCCTGGTGCAGGTCATCCTCGGCCTCTACCCGATCGAATCCGGCACGCTCTATTTCGATGGCGTACCGGTGACGCAAATCGGCATGGAAGTGGTGCGCCAGCACGTCGCCACCGTATTGCAGCATCCCGCCATTTTCAACGACACGGTGCGCGCCAACCTCACCATGGGCTGCGGCTGCCCGGACTCGGAGCTATGGCAGGCGCTGGAAGTGGCGCAACTGAAGGACATGGTGGAAAAACTTCCCGATGGCCTGGACACCATCGTCGGCCTCCAGGGCGTGCGCATCTCCGGCGGCCAGCGCCAGCGCCTCGCCATTGCCCGCATGATCCTGGCAAAACCCCAGGTGGTCATCCTCGACGAAGCCACCTCCGCCCTGGACGCGGAAACCGAGGCCAAGCTGCATGAAGCGCTGCGCGCATTCCTCAAGGACCGCACCACCATCATCGTCGCCCACCGCCTCTCGGCAGTGAAACAGGCCGACCGCATCTACGTGTTCGAGGACGGCCACATCATCGAGGAAGGCGCCCACGAGGAGCTGCTGAAAAGCGAGGGCTTGTACAGCCGGCTGTATGGGAAACTGCAGCACTAACGCCAGGGTGCATCCCACCAGCCCGCTCAGGGCACAATAACCGATAGGCATTGCGGCGAATTAACCCGCGCGGTCCTGGCAGGCGAATCGCGGCATGAGCGCTTGCCACTGATGCATGATCAAGCCCAGGCTGATCAGCGCGGTGCCCAGCCAGATCTGCCAGGTGATGGTTTCGTGATCCAGCGCATGGCCGATCAAGAGCGCCAGCACCGGCGTAACCAGCGTGATCAGGGCAACCTGGCCGGCCTGCGTATGCTTGATGACGTAGTAGTACAGGGCGAAACCGACAACCGAGCCGAATATCGCCAGGTAGACAATAGACGCGCTCACCTGGAGCGGCATGGCCTGAGGAATCCGCCCATCCGCCATGAGCCAGGCCAGGGCAAAGAAAGGCAGCGCGACCGCAAGGCTTCCCGCCGTGGTCGCCAGCGGCGGACTGTCATCGCCGATGCGTTTCATCCACACCAGGCTGGCGGCCTGAATCAAGACGGCCAGCAACACGGCCAGCAAACCCGAGAGAAACGAGGCGTTGCCGCCCAGGTTGCCGATCGGGAATATCACCAGCAACCCCGCCACGCCCAGCACGATACCCAGCAGCTTGATCGGTTTCAGGGCGGGCTCATCCAGCAGAAATGCAGCGAACAGGCTGGTAACCAGGGGCGAAAGACCGAAGAGTACCGAAATAAGGCCGGAACTGACGTATTGCGCCCCCCAGTAGACCGCAATCAAGGTGCCGAACAAGCCCAGCCCGCCCGCAAAATAGCTTTCCACGGCACGGCGATGGCGCGGCAGCCTGATCCTGAACAACAAAATCAGCCCGCTTACCACGGCCAGCCCCAGCGCCATGCGCGCCATGGCCGAAAAGGCGAAACCGCCGCCTATGGCGCTCCATTTGATAGCCAGCGGCGTAGTGGACCAGATCAGGACGATGGATAAATAGGCGAAGGGAATGGACATGAAGCTCAAGTGCGGGCGTGGACAGGCTTAGAACTATATCCCGGACCACTCCGCCGTGAGTGCTTCATGCCCCGGCAAGGCTGAAATTCGACATCCGCCCACGGCCTGCAAATGATGCGCATGGATGGGTCACCGGACGCTTTACCAACTCAAAGTGCAAATCCATCCATGCGGGCAAAAAAATCATCCAGATCCTGTGTTGCCAGCGCTACAGGCATGCCGGCATAAAGCGGCCGCGCCGTCGCATATTCGCAAAGTCCGGCATACTGAGGCGGATTTGCCTTGTAATCAGCCAGGCAAGTGCTGGAAGCGTCCGATGCAAGCCGGGCATCAGGGGCCGTGTAGCTGTTATCCCACCTGCCAGTCGTCATATCCATCATGCTGATCATGGTACACCTCCATTCGGTTTGCGCTGCCTATAACTTCTTAACGCCATGAAGCGCGAAAAGTTGAGTCTGGGCACCCCTCTTTTCGCCCTATATTTTTACAAGCATGATGCATGCCTGGAATGTTCCCACACCGGGAATCGCACTCACAGGGAATTTGCACCCTTGCACAGGCTATTTGTAATCGAACAGATGGGACAGTTCCCTGTCCAGCAGCGTTTCGTCGCCCAGGTTGAGCTCCGCCAGGCGGCGCAGCCGGGTCAGGCTATCCACGTCGATATGGCGGCATTCGATGCCGACATGCAAGCCTTCCTGATGCACCACTACGCCCTCCATCACGATTGCTTCCCCGCCTCCCAGGTTAAGCTTCAGTTGGCAACTCTTCCCCACAAGACCGGCAAGAGGCTGCCGCAACGCCACCAGGGCGCCCTTGAGGGCGATATCCAGCAAATGCGCCAGGTAGGCATCCTGCCCAAAGTGGAGCTGGACATCGCTGTGGAAGGAAATTCGGGAAAATCGGCGTTGGCCGTTATCGGTCACAGAATTCATGTAATCCTCCAGAAGCGCGATTCATGATTGTATTTAGCCGCTGGTGGCAGCTATGTTCATCTTAGCATCCTGACAGCGGTCTGCAATGGAGGCCTCGGTATTGGCATTTTCAGCCAAGTTCCGCACCAAATGTGTGCGGCTTTTGGGGGATATAGAAAAACCGCTGGCAACTCAGTTGCCAGCGGTTTTAAGCCATCGCGCTTATGCGTTTATTTCTTGATGCCCAGCGCCTTGGCTACGCCCGCACCGTATGCCGGATCGGCCTTGGTGCAGTTTTCGATATGGCGCAACTGGATTTCACGCGGCGCGCCGCCAACGGAGCGCGCGGTGTTTTCGAACAGCACCTGCTGCTGCGCCGGCGTCATCAGCTGGAACAGGGCACGCGGCTGGGAATAGTAGTCCTCGTCCACGCGGTGGTTCCAGTGATCGGCAGCGCCTTCTATCGACAGCGGCGGCTCGGAGAAATCAGGCTGCTCCTGCCACTGGCCGTAGCTGTTCGGCTCGTAGCCGATAGTGCCGCCCTGGTTGCCGTCGACCCGCATCGCGCCGTCGCGATGGTAGCTGTGGAATGGGCAGCGCGGCGCATTCACCGGGATCTGGCCATGGTTGACCCCAAGGCGGTAGCGTTGCGCATCGCCGTAGGAGAACAGCCGCGCCTGCAGCATCTTGTCCGGCGAGAAGCTGATGCCGGGCACGACATTGGCCGGGTTGAAAGCGGCCTGCTCCACCTCGGCGTGGTAGTTATCCGGATTGCGGTTCAGCTCCAGCACACCCACTTCGATCAGCGGGTAATCCTTCTTGGGCCAGACCTTGGTGAGGTCGAAGGGGTTATAGGGTACCTTGGCCGCATCCTTTTCCGGCATGATCTGGACATGCATGGTCCAGCGCGGGAAGTTCTTGTTCTCGATCGCCTCGTACAGGTCGCGCTGGCTGCTCTCGCGATCGTTGGCGATGATCTGCGCGGCTTCCTCGTCGGTCAGGTTCTTGATGCCCTGCTGGGTCGTGAAGTGGAACTTGACCCAATAGCGCTCGTTCTTGGCGTTGATGAAACTGAAGGTATGGCTGCCGAAGCCGTGCATGTGGCGATACGAAGCGGGAATGCCGCGGTCGCTCATGACGATGGTCACCTGGTGCAGCGCTTCCGGCAGCAGGGTCCAGAAATCCCAGTTGTTCTGGGCGCTGCGCATGTTGGTGCGCGGGTCGCGCTTGACCGCGTGGTTGAGATCCGGGAACTTGAGCGGATCGCGCAGGAAGAAGACCGGCGTGTTGTTGCCGACCAGATCCCAGTTGCCTTCTTCGGTGTAGAACTTGACCGCGAAGCCGCGGATATCACGCTCGGCATCCGCCGCGCCGCGTTCCCCGGCCACGGTGGAAAAGCGCAACAGGAGGTCGGTTTTCTTGCCGATCTGGGAAAATATCTTCGCGCGGGTGTACTGGGTGATGTCGTGCGTCACGGTGAAGCTGCCATAGGCGGCCGAGCCCTTGGCATGCATGCGCCGCTCGGGGATCACTTCGCGGTCGAAGTGCGCCAGCTTCTCCAGGAACCAGACATCCTGGAGCAGCATGGGGCCGCGTGGGCCGGCTGTCATCACATTCTGGTTGTCTGGCACGGGGGCGCCACCGGCGGTGGTCAGTTTTTTTGTACTCATGTTTAATCTCCTCAGGTTGTTAAACAAACTACGAGCTTGCATCGTATGGAACACACGAAAATAGTGCAAATTGATTGTTTAAATCAGATTAATTGATAAAAACTATCGTCAAACAAAAAGGACGTCAAAACACCCGGCCGAGGCAAAATCCGGAAAAACGTTCCAGGTAGTACACTTATGCAATTCTAGCCCTATCGATAATCCAAATGCACAACACGCAAAATCCCGGACAATCATCTCCGTACCGGCCATCTTCCACACGTATTTGTGCGTGTGGAAGCAGAAAGAGTTCGCGGTGAAGCGGATTTTCATTCTGCTGTTCCTGCCTGGCATGCTGCCGCTGCCGGCCGCTGCCGGTGATTTCGAGAAATGCGCCGTGATCGTTGCGGATGCTGAACGCCTCACCTGCTACGACCAGGTTGCGGCACAGCTTGCCAAGCCTTCACCGGCTCCGGTGATTGTGGACCAGGTAATTTCAGCGCCGCCAACTGAACACATCGCTGCGGCTGACTCTTTCCTTGGTAAACGCTGGGAACTGGATGAAGGGGCAAAAATGGGAACATTCCGATTCCGCGAATACAAGCCGGTCTATATCCTGCCTCTTCACTACAGCAACAATCTCAATCAGTCGCCGACTTCTCCCGCGCCGGGTCATTCCGTGCTTGCGCCAGTACCGGTAGGCAGCAGCGAAGTGAAGTACCAGCTAAGCTTCAAGTCCAAGCTGTGGGAAAACATTCTCGGGGGCAATGGCGATCTTTGGTTCGCCTATACCCAGCAGTCGCACTGGATGCTCTACGACCGGCAAGTATCCTCGCCGTTCCGCGAGACCAATTACGAGCCGGAGCTGATTTTCTCGCTGCGCACTGACGCCGATGTGGCGGGAATGAAATGGCGCATGCTGAACCTGGGTTTGGCGCACCAGTCGAATGGGCGGGGACTGCCCTTATCGCGCAGCTGGAACAGGATCTATGCTCAATTCGGTCTGGAACGCGACAATCTTGCCCTGCTCGTGCGCCCCTGGCTCCGCCTGCCAGAGTCCAGCGAAAAGGACGACAACCCCGACATCACCCGCTACATGGGTAATGGCGACATCCTGCTCAACTACAGGCACGGGGAGAACACCTACGCAGCGCTGGGCCGCTACAGCCTCAGCACAGGCCACGGCGCGCTGCAGTTGAGCTGGGCATTCCCGATTGCGCGCGCACTCAAGGGATATGTGCAGGTCTTCAGTGGCTATGGCGAAAGCCTGGTTGACTACAACCACAACCAGACCAGCATCGGCTTTGGTCTTTCCTTGCAGGAGTGGCGCTAATCCTGGATAGCAGGCTTCAGCAAAACGAATCATGCCAGAATCGACACTTTCCCCGGCAACTGAAAATCCATGACCACCGAACGCCTGCCCGGTTACTGCGCCTTGTGCATTTCCCGTTGCGGCTGTGTGGGCACGGTCGAGGACGGGATTCTCACCCGCGTCGACCCCGACCCCTTGCACTCTACCGGGCGGGCCCTGTGCGCCAAAGCCAGGGCGGCGCCGGAGGCAGTCTACAATCCAGAGCGCATCCTCCACCCGCTGCGCCGCACCCGCCCCAAGGGTTCGGAAGACCCCGGCTGGGAGCGCATCTCCTGGGATGAGGCGCTCGGCCTGATCACGGAAAAAGTGCGCGCCACTTTCGCGCGGCACGGCGCCACGGGATTGGCTTTCGGCGTGGCCACGCCGAGCGGCACGGCGGTTGCAGACAGCTTCGCCTGGATCCATCGCCTCGCCCATGCGTGCAAGAGCCCCAACCTGGTATTCGCCACCGAGAACTGCAACTGGCACAAGGATTTTGCGCCGGCCTACACCTTCGGCGCGGGCATCGGCATGCCCGACTATGCCCAAACCGGCTGCATCCTGCTGTGGGGCTTCAACCCCGCCACTTCCTGGCTTTCCCAGGCCACGGCGGTGCGCGAGGCGCAGAAGCGCGGCGCCAGGCTGATCGTGGTGGACCCGCGCCGAGCCGGGCTGGCGGGCGCCGCCGATCTGTGGCTGCGGCCCCGCCCGGGCAGCGACGGGGCGCTGGCTCTGGGGCTCGCCCATCTGCTGCTGGAAAGCGGACAGTTCGACCGCGATTTCGTCATGCGCTGGAGTGATGCCCCCTTCCTGGTGGCGGAGGAAAGCGGACTGCCGCTGACTGGTGCCGACCTAGAAGAAAGCGGCGACCCGGCCTGCTTTGTCGCCTGGGATCCGGCTGCCGGCCAGGCCATAGCCTGCCCGCACCGCCCGCCCAATGCGGATGAAAGCGCATCCCTGGCACTGGAGGGGCGCCACACCGTCATGACCGTGCGTGGCCCGGTGGCCTGCCGGCCGGTGTTCGAGCACCTCGCCGAGCGCTGCCGGGCATGGACGCCGGAGAGAGTGGCAGAGACAACCGGCATTCCGGCGGATCAGGTCACGCAAGCGGCACGCCTCATTTCCGGCCACCTGCCCCTGTCGTTCTTCACCTGGACCGGCACCTGCCAGCACAGCAACGCCACCCAGAGCGGGCGCGCAATTGCGTCACTATATGCCCTGACCGGCTGCCTAGACGCGCCGGGCGGAAACGTCTGGTTCAGCAAGCCGCCGGTGGCCGATGTCATGGGCTTCGAAATGGTCGCGCCCGGGGAGCGGGCACAGACCCTGGGCCTCGACCAGCGCCCCGAAGGCCCGCCGCAGAAGGGCTGGATCACCAGCCGCGACCTGTTCCGCGCCATCGCCGAAGGGCAGCCCTACCCGGTTTCCTGCTTCATCTCCTTCGGCAGCAACTTCCTGCTCTCCAAGCCACGCACCCGGCTGGCGGAGGAAGCGCTGCGGCAGCTCGATTTCTTTGTCCTGGCCGAGCTTTTCGAGACGCCCACGGCGCGCCATGCCGACCTGCTCCTGCCGGTCTGCACCGCCTGGGAGCGCGAGGGGCTGCAGGCGGGCTTCCAGGTCGGCGCGGCGGCCGAGGCGCATGTCCAGCTGCGCCCGGCCTTTGTTGCGCCGCAGGGGGAAAGCCGCTCCGACACCTGGATCGTGTTCGAGCTGGCCAAGCGCCTTGGCCTCGCCGGTCAGTTCTTCGGAGGCGACATCGGGAAAGCGCTGGCCCACGTGCTGGCGCCAACCGGCATCACGGCCGAAGAACTGCGTACAGAGCGGCGCGGCATCGCGCTGCCACTGGAAACCCGCTACCGGAAATACCTGCAAAACGGCTTTGCCACGCCCAGCGGGCGGGTCGAGTTCCACAGCGAGCGCCTGCGCGCGGCGGGGCAGGACCCGCTGCCCGATTTCGTCGCCCCGGCCGTGCCGCGCGGCGCAGCATTCCCCCTCATCCTGACCACCGCCAAATGGCCGCAGTACTGCCACAGCCAGCAGCGCAACCAGCCCTCGCTGCGCCGCCTGATGCCCGAACCGCTGGTGGAAATCCACCCGGAAACGGCGGCAAGCCGGGGTATCGGTAACGGTGACTGGATAGCGGTGACAACGGCGACCGGCAGAATGCGGGCCCGCGCCAGGCTGGACAAGCATCTTGCGCCGGAGGTGGTGTGCGCCCAGTATGGCTGGTGGCAATTCGCGGATGGGGCGGGCGACGCCAACCGTCTGATCGATGGCGAGTATTTCGACCCGGTGGCGGGCTCGAACAGCCTGCGCGACTATCCCTGCGAGGTCAGATTGTGCCTGCCAAGGGCAGGTCAGCCTCAGTCCAGCGCAACGTAGCGGATCTCCACCACGTCCAGCTCTTCCACCCCGCCCGGCGTGCGCAGCGTCACCACGTCCCCCTCGCGCGCCTTGAGCAGGGCTTTTGCCAGGGGCGAAACCCAGCTGATGCGCCCGCGCCCCACATCCACTTCGTCCAGGCCGACGATGCTGTAGGTTTTTTCCTCACCAGCGCCGTTGCTGACCGTCACCGTGGCGCCGAAGAATACCTGGTCGCACTCCCCGCGCTCTGCCGGGTCGATCACTTCGGAGTGTTCCAACCGCTTGGAGAGGAAGCGGATGCGGCGGTCGATCTCGCGCAGGCGCTTCTTGCCGTAGATGTAATCGCCGTTTTCCGAGCGGTCGCCGTTGGACGCGGCCCAGGTGATGGTCTTGACCAGTTCGGGGCGCTCGGTTTTCCATAGCTGGTCGAATTCGTCCATCAGGCGCCGGTAACCGCCCGGCGTGATGTAGTTCTTCACGCCCTGCGGCAGCTTGGGTGAGTCGTCGAGGTCTTCGTCGTCCTCGCTTTCCTTGGTAAATGCCTTACTCATCCGCTGCTCCATGATCGCCGGTCAGCGGCACGAAGGCCACCGGCAGCATGTTGCGCGTCGTTATCACCCCTGAAGCGCTTTTTTCCAGCAGCAACAGGTCCTGGCGCATATAGGGCAGGCCCACCGGGATCACCATGCGGCCGCCGGGCCTGAGCTGCGCGACCAGGGGCGGCGGGATTTCAGGGGCGGCGGCGGTGACGATGATGCCGTCGAAAGGCGCATGTTCCGGCCAGCCCTGGTAGCCGTCGCCGTGCCGCACCGTCACGTTGCCGAAGCCCAGGCTCGACAGCCGTTCCTGGGCCGCCTGCGCCAGTTCGGGCACGATTTCCAGGGAATAGACCTGCTTCACCAGCCGCGACAGCACCGCGCTCTGGTAGCCCGAACCGCAGCCGACTTCGAGCACCACGTGATGCGCCTGGGTCGCCAGCAGGTCGCTCATCAGCGCCACGATATAGGGCTGCGAAATGGTCTGCCCCTGACCGATCGACAGCGGCCCGTTGTCATAGGCGCAGTCCTCCAGGGCGCGCGGCACGAAGGCATGGCGCGGCACCTCTCTCATCGCATCGAGGACGCGCGGATCAAGCTCGGACTTGCCGATCCAGGCGCGCGTTTCCGAGGCTTCCCAGCGGATGTCGCGCAGCATGCGTTCGATGCCGGGATGGATTTTTGTGGTCATGGAAAGATCATTCCAGAAAAGGGGGATGCGAGCTATTCTATCAAACCCATACTGGATGCTCCGATTATGAACCTCATCAGCGCACTTAAAGAAGCCTTTCTGAGCCTGTTTCATCCCAACATGCTGGCGCTGCTCCTCTTGCCCATGGGCTTTTCCCTCCTGCTGTGGGGCGGGCTGGCGGCCTGGTTCTGGGGCGACTGGGCCAGCGCGCTGGGAAACTGGCTGGCCAGCAGCGCGGTTGGCCCCTATGTTGAAGGCATCACCTGGCTGGCCGGCTCGGCGGTGACTTTCCTGATCGTGCTGATCCTGATTCCGCTGGCCTACGTCACCGCCCTCTTGACCGTGTCCGTCTTCGCCATGCCGATGATGGTGCGCCATGTGGCGCAGCGCCGCTTTCCCGGCCTGAGCCGGGAACATGGCGGCAGCAACGTGGGTTCAGTCTGGAACGGCCTTGCCGCACTGGTCATCTACTTGCTGCTGTGGCTCGTCACCCTGCCGCTGTGGCTCCTGAGCGGGCCGCTGGCGCTGGTGTTCCCGGTGCTGCTCAACGCCTACCTCAACCAGCGCCTGTTCCGCTACGATGCGCTGGCCGAACATGCCAGCCGGGAGGAATTCGCCGCCCTGATGGAGCGTTCAGGCGGCAAGCTTTATCTCCTGGGCGGCGTGCTCGGGCTGCTCCAGTACGTGCCGCTGCTCAATTTCCTGGCGCCGATCTACATCGGCCTGGCCTTCACCCACTTCTGCCTTGATGACCTGGAAAAGCTGCGCAGGGAAAAAGCCGGGCTGGTGGAGGCCGAATAATTTTTAAATTCGAAACCACGGAGTGCACGGAGAAAGCCAGCTCCCCCTCTCCCGGCCTCTGCCTCGCAAGGCGGGGTGAAATTGAACCTATCGGTTACTCCGTGTTCTCCGTGAGCTCCGTGGTTAACTGCATTATCCAAGCAATTACCGAACGCCCATTTCTGCCAGGGTCTCAGCGGCAATCTCGCGCACTTCGGCGTTCTCGTCGGCAAGGCAGGCTTGCAGATAAGGGACGATGCCCTCCCCGCCGATGAGCGACAGGTAATGGCAGGCGTCGGCCCGCGTCAGCGCATCCGCATGGCGCGTCAGTTCGCCCAGGCTGGGAATCATCACCCCGGCGATGCCATCGCCCTGGAATTCCTCCAGCACCGCGCCGATGCCCAAACGCACCGCCATGCTGGATTCCGCGTCGGCCAGCAGCGTCACCAGGGCCAGCAGGCGCTGCGGCTCCCGGCGCGCCATGGCTTCCACCTTGTCGCGGCGGCCATTCTTGAGCAGATGCAGAAAATATTCCGGCAGGCCGCGCGGCGTGCCGGAAAGCCCGGCCCAGCGGCGCAGCTCGCCCGGCGTCTGCACGCCTTCCAGCTCGAATTCGCCGATCCGCGTCCAAGGTACGCTGCGCACCCCAAGGGCTGAGGCCTGTTCAGGATGGACGGCGATATTGACGACTTCCAGCCGTCCGATCTCGCCCTCCTTCACCAGACCGGCCAGGCCTTCCAGCACCGCCGGGCAGTGCGGGCAACCGGGCGCCAGCAGGAGCAGGGCATCGGGTATTTCACGCGGCAGGGTCATGAGTTACAGCTCCCTCGATTTGCAGCAACTGGCGCAGCAGGGGCACCGTCACCGGGCGCTGCTGCTCCAGGGTGATGCGGTCCAGGGCATCGAGCACCGCCATCAGCGAGGGCAGGTCGCGCCGCCAGTGGCGCAGCAGGTAATCCAGCACTTCCTGCGGCAGGGCAAAGCCGCGCGCCCGGGCATGCTCCTGCAGGGCCTGGGCCTTTTCCGCGTCATTCAGGCCCTGCACCTGGTACACCAGGCCCCAGCCGAGGCGGGTCGCCAGGTCAATGCGCACCTCCAGTTGCGCGGGCGGGCACGGCCCGCCGGCCACGAAAAATCCGCCATCTTCGCGCAGTTCGTTGTAGAGGTTGAACAGGGCGATCTGCTCTTCGGCGCCCCGCTGATCCACGTCATCCACTGCCACCAGCACCCCCGCACCGGGTCGAACCGGGATGGCGTCGCCTGCTGTCACCAGCAGGGCGGGCAGGCCCGCTTCCCGCGCTGCCGCCACCAGGCCGCGCAGAAGATGCGATCTGCCGCTGCCCGCTTCGCCCCACAGGTAAATGGCGCGCTCGCGCGCGCTGCCCGAAAGCAGTTGCCGCAATGCCTGCAGCAGTTCGGCATTGCGCCCGATGACAAAATTGTCCAGCGTGGGCGCGAAGGCGGGGGAGATTTCCAGCAGCAACTGCTTCATGGCTAATAGCGGAAGAAAGAATCAATATGCAATTGCGCCGCCGGCAGGCCGTGCTCGAGCAGCAAGGCGCGCGTCTCCGGCACGGCATGTTCCGGGCCGGTCATGTAAATCCGGTAACGGGACAGGTCGGGATGCTCCGCGACAATGCGCTGGGCGCCGAGCAGCTGGCCGATCTCGGTATCCGAAAACGGGCTGCTCCCTTCTCCTTCATCCAGCAGCGGGGTGAAGGAGAAATTGTCCAGCGCGTCCAGCCAGGAGCGGCAGAGATTTTCCAAATAATGGTCGCCCGCCCGGGAAGCCACCCAGTACAGGTGCATGGGGTGAGGATATTCGAGCGATATGGCGTGCTCGATCAGGCTCTTGATGGGCGCAAAACCGGTGTCGTAGGCGAGGAAAATGACTTCCTCGTTCGCCTCGTCGTCAAAGGTGAAACGACCTGACGGCCCGGTGAGCAGCACTGCCTGATTGGGCTTCAGCGCTGAAAAACAGTATTCCGCAAAAGGGTCGCCGGGCACACGCCGGATGTGAAACTGCAAATTCATCGCATTGCACGGGCAACTGGCGATGGATTTGTTGCGCGGCGGCAAGCCGGGAATTTCCAGCGTGGCATGCTGCCCGGCCAGAAAGCGCAGGGACTGGCTGCGCGGCGTGCGCAAGTGCACCACCATCACATCCGGATGAAGCTGCTCGATCTTGACCACGCGCGTTTCGATCTGCTGCAGCGGCATATCTTCCGCGCCGCCCGCTTCATGCACTTCGATTTCCAGGTCTTCCAGCGTGCAGGCATGGCAGGCCAGAAAATAATTGGCGGCTTTTTCCACCGCGCTGAACTGGTAATCGGGCACGCAGCCGGGCGCCAGATGGCCCGAAACCAGGCGCGCCTTGCACTCCCCGCAGGCGCCGCTGTTGCAACTGTAGGGAATGGCGATCCCGGCCCGCAGAGCCCCTTCCAGCAGGGTCTCGTGAGGGCCGGCCTGAAACTCGCGCCCACTGGGCAGAATGCGGATTCTTGCAGTCATAAGGCGCAAAAGCATAGCATAGTTGCCCGAATTTCAGATCAGCTTGAAGCAACAGCAAGGGGGTCATTTGAGGTAAAATGGCAAGAATTTTTTGCCGCCATGGATTACAAATGAACCCGTCCGAAACCTCCAAGACCTCTCTTTCCTACCGCGACGCCGGCGTGGACATCGACGCCGGCGATGCCCTGGTGGAAAACATCAAGCCCTATGCCCGCCGCACCATGCGGCCGGAGGTGCTGGGCGGTCTGGGCGGCTTCGGCGCGATGTTCGAGATCGGCAAGAAATACCAGAACCCGGTGCTGGTGTCCGGCACCGACGGCGTGGGCACCAAGCTGAAACTGGCCTTCATGACCGGCAAGCACGACACCGTCGGCATCGATCTGGTCGCCATGAGCGTCAACGACATCCTGGTGCAGGGCGCCGAGCCGCTGTTCTTCCTCGACTATTTCGCCTGCGGCAAGCTCGACGTGGCCACCGCCACCGATGTCATCAAGGGCATCGCGGCGGGCTGCGAACAGGCCGGCTGCGCGCTGATCGGCGGCGAAACGGCGGAAATGCCCGGCATGTATCCGGCCGGCGAATACGACCTGGCCGGCTTCGCGGTGGGCGCGGTGGAGAAGGACAAGATCATCACCGGCAAGACCATCGTTGCAGGCGACGTGGTGCTGGGCCTGGCTTCCAGCGGCGCGCACTCCAACGGCTATTCCCTGGTGCGCAAGATCATCGAGCGCACCGGCATCGACCTCGACAGCGATTTCCACGGCCGCCCCCTGCGCGACGTGGTGCTGGCGCCGACACGTATTTACGTCAAGCCCCTGCTCAAGCTGATGGGCGAACTGCCGGTCAAGGGCATGGCCCACATCACCGGCGGCGGCCTGCTGGAAAACATTCCGCGCGTGCTGCCGGAAAACCTCACCGCCGTGATCCGGAAAGCCAGCTGGCCCATGCCGCCGCTGTTCTCCTGGATGCAGCAGGAGGGCAACGTGGCCGAGAAGGAAATGCACCGCACCTTCAATTGCGGCATCGGCATGATCGTGATCGTGGCCGCTGAGCACGCCGAGGCCGCGATGAATTCGCTCACGGCCAGCGGCGAACAGGTATGGCGCATCGGCCAGGTCGAAGCCCGCGCCGACGGACAAGCCCAGACGGTCGTTGAGTGAACGGGCATGGCAAATAAGCCACAACCCGCAATTAATACCGCCATGCCCGTTTCCCTCTCTCCTAGCTCTCTCCCGGAGGGAGCGCCCGCAGGGGGTGTCCCCGCCGGGATTGGCAGCAAAGCTGCTCAATCCGGCGAGAAGAGGGATGCAGGCTCGCTGCGCGATAGCCGTATTAAGCGCATCGTCATCCTCATCTCCGGGCGCGGCAGCAACATGCAGGCGATTCTGGAAGCAAAATTGCCGGTAGAAATCGCTGCAGTCATCAGCAACAAGCCCGACGCCAAAGGGCTGGAAATCGCGGCCCGGCACGGCGTCGCGACGGCGGTGGTGGATCACCGAAAGCATCCCAGCCGGGGACAGTTTGATGCCGCCCTGGCGGAGAAAATCGACAGCTTCCAGCCGGACCTGGTGGTGCTGGCCGGTTTCATGCGGATTCTCACGGAAGATTTCGTCAACCGCTATCAAGGCCGGCTGATCAATATCCATCCCGCCCTGCTGCCGGCCTTTCCCGGCCTCGACACCCATGAGAAAGCCCTGCGGGAAGGCGTCAGGATCCACGGCTGCACCGTGCACTTCGTCACACCCACCGTGGACCATGGCCCCATCATTGCCCAGGCCGCCGTGCCGGTTTTGCCCGGCGATACGCAGGACACGCTGGCCGCGCGCGTGCTGGAGCAGGAACACCTGATCTACCCCGAGGCCATCCGTTGGTTTGCAGAAGGCCGCCTGCATCTTGAGCAAAACCGGGTAGAAATGGATATTTCGCAAGCCTCCACATCTTCACTGAGGTCGCCATGGGCCGCCTGATCGTTCTTGCACTGGCGCTCGCAAGCTTCGCGGCCCAGGCGGCGCCACCGCAAAAAATTGAAGCCACCTATCGCGTGCTGAAAAACGGCAATCAGGTGGGCAAGATCACCGAGCATTTCGAACACGATGGCAAGCGCTACCGCATCGAAAGCACGACATCTGCGACCGGCATTTATGCGCTCTTCGCCAGAGGCAACATCCGCCTCGTCAGCGAAGGGGAAGTCACCCCGAACGGGCTGCGCCCGCTGCATTTCGAGCACCATCGCGGGTCCGATCCGGCCAAGCTGATCGTGGCCGAGTTCGACTGGGAAAAACGCATTGTCAGCCACAAGTACGACGGAAGAATCGAAACCGCCCCCCTCGAAGAAGGCGTGCAGGACCGCATCAGCCAAAATTACCAGTTCATGTTTCAGCCGCCGCAACGTGTGGCTATCGACATCCGCCTGAGTACGGGGCGCAAACTCAATCTTTACAACTACCGGGTGGTGGGCGAAGAAACCATGCCGACGCTTGTTGGCAGCCTACCGACCGTGTATCTGTCCAAACAACGCACGCCGGATGAGGACGGCATCGGCTTGTGGCTGGCAAAAACCCGTCACTTCTTCCCGGTGCGCATCGTATTCGACGAAAAGGATGGCGGCAAACTGGTGCAGCAACTGGAAAGCCTCTCCCCTCCGGCTGACGCCGAGCCCAAACCAGACAAACGGTGATCCCGGCCACGGTCAAGCGCTTCTCCTGGGCACTGGCCCTGTCGCTGCTGGTTCATCTGATCGCGACTTTCGGACCACGCATCACCCTGCCGGAATACCACCCTGACCCGGTCATGGAAGCATCGATCAGGACCCCGCCTTCGCCCCCGCCTGCCATCAAGAAACCCAAGCCGCGCCCCAGACCGACAGCGCGAAAGCTTCCCGAACCTGCTGCATCCAGCCCGCCCCCGCCCGAGCACGTCGCGGTAGCGGAGCCGGAACAGACACCCGCAGCGGCGGCGGAAGAGATGCCCACTCCCCCAGCGGTTGAAACCACAAGCACAGAGGAGGCCCACATCACCCTGCCGGAACGCGCCGAAATCCTCTACACCCTGTACAAGGGGCGGGATGGCTTCCCGGTAGGCCGCGCCGAGCACACCTGGAATCGCGATGGCAAACGCTACTCCATCACCCAGGTCGCCGAAGCCAGCGGCATCGTGTCCCTCTTCTACAGCGGCCGCCATGTCCAGATCAGCCAGGGCAGCATCACGGCCAGCGGCATGCAGCCCGATTCCTACTGGGTGCAGCGCGGGCAGGATGCAGACAAGACCGATGCCGCCAGATTCGACTGGCAAGGCAGCCAGCTCACCTTCGGCACCGGCGGCGACACGCGCACCGTGCGCCTGCCGGAGGGCACACAGGACCTGCTCAGCTTTCTCTACCAGCTCGCCTTCGCCCCCCCCCTGGGCGAAAACACCCAGCTCCATATCACCACGGGGCGCAAACTGGGCAAGTACGCATACCAGTCCCGGGGCGAGGAAACGGTGGATACACCCTTGGGACCAATCAAGACGCTGCACATCGCCCAGCTGCGCCAGGAAGGGGAAGAAATTACGGAAATCTGGCTGGCAACGGAGTATCATTACCTTCCGCTGAAAATCCGTTTCACCGACAAACAAGGCAGCGTGATGGAGCAAACCGTCACCGCCATCAAAGTTCAATAATCATGTCCACCCCCGCTTCCCGCTCGACCACGTCCATTCCTGTTTCCCGCTTCGGCCACCTGGTCCACGCCCTGCAATCCGTCATGCGCCTGCACGAGCCCGCCGACGCCAACCTGCACAACTATTTCCGCATCCACCGCGAACTCGGCAGCCAGGACCGCGCCTTCGTCGCCGAGAACGTCTATGCGGCCCTGCGCCGCAAACGCTTTCTCGAACACCTGATCGGCCCCCTCTCTCCTAACTCTCTCCCAGAGGGAGAGAGGGACACAGGATCGCTGCGCGAGGCTCCTGTTACAGCCAGCCCGCGCCAGCTCGCGCTGGCCACCCTGATGAAGCTGCAGGGCATCAATGCGCGCGAACTGGCGCCGCTGCTAATGGATAGCGAAGAGGAATGGCTCAAGCAGCTCAAGGCGCAATCGACCGCCGATCTGCCGCTCGCCGTGCAGGCCGACTTCCCGGACTGGCTGATGGAAAAACTCGCCACCTTCATGTCCGAAGCCGACATCCTGGCCCTGGCACGCGGCATGCAGCAACCCGCGCCGCTGGACCTGCGCGTCAATACCCTGCTCGACAAGCGCGACGAGGTGCTGCATACCCTGGTGAACAGCGACGGCATTGCGGCGGAAATCACGCCCCACTCCCCGTTCGGCCTGCGCCTCAAGGACAAACCTTCGCTCAACAAGAATTCGCTCTTCGTCAAGGGCAAGATCGAGGTGCAGGACGAAGGCAGCCAGCTGATCGGCCTGCTGCTGGCGCCGCAGCGGCGCGAGATGGTGGTGGATTTCTGCGCCGGCGCGGGCGGCAAGACCCTGCTGCTGGGCGCGCTGATGCAGAATTCAGGCCGCGTCTACGCCTTCGACGTCTCGGAAAAACGCCTCAACAACCTCAAGCCGCGCCTCAAGCGCTCCGGCCTCTCCAACCTGCACCCGCAGCTCATCAGCAACGAGAACGACCTCAAGATCAAGCGCCTGGCCGGTAAAATCGACCGTGTGCTGGTGGATGCGCCATGCAGCGGCCTCGGCACCCTGCGCCGCAACCCGGACATGAAATGGCGCCAGACGCCGGAAGGCATCGCCGAACTGACGCAAAGGCAGGCCGCCATCCTGCTGGCCGCCTCGCGCCTGCTGAAAACCGGCGGACGCCTGGTCTACGCCACCTGCAGCTTCCTGCCGGAGGAAAACCAGCAGATCGTGGAAGCCTTTCTGGCACAGCACCCCGAATTCAAGCTGCTGGATGCCGGCGAAGTCCTGGCCTCCCAGCACGTCGCCCTGGATACCGGGAAATACCTGCAACTCCTGCCGCATGTTCATGGCACGGATGGTTTTTTTGCGGCGGTGATGGAAAGGGTTTAAGAAATCGGCATAGGGGACGGCCATTCTGGGCCGTACCCCTGCCACACCACCCGGCATGCGGGTCCGCACCGGGCGGTTCGGGGAGTTGAGGTCATGAGAGACGAGGCACGCCAAGGTTGTCGAAATAGGCGATGGTCAGCACCCGTTTGATGTCGCCATCGCTGTTCCGCCACCAGCAGCGGGAGTTTCCCGCCACACGCTGTGCCACATGCTCGGCCGCGCCGAGGTTGGTCAGTTCCCGGTAGATCGTGCTACCCCGCTTCCAGTGCTTGAGCTGGATCGCCCTGAGCCGGTGCCGTAGCCATTCGTCCAGCGTGCGCCAGACTTTCGGTGTTTGCGCCAGCCCGAAGTAGGCTTTCCACCCCAAGAGGTACCTTCTGTCAAACTGGCACCCACCGCCCCCGGCACCGGACCGCGCACGCCATCGGGATCAAAGCGCTGAACGACAATATCGTGGGCGCCCACGTTCATGAACAGCAGCGTCATTCCCACCGACCGCTCGTCCCCTGCGTGCGCACAAGCTATCAAACCCATTGCCATCAGACCGATGATCACGGTCCGACCGCAATATCCAAACCATAATTTGCCTTGAGCCATTTGGCATACTCCTCCATGTTGACATCGCCCGTAATGGGTGAACTGCCATCGGCGTCCATACCCGGCGTCGCCCGGTTGATGATGAATTGTTCATTCTGAATTTGGGTTGCGGTCAGGCCACCCGGATTCGCGGTTCGGCGAGAGCTGCAATTGCCGGCCCAAATCTCGTTGTTGGCGCGCAAGCACAGCGCGCTGTCCTCGGTGCCATTGCTCTTGTCGTGGACCACCGGGTTGGCGATGAGGGAGTTTGGCGGCGCATTCATGGTACCGCCAGCGGCGGCGGCCTGATTCGCCATCCACACCAAAGCCACCCGCTCCAGCTGGCTGTCGTTAGGCCAAAGCTGCCGCCGATGAAACTCACCAATCGGTTTCGATCTTTTGTCCGTTCTTGTCGATGTACCAGCCTTTTTTAACCACCTTGCCGTTGAAAATTTTGGCTTCATGGAAGTCGCCGCCGGGCATATCGAATCTAGAAATCCCACCGCCTGGCCGCTCTATGTCCCAGCCCAACAGCACACCATCATCCTTAAGACGAAATTTAATGCGCAGAGCTCCGCCTTTGTTGCGAATGCTGTCGAGCACTGCATCGGGGATACGGCTGGCTACTTCGATGGTATAGTCGCCGATGATGGTGCCGCCAACCCACCCTTTGTTGAAATCGTTTTTTACGTCACCGTCCCTCCAAGTAAACCGAACCTCTCTCGGAACGGAGAATACACCTCCAGAATAACTAGAGGTGCTCACGCCTCCAGGGCCCATTCCCCGAGGCCTGCCAACGATCCGGCCAGAGTCGGTCTCGATGGTGATGAAATTTCGCTGTATTACTGCATCTATTCGAATAACCACCCCGCGAATCCCACGAAACTTACTCGCCAAATCCTCATCGCTTTCCAACCCGGCTGCACTACAGGCCGGCAGCCATGGTAGCAGACCGATCAAAGTTATGAGTTTGCGTTTCATGGGGTCTATGGGTGTCGTTTTCATGGGGATACCGTCATGTTGATGTTGTAGCCATTGGCGTTGAGCCATGCCAGGTAAGCCTTGGCATCGACCGTGCCTGTAACATAATCGGCGCCATAGCGTGGGCCGTAGTTGATGAACTGATTCGTGTCCGCGTAGCTCATGCCAGCGGGTACGGGCATGTTCCGCTGCGTGGTGGTTTGTCCGTTGCGATAGCGAACGGTTCGATCTTCTGAATTCGCTTGCGGCTGGCCATAACGCATGGCATCACTTTTGTCATGCAGCACCGGGTTGGCGATGATCGTGCCGGGCGGTACGCTCATGCTCACGCCTGCGGCGGTGGCCTGATCGACCATCCAGGCGAGCGCAATGCTGGACAAATCACCTTGCGCAAAACCACCGCCAATATCGCTGTGCGAACCGAGAAAGCCGCGCTCGATACGCGTCATACCGGGCGTGGGCACTGGGCTATACACGCCGTCCATGATGGATTCCAGAGGGAAAGCGCCAACAGAGCCTGCCGGACGGTACAGCACCCCGTTGCCACGGAACTCATTGAGCGCGACAGCCTGCGCGACATAGGCAAATTCCTTCGGGATGCCAAGGTTATAGCTGTAGCCGCTCCAATTGGTGCTTAGCACCGTGTCCCACAGGCCCATGAAGCGGAAGTTCACCTTCTGGCAGCGAGTTTCTTCCTTGCCATCCTGGCCTGTGATGGTATAGCGATAGTAGCCATTGTTCAGACTGTTAACCAGGCGATTGGAGAAGTCGCGCGCCTGCGCTGCTCCACGACTGAAACCAATGAGGTCTACGTCCATGGCTGTCTCATCGTCGAACGCATCCGCCTCGTCGTTGAAATACTGCACCATGCGAGCAATTCTGGCTGGTCCAGTATAGTTGGCTCCCGAATCTACCGTGTTGCCTCCCCAATGCTTGATATTGCCGTATTGGGCATCAACGTGTTCAGTGCCAACGCCGGTGATGTACCGAACATGTTCACCACTGGTTTGATACGCATCACGAAAGCGAACAACATTCGACAACGCATTCGGATTGCTTTCATCATTCCCCGTCCCATCGAACGCAAACAGGATCAACCCCCACGGGTCGATATAGCTCAGGGGGTTGTTGTTCACATAGCTGTAGGCATTCGGGCTGCCCAGGGCCTCGGCCAGGCGGCCCAGCGGGTCGGGGCTGAGGTAGCGGCCTGACTGGGGGTCGTAATAGCGCTGGTCGTTGTAGTACAGGCCGCTTTCATCGTCTTGCCACTGGCCTGGCAGGCGCAGGGCGAGGGTGTAGGCACGCTTGCCGCTGGTGGAGGCGCTGGCTTTAATCAGCTTGCCGTAAGGCGCGTAGCCGGCCTGCCAGACCGGTTGTCCCGCTTCATCGGTAGCGGCAACCGGCGCGCCCAGGTGATTGACATGCGCGAAGGCGAGGCGGTCCGTGTTGCCGCTTGCGCTGTTCCACAGGGCGCGTGCGGTTTGCGTCAATTCGGCAAGGAATCCTTCGGCTGGCGCTTGCGGCGCTTTGGGTTGTCTGGCATCCAGCGTTGCAATCAATTGATCGCCCAGCCAGAGGTATTGGCGGGTGATCTTGCCCTCTGCATCGAGGTCGGCGATGCGCTGGCGCTGCTCGTTGTAGAGGGTGTGAGCGGCTTCGCTTCCTGTTTGTTTGCTGACGCGCAGGCCGTGGTGGTTGTAGCGGTAGCGGGCGAGTTCGCGGTTTTCCTGCCGGATATGGATGAGCCGGCCCTGGGCATTCCAGACGTATTCTCGGCTCAGGTCCGGGGTTGTCATGGCATGGCTTTCAGGGTCGTAGCTGGCTTTGCGGGTTTGGCCCAGTTCGGTGACGGGGACGTTTTCTTGGGCGAGGACGCGATTGCCATTGCGGTCGTAGTGGTAGCGCCAGACGCGGTCTGCTTCGGTTGCTGTTGTTTTTGCCGGGGGTGCGGGGCGGGCGGTCTGCGCGGCGATCAGTTGCGATTGCCGGTCATAGGCATAGGCTTGAGTGGCTTGGCTACCCTGCCCTTGCTGTTTTTGCAACAGCACGTTGCCGTTGCCGTCGTAAAGCAGGCGGGCATCGAACAGGGCCTGCGGGTTGGCGGGGAGGCCCAGCGCGCCGGGGAGTTTGCCGGGTGCGGCGGGTGCGGCGGGTGTGGCCTGGGCGTGGGCGGGCGGGACGAGCCTGTCTAGCAGACCGGCGAGCTTGGCCGGGGCCCTGCCCTCGGGCTGGGTATACACCACCCGCGCCAGCACGCCTTCCCTGCTTCTTTGCCATTGGCCCCGGATGCCGTTGCCGTAGGTGACTTGGCGCAGGCCGATCAGGTCGCGCTCCAGGTCTTTGACAAGGGTGGTCTTGCCCCAGCCGGAGAAGGTCCACGGACTGGTCTGCCGGGTCACGGCCACGACCTGGCCCTGGCCGTTGCGCTCATAGAGGATTTTTGTGCCGTCGGGCAGGCTTTGGCTTTGCAGGCTGCCGTCCGCAGTGTAAGCGTAGCGGGTGATGTGGGTGGCTTCGGCGCCGTTGGCGAGCTTGAGGGTGACGGTCTTGGTTTCGGGCTGGCCACGTTCGTTGTAGCGGATGCGTTCGCTTTGCACCGGGTCGATCACTTCGGCCAGGCGGCCCTGTTCATGGCGCCAGGTGGTGGTTTCGGCTGCGCCGGTTTTGGGGAGAACGCTGTGGCGGGTGCGCTGGCCGGTGGGGCTGTAGGCCCAGGTTTGCGTGTCGCCTTTGTCGTTGATCTGTTCGATGAGCTGGTCCGTTTCGTCGTAGCGCTTGATGAGGGTGCCGTGGCTGGCGCTCTTGACCATGACTTCGCGGCCAAAGTCGTCCCTGAAGATTTGGAAGGCGGACTGGCGGCGCGTGCGTTGGGGATCGGCAGTTTTGCCGTAAGCGATATTGCGCACGCTGCCGGTGTTGTCCGCTATCTGGATCAGGCGGTTGAGGTCGTCGTAGCGGTAGCGCTCGGTTTGTTCGAAGCTATTCGTTTGCACGGTGCCGGCGAGGAGATGGCCTTCGCTGTCGTAGCTGGCGCGTTTGAGGATGCCCAGCGCTTCGGCTTGCCACAGCAGGCGGCCTGCCACGTCGTAGGCTTGCCGGGTTTGGGGGCGGTAGGTTTTGCCGCTGCCGCTGCCGCTCTCGACCCGGTTGCCGAGGGCGTCATGGCGCCAGCTTTGCTCCACGGGTTCGATGCCCGCCTGCGCCCAGTTCGCGCCGCTGCTGCTGACATGAACGAGCTGGTTGCGGGCGTCGTAGGTGAAGGTGGTTTTGAAGTTCTGGGCGTTGCTTACGGCTGCGATGCGCCCTGCCTCGTCGTGTTGCACCGTGCTGGCGAAGCCGCCGGGGGGTGTCATGGCGGTGACGAAGCTGCCGCGCCCGTCATGTTGAATCAGGGTGATGTCTGAATCCGCCGGGCTGTTCTTTGGGCCATTTCTGAGAGGCCCGTCGATCTGGGCGAGCACGCTTCTGCCGTTGATGCTCTGGTAGGTGTAGCTAGTGGTGCGGCTGATCGGGGTGGCGGTGGCCTGCCCTTTCTCATCCAGCGGGCTGTAGCCACTTTCGGTAACGCTCAGCACCTGGCCGGCGGGGTTGTAGCTGATGCGTATCTGGTGTTCCTGGCCGGGGTTGATGCTGGGCCGGGCGATGAGGGTGGGTTGCGCGCCCTCCCCTGCGTATTGGTAGCGCGCTTGCGTTTGGCTGGGCTGGGCGTGGCCGTTTCGGTAGGCGATGGCGCTGATCTTGATGGGCCGCCCCTGCCCGTCGCGTTCGGTGCGGGTGGTGTGGATGGGCTGCCCCTGGGGGCCGAGACGGGTTGCTTCGGTCATGCGCCCGAGTTTGTCGTAGGCGTAGCGGAGGTTGCTTTCGCCGCAACTGGCACAGCCGGGCCCGCGGATTTCAAGCAGGCGCGACTGTTCGTTGATGAGGGTGTGGGTGTAGGTGGTTTTCTGGCCGAGGCTGTTGGTGAGTACGGTTGTGCCGGGCTGGCCTTGGGGGTGCGCGGGCGGGCCGTATTGCAGGTCGACTTGTTCGATGCCGCTGCCCGGCAGGGGGTGGCCGTCTTTGTCTTGCTGCCGGGGCGGGCCTTTGACGCTCTGGATGCCGCGTCCCTTGTCGTCGTAGCGGTAGCTGCCGGTGCGCTGGTGGAGGAGCCGGCCGTCGCTGCCGATGCCGCTGACGGTGATGCCGGTGAGGTGGGTGGGGTGGCGCGGGTCTTCGTAGTGGTAGTGGCGGCTGATGCTGCTGCTGGTGTAGCCGCGGGTGGCGTGGGCGTGGGCTTTTTGTTGGGCTTCGTGGTGGGTGGGGAGGCTGACCTTGACGAGGTTGGCGAGCCGGTCGCGCGGGTTGCCGGTGGCGCCCGTGGGGGCTGCACTGCCATATTCGTAGCTGTAGCGCCCGACCGGGCTGTCGATGCTTTGCACACCGCGGTAGCGGTCGCCGGCCTGGGCGTGTTTGCGGTCGAGGTAGTTGAGCTGGAGCGTGCGCCCTTGGGGGTCGGTGACTTTGACGAGGTGGCCCTGGGCGTCGTGTTGCAGGCTGACGTATTCGCCGCTGGGGGCCTGGATCTGGACCAGTTTGCCGCGGTTGTCGAAGTCGAGGCGGCGGCCGCTGGGCCAGTGCCAGGCGTATTCGTCGCCGCGCGGGGTTTTGCGGATGTGGATGCGGCCCTGGCTGGGGTCGTTGCTGGCGCAGGTGCCGGGGGTTCCGGGGTCGCGGCTGAAGATGAGGCGGGTGCCGTCGGCTTCGATGATCTGGACGCTGTTGCCGATGGCGTGGAGATCGGTCTCGTAGCTCAAGCGCCAGCCGCGCCCGAGGATGCCGTTGGGGGCGCCGGGGCCGGCATGGGCGCTGTTGTAGTGGCGCACGATTTCGAGGCCGAGGATGCCGGGCAAGGCGGGAAGGTCGGTTTCCTGCTGGTATTTGTTGCCGTTGGTGACGTTGATGGGGTTGCCGGCGCCCTGGTTGGTGCCGCTGCTGTTGCCTTGAGATGCGGGGCCAGACCCGCCGCAGGGGGCGCCGCCGGGGCCGGCGCCGCAGCCGATGTCAGGCGGAGCGTCGGCGGCAGTGGCGGGCGCGAGCGGGGTCAGGCTCAGCAGGAGCAGGAGGGGGAGGAGGCGCGTCATGGCGGGCAAGGGCATGGTTATGGGGCCGGGCTGAAGATTGACGGCAGGCTGCTGGTGAATGGTGTGCCGGCCTGTTGCGTGCAGCATATGGTTTTGCAGATCGGGTCGCAGGCCGGGTCCCCTGCTTTGCACCCCAATGGCCGGCAGCCAAGGAGGTCAGTGGCCGGATCGCAGGCGGGCGCCGGGGTATTGCCCACAGTGCAGCCGAGGGTCCGGCACTCCGGCGGCGGGGTGGTCACCGCCGGGGGGTCGCCCGGGTCGTTGGGGGTGCCGTTGTTGCCGGGGCCGGGGTTCGATACCGGGTTGCCGGGTTCGATGGCGTCGGATTGCATTTGCACGGTGACGTGGCTGACGACGGGGATGCGCCCGGCATTCACTTCACGGGTGTAGTAGGCGTCTTCTCCTGTGTCGAGCCATTGCAGGTAGCGGGTGTAGAGGCTGCGGATCACGGGGATCTTGGGTTCGTAGCCGTGGGTGATGCGCAGCTTGAGGAGGTTGGCGTCCTGGATGCTTTGGCCGGAGGCGGCGCCGATGGCCTGGGGGTCCTGGTAGGCCTGGCCGCTGTTGGGGATGACGCGTTTGCCGTTGCCGACGGTGTTTTGCAGGTGGGGGGCGTTCCAGTCGTCGAAGCTTTCACGGGTGGGGTTGAGCAGTTCGATGCGGGCGTGGCCGGCAACGTCGGTGCCGGCTTTGCCGTGGGCGGTTGCCAGTTCGGCGGCGTTCTGGGCCGGCATGCGATGGGTTTGGGTTGTTGAGGCTCGCATTGAAGGCGCGCAACCCGCACTATGGCGGGGTCTCTGCCTGGTAAGCCTCCAGTCTGGATGGAGCAAGTTTTGTGAAATAGCCGCTCATCTCAGTTTCGGGAAACAGTCCGAGCAACTGCCAGTAGGTGCTGTCGTTGTTGCGGTAAAGCGTCAGGGGGGTCGTGCCAAAGAGCGCACCCCGCCAGATACGGGTGCTGCGCTGGATCGCGGTCTGTTCCTGCAAGGCAGGGCTGCTTGCTTCGGCAAGCGCACCCTGCCGGGCTTTATAGTCAAAGCCGCTGCCATAGTTCTTCGCCAGCGCAGCGTAGGGGTCTGACGCGCGCAACAACGCAATAGCGCGGCCTTCGCTGCTTCTGTTCATGTAGGCGACAGGAATCCATAGGGTTGCCCAGCGCCGCCGCTCAGGCGTGTCAAACCACTTCCACAGCTCGGCGCAGGCGGGGCAGTTGAGGTCGATGAAGAAGATGGCCTGGATAAGATCGCCGGGCGCGGCGAGCCGCACCCCGGCTAGGCGCTGAGCCGCGAGCCACACGGCGCGGTCGCGCTGGGCGTGCATCTTGGCGCTGGGGCCACGGAGGATTTCGGCGCGTAGGGCGGGGCTTACGAGCGCCATGGCAGTAGTGGCGAGAAACTGGCGGCGGGTCATGTGCACCAATTACCGCCCGAACGCTTCCAGCGGCACATCGGCGGCGGGCACCTTGGGTAGGATAGAGGGATGCATTGATGGCACTCGATAAGCTTGGATCGGTATCTGTGTTTCCACAATTTGGGGAACGAAATTGCAGGCCTCACTCATGCGCGGTTCCTCGCAGTGTGTGTAAAAGCCAAGCATATGGGCATGCAGCCAGCGCTTCAGGTAGGGCATATAGGTTTCGAGGTCGCGCTGGTCGCGCACGAATACGGCAATGCCCGGATGCAGAAAAGTTCTTCTCGCATGGGCCTGGTACGCCTCGACGGAAGTGAATGGTTCGCAATGCCTGCCATCGCACCACGGAATACTGTCCACCGCGGCGAGCAAGCGCGGGCGACCCTGTGCGTCGAAGATGGCGACAGATCGAGTCGTTGCCTCCTTGTATCTGAAACCCCAATAAATAGCTGTGCCATTGGGCAGGGTCAGGCGTTTAGGTGCAGCCTCAAAGCCATCGAGGATGCGGTCGGATACCAAGGCCTTTTGTTTGATGCTTGGGTGCGTGAATGAGTAATAAAGTGCCCTGGCTTTCCCGGCGAACGCCTCGATACGCTTATCGTCGGGTGCAGATGAGACCGATTTTAATGGCTGTGCCGCAACTGCCCACGCCTGTGACAGCATGGCGAAAGCGATAACATAAAGTACCTGGCGAATCCAGATCATCTTGAAACGTCCTTTCATGGTTTGCTTTGATTACCCCCGCCCTGGCTCGCGGGCGGGCAGGGATCGCCGGATTCCGGCAGGTAGTCATTTTCGATACCGAAGTGAATGGCATCGCCCTCGCGGTATCGGCGAGTCTTGTATTGGTCGGGCAGACTCAACAGCCAGTCCGCCAGTTTTTGCCACTCGCCATCGTATACGTATGTCCAAAAGGTCTTCCCGACGTCTTTTGAATCGCTATAAACGCCATACTGATAAGCAAAATCAACGATCACCGTCTGCGCCTCCGTAGGCAGTTTCTTGAACACCATGCCTTGTGTGTTCTTTTTATCGAATCGCTTGGCGACTTGCTTTTGCGTGTCGTAGCCAAACGCGTCCGCCAGTAGCCTGGCCTCGGCTTCAGTCACGGTCAGCGGGACCTTGTCCAAGGCATCCAGCGCCTTCTGTTTTTGAAGCCCGAAATAGGGGTCGAGTTTCTTCATCAATGCTGCCACATCGACCTTGTCGGGATTGCCCTTGTCCTTGATGTAAGCATCCAGCACGGCTTTCGTGCCCGCAGCGCTTTGCTGACCGAGATCGATACCTGTGCTGATCGTGACGCCGCTGGAATCGATCGCCTCACCCTTCTTGTGGATGATCTTGCCGTTCTTGTCCTTGACGTCCTTGCCATAAGTGGGGACGTAGCCTTTGGTTTCTAATTCCCCTTCGCTTACTTCCAGAAAATCCTTGTCCACCCGCCATTTCTCGGTACAGGCGTCTGTCATGCGAAGTGTACAATTGTTCGCCCTTACAAACTGCATTTTCATTTCCAGGCTGTCAAGACACGTCCCGGGGCATTCCGGTTTCGTCGGTGTCGCATCCACGCAAGTAGCTTTCGACGGGTCGCACGTTGGCTTGGGTTGTGGAAAGGGCAGTGCAGCCACAGCGACAGCCAAACCTAGCGCCACGATCAGGAGTAGCGTGCTGATGACGCGGAATGGAGTCGATTGATGCATGGCGCCTTTCATGGCACGGGCGTGAGGTTTATGCAGACAGACTTGTCCGGACAGTTGCCGCTCGCCGGGTCGCAGGCAGGCTCCGGCTCCGGCGTACACGCCGGATCGGTGACCGGGCACTTCGGCAATCCTCCGCCCCCCGGACCCGGACCCGGACCGGGGTCTTTGGGCACACCGCCGTTGCCCGGGCCGGGGTTGCTGGCGTTGGCGTTCTCATAGGCCGGGCTTTGCATGCGCATCACGGTATGGACGACGACGGGGATGCGGCCGGCCGCGACCAGGCCCTGGCGGAAGGCGTCGGGGTCGCCGCTGTTGAGGACGCCCAGCGCCCAGTTCATGAACTTGCCGGCGAGCGGAATCTGCTTGTTCTCGGGGATGCCGTAGGTGACGCGCAGCTTAAGAAGGTTGGCGTCCGCCAGGGTCTGCCCGCTCTGGTTGGTCTTGGGGTTATTGTTGCAGCTGGGAACATCCATCGGGCACTGGATAAAGGCCAGGTTGCTGTTGGGGATGACGCGCGATGAGAGCTTGAGCCTGGACTTGAGGCCGGGGCTGGCGTAGTCATCGAAGCTCTCTCTGGTGGGGGAAAGGATTTCGATGCGGACGTTGGCGGCCGTGGTGTCGGCCAGGGCCTTGGCGTGGGACGTGGCGAGCTGGGCGGTGGTGGTGCCGCCGCCGTAATAGCCGGCCATGGCGCGGGAGAAGGCGGTGCGGATGGCAGCGGGGTCGGCATTCTGCGTGGTGCCGGCTCGCGCGGCTTCGAAGGTGGCGTAGTTGAGCTGGCTTTTGGTGTGGTAGAGGAGGCCGTACTGGATGAGGTTCATCAGCATGAACAGGACGGTGGGGACAACGACGACGAATTCGACCAGGGTGGCGCCGCGCTGGTCTAACCGGCTTCGGCATCCGCCGCGCTGGCGGGAGCAACCGCATGTCATGCGTGTTTCTCCTGGGCGGGATTCGACAAACCCTGCGCCAGCGACTGGCCTGCCCGCAGTCCCAGCCGCGCGGCCTCGCCCGCTGCCAGTTCCAGCGTCTGGTATGCACCAGGGAATGCGGCGGTGCGCCAGGGTTTGAGATGGGGAACGATTCTGCGAATGCGCCCTGCCCGGTCGAGGAACACGACGTCGATCGGGTAGCTCATGAATGCGGTGTGAACCGCAGCACAGGGGCGAATGAGCAGGCCCTGACCAGGCTGCAACGCAGGGGCGAACAGGAGACCGCGCAGGCGGCTGAAGAACCCGTCGGCCAGCCGGATGGCAAGGCGAGGGGGAGTATTCGGGCGCGTTGCGTTGGCCGTCATGCTGTCGTCCTGCTGCAGCGAGTTGATCACCGGCACATCTGTCATGCTTTATTCGCTCGTCTTGGCCTCGGGTTTCTTCGCATTGGGCGCCTGTGCCTTGAGCGCGACCCGCTCGGCGATGTTCTTCTGGGCAATGGTTTCGGTGAGGAACACGGTGGCACGCACCAGCAGGTCGCGGGCGACTTCTTCCAGCGGCGAGCCGCTGATGCTGGCATGGCTTCCGCCCAGGCCCACGCCCGCCCAGCCGAGCGCCGAGACGCCGAACCCGGATTTTTCGTTGTTGGCCTGGAAGGTCTTGGACGCGACGATCTTGGCCTTCTTGACATCCACCACCCGGATATCCATGTTCATGTGCACTTTGCTTTTCTTGAAGTCGACCGATCCCGCCAGCAAGCGAAACGGACCGGGGAGAAAGGCCAGGCCGCCGAGTCCGGTCGAGCTTTGCTCGTATCCAAGCGAGGTGATGGAACCCGTCACCATGTAATCGGCTGCCTCGGCCTCGATCTTTTTGCCGACCAGCGCCAGTTCCCTATTCAATTCTTCGAGTTCGGCGCGCTCCTGAACATCGAAACAGCCTGTTTGGGTCAGCGCAGTGGCCAGCATGTCAGTCATGCCGGTGCCGACACCGGTATAAGTTGGCTGCTGGACATTGCCGCCGCTGCCCGCTGCGTAGTCCCACCAGCGGTACCGTCGCGGATCCTGCTGGCCGGCGCTGGAGGAACAATCTGCGGATTTGCATTTGAATTCGGTGAACATCACCTTGGCGGCCGGGCGCGTGCAGGTCGGCACGGCAATTTCCCGTTCACTTACTTCGCTGGGTTGCGCAATGGATACGAGGGGTGCGAACAACAGCGCTGCAAAATATGGCTTACATGAGGGATGTTTCATTGGATTCACTTTCGGTTGATCAAAACAGCAGGTTGTTAGAACCCCGAAGCCATGAACTTCATGACGATGGGGAACAGGAGGATGGCGAAGACGCAGGGGAAGATGAAGGCGATGAGCGGAAACAGCATCTTGACCGGGGCTTCCATGGCGAGCTTTTCTGCGCGGGCGAAGCGTTCGATGCGGCGCTGGTCGGCCTGGGCGCGGAGGATCGGCCCGAGGCTCATGCCGGTGGCTTCGGCCTGGATGAGGGTGGAGACGAAGCTGGAGACGGCGGCCATGTCCATGCGGGCGGCCAGTTCGCGCAGGGCTTCGCCGCGGGGTTTGCCGGCGCGGACGTCGCGCAGGAGGCGGGCGAATTCGTCCTTGAGGGCGCCGCCGGGGCCCTTGTCGACGGCTTGCTGGATGGCGCCAGTGAGATTGAGGCCGGATTCGACGCACAGGGTGATGAGGTCGAGCATGAAGGGCAGCGACTTCAGGGCCTGGCGGCGGCGAAGGTCGATGCGGTCTTTGAGCCAGACAGCGGGGTAGGTGAAGCCGATTAGAAAGCCGATGAGAAACGGCCAAGGGCCGGGCAGATGAAAGCTGGCGGCCAGCCACACGCCGGCGAGGCCGCAGAGGAGGCCCCACCAGAGGCGCCCGGCCAGGTACTGGGCGGGGTTGAGGGCAAAGTCGACGCCGGCGATGCGCAGCCGGGTGAGCAGTTTGGCCTGACGCTGTGCGGACAGCCAGGGGGCAAGGTAGTGCGCCAGCCATTGCACCGGCCACCACAGCAGACGGTAGCCCAACGGCGGGGCGTCGAACCAGGCGCGATCCTGCTCGGGCACGGCGGCGGCCAGCCGCGAGACGATCCAGGCGACGAGGGCGAAGGACAGCCCCGCCGCGAGGGCGAAGGCGGTGATGATCCATTGCGGGTTCATGCCGGTGCTCATACGTCGATGGCCACGATGCGGCGGATGATCCAGACGCCGAAGAATTCCATGATGGCGACGGCCGCCAGCACGCCCCATCCCATTTGCGTGGTCCAGAGCAGGGACATGGCTTCGGGCTCCATGCGGCTGAGCACCCACAGCAGGAAGACCGGCAGCAGGCCGACGACCCAGGCCTGCAGCTTGCCCTGGCTGGTAAGCGCGCGAATCTTGAGTTCCATGGCGTGCTGGCTGCGCAGGGTGGCGGCGGTGCGTTCCAGGGTTTCGGCGAGGCCGCCGCCGGTTTCGGAGGCGATGCGCATGGCCGAGACCATCAGGCTGACGGATTGCACGGGAATGCGATGGTTCAGGTTCTCCAGCGAATCGTCGAGGCTGACGCCGAGGCGCTGTTCGTGCTGCATGAGCTGGAATTCCTGCACCAGCGGCGGCGCCAGTTCGGCGCTGACCTGGCGCACAGCGGACACCAGCGACAGGCCGGCCTTGGCGGCGCCGGCGATCATCAGCAGGGCGTCTGGCAGCTGTTGTTCGATGCGCTCGATGCGGCGGCGGCGCAGCCAGAGAAAGATGAAGCGCGGCGAAAACGCCAGCAGCACGGCCACGATCAGCGCCGCCGCCAGGCTGTGGGTCAGCAGCCAGGCGGCGGTGGCGGCCAGCAGCATGAGGGCGAGGTTGATCGCGTAGAGCCTGGCCGGGTCTGCGAAGAGAAACAGTTCGCGCATGCTGAAATGGGTGTCGCGGGTGAAGCGGGTGCGATAGGCGGCCAGCAACTTGCCGCCCAGGTCGGTGAGCGACCATACCAGGAGCGCGGCGGCGGCCGCGATGGCGAGGGTGAAGCCGGTGACGATCATGCGTCACCCTGCCGGTTGAAGAGGCTGAGGTCGAGCGGGATGCCGGCTTCGCGCAGGCTGTCGTAAAACGCGGGCACTGCATTGCAGCCGTTGAAGCGCCCCACCACGCCGCCCTTGGCGTCGCGCCCCTGCTGCTCGTAACGAAACAGTTCCTGCAGCTGGATTTTGTTGGACTCGATGCCGGTGACTTCGACGATGCCGGTGACGACGCGCCGGCCATCAGCCAGGCGGGCCTGCTGGATGATGAGGTCGACCGCGGAGACGACCTGATCGCGGATGGCGGCCAGCGGCAGGTCCATGCCGGCCATCAGCACCAGGGTTTCGAGCCGGGCCAGGGCATCGCGCGGGCTGTTGGCATGCAGGGTGGTGAGCGAGCCTTCGTGCCCGGTGTTCATGGCCTGCAGCATGTCGAGCGCTTCTCCGCCGCGGCATTCGCCGACGACGATGCGGTCGGGCCGCATCCTGAGCGCGTTCTTGACCAGGTCGCGGATGGCGATCTGGCCGCGGCCTTCGGCATTGGCGGGACGCGCTTCGAGGCTGATCAGGTGGGAATGCGCCAGGCGCAACTCGGCGGCATCTTCGATGGTGATGATGCGCTCGCCGTCGGGAATGAAGTTGGACAGGACGTTGAGCAGTGTGGTCTTGCCCGAGCCGGTGCCGCCGGAAATGATGATGTTCTTGCGGTGCAAAACGGCTGTGCGCATGAATTCGGCCATGCCCGGGCTGATTGCGGCAAAGCCGATCAGATCGTCGGCGGTGAGCGCGCGGCGGGAGAACTTGCGGATGGTGAGCGCGGGGCCCTTGAGCGCCAGCGGCGGAATGATGGCATTGACCCGCGAGCCGTCCTTGAGCCGGGCATCGACCATAGGCGACGATTCATCGATACGGCGGCCCAGAGGGGCAACGATGCGTTCGATTACGCCCATTACGGCGCGGTCGCCGGTGAAGGTAAGCGAGTGTTTTTCCAGCTTGCCGAAGCGTTCGACGTAGATTTCATCGAAGCGGTTGACCATGATTTCGGTGACGCTTTCGTCTTCCAGCAAGGCTTCCAGCGGCCCCAGGCCGATGGCTTCATCGAGCACCAGCTTGCACAGCAGATCGCGATCGAGTTCCTGCGGAATGCTGCCCTCCTCCTCTTTGAGGATTTGCCGGATCAGGTCTTCGGTTTCCTGGCGCAGCCGTTCATCGGACATGCCATGCACGTCATGACGGCGCAAATCCATGGTATCCAGCAGCTTGGCATGGATGCGCTTGTGCCACTCGAATTCCAGTTCGCGGCGCTTTACATCCGGCGAAATCCTTGTCGCAATGCCTGGTGCGCTGGATGGTGCGTTTGCGGAAGCATCGGCCTGTAGCGGCACGCGTTTGGGCGCCAAGCCCGATACCTGCGGCGGCTCGTCCATGCCTTGATTTTCGCGGGCGGTATGGCCAGGCCGTAAATCGGCATGAGCGGCCTGCGCCAGCCCGGGCTCTGCTTCCGTTTGCATCAGGCGCAGCCGGAACGGGCCAATGCCGATGGCGTCTTTCTCCTGGAGCGGTCCATATTGGCTGTCGATACGCGTGCCGTTGACATTGACGCCGCCAAAGGCGCCCATGTCCTCCAGCAAGACGCCCGAAGGCGTTTTAAACAGGCGGGCGTGTTCTTTCGCTATGCGCCAGCTATCCAGGCGGATCTCGTTTTGAGCGCCCTTGCCGATGACGCAATCGTCCGGAGTTTGCACCAGGCGCTGGCTGCCTTCTGCATCAGTGATTTCGACTTGGAGCATGGCTATCCTTCTCGCTTATTGTTCTGGGACAAGCCATTGCGCGGCAACCCAGCCGCGCTTGCCATCGGTCTGCACCGCCATCCAGTGGCCTGCGGGGGCTTGCGGCAAGGCTTCGACCACTGCGCCGCTGGCAAGCTTTTGTATCACGCCCGCATTGATGTCCGGGGCCACGCCACCGTGCTGATACCCAACATAGAAGTGCCTCAGCTACCATGTTGGCTTCGATGCTGCACAGTCGCAAGCCGCCCTCAGCGCTCCCTCAAACTCTCGCTCGAAACCTGCATCAGCGGGCTCAGGAAATACTCGATCACCCGCCGCGTG
>CAYLMA010000018.1:0-63316 GCA_964384915.1 uncultured Sulfuricella sp. | reverse complement strand
TGCACGAGTCAAGTATGCAGCCTGATTCACGGATAATTCAGGCCGGATCAATAGTACAAGCTTGCGCCAGCCAAAAACAAGCATGCAACTTAAGAATGAACAAATATTGATCTGCGTCAATGCAAAACAAGGGAAATACCCACATTCTTGTATACAGTATTTTCAGCAAGGATGTACCTCCACACATGCATATCTCCGGAGTCCTTGTACATGCTCGCCCCGAGCGTGCCGCGCAGGTTCATGAACAGCTTTCCGCCATTCCCGGCGTGGAGGTCCATGGCAGCGACATCGAAGGCAAACTGATCGTCACACTCGAAAAAGAGGACGAACAGGCAACGGTGGACACGTTTGGACTGCTCAGCGAGCTTCCCGACGTACTCGCCGCCACCATGGTTTACCACCATTTCGAACCCGAAACAGATTCAAAATAATTCAGCAGAGGAGACCCAAAATGGAATTGACTCGCCGTGAATTTGTAAAACTCAGCGCCGTTGCCGCCACCGCCACCGCAGCCGGTGTCACAGTACCTGGCGCGCAAGCCGCACTGGCAGCAGCCGGTGATGGCGGCATACGCTGGGACAAGGGCGTATGCCGTTTCTGCGGCACCGGCTGCGGTGTCCTGGTGGGCACCAAGGATGGCCGCGTGGTGGCTACCCAGGGCGACCCGGACGCGCCGGTCAACAGGGGTCTCAACTGCATCAAGGGTTATTTCCTGTCCAAGATCATGTACGGCAAGGACCGCCTGACCCAGCCCATGCTGAGAATGAAGGATGGCAAATTCGACAAAAACGGCGAATTTGCCCCTATTTCCTGGGATCAGGCCTTCGACATCATGGCGGAAAAATGCAAGGCCACCCTCAAGGCCAAGGGCCCGAAGGGCATCGGCATGTTCGGCTCGGGCCAGTGGACGGTGTGGGAAGGCTATGCCGCCGCCAAGCTGATGAAGGCCGGCTTCCGCTCCAACAACATCGACCCCAACGCGCGCCACTGCATGGCCTCCGCCGTGGCCGGATTCATGCGCACTTTCGGCATCGACGAGCCGATGGGCTGCTACGACGACCTGGAACACGCCGATGCTTTCGTGCTGTGGGGAGCCAACATGGCGGAAATGCACCCCATCCTGTGGTCGCGCCTGACCGACCGCCGCCTGACCGGCAAGGACGTCAAGGTTGCGGTGCTCTCCACCTTCAGCCACCGTTCCACCGAACTGGCAGACATCGAACTGATCTTCAAACCCCAGTCCGATCTGGCCGTCCTCAACTATATCTGCAACTACATTATCCAGAACAATGCGGTAAACCAGGATTTTGTCGCCAAAAACGTCAATTTCAAGAAGGGTGTAACCGACATCGGTTATGGCCTGCGTCCCAACCATCCACTTGAGCAAGTGGCCAACAACAACGGCTACCCCGGCGCCGACGGCAAGCCGAAAGGCAATCCCAACAACGCAGCGCCCATGACGTTCGACGAATTCAAGGCCTTCGTTTCGGAATACACGGTGGAAAAAGCCTCCGAAATCTCCGGCTTGCCCAAGGAAAAGCTGGAGGAACTGGCCAAAATCTACGCGGACCCGAAGAAGAAGGTGGTTTCCTACTGGACCATGGGCTTCAACCAGCATACCCGCGGCACCTGGGTCAACAACATGATCTACAACGTGCACCTCCTGGTGGGCAAGATTTCCGAACCCGGCAACGGCCCCTTCTCCCTCACCGGCCAGCCTTCCGCCTGCGGCACCGCGCGCGAAGTGGGCACCTTCTCCCACCGCCTGCCCGCAGACATGGTGGTGACCAACCCGAAGCATCGCGAAGCCACGGAAGCAATCTGGAAGCTGCCCGCCGGCACCATTCCGGACTGGATCGGCTCGCATGCGGTGAAGCAAAGCCGCGACCTCAAGGACGGCCTGATCAACTTCTACTGGACATCCACCACCAACAACATGCAGGCCGGCCCCAACATCAATGGAGAAATTTACCCGGGCTGGCGCAACCCGGCCAATTTTGTGGTGGTTTCAGATGTTTACCCTACCATTTCGGCCGTATCTGCCGACCTGATGCTGCCCTGTGCCATGTGGATGGAAAAGGAGGGCGCGTTCGGCAACGCCGAACGCCGCACCCAATTCTGGCGCCAGCAAGTCAAGGCGCCGGGCCAGTCCCGTTCCGATCTGTGGCAGTACATGGAATTCTCCAAGCGCTTCCAGATGGAAGAAGTCTGGCCTGCCGAGTTGCTGGATAAAGCCCCGCAATACAAGGGCAAGACACTGTATGACGTGCTTTACGCCAATGGCGAGGTGAATAAATTCCCACTTTCCGAGGTTAAAAAGATCAACGCGGGCAGCATCAAGAACTATAAGAACGACGAATCGGAGTTCTTCGGCTATTACGTGCAGAAAGGCCTGTTCGAGGAATATGCCCAGTTCGGCCGCGGCCATGCCCACGACCTGGCTGGGTTCGACACCTACCACAAGTCGCGCGGCCTGCGCTGGCCGGTAGTGGACAACAAGGAAACCCTGTGGCGCTTCCGCGAGGGCTACGATCCTTACATCAAGAAAGGCGAGGGGGTCAAGTTTTACGGCCACCCGGACGGCAAGGCGGTGATCTTCGCTCTTCCCTACCAGCCCGCCGCCGAGATGCCGGACAGCGAATTCGACCTCTGGCTGTGCACCGGCCGTGTGCTCGAACACTGGCATACCGGCTCGATGACGCGGCGTGTGCCGGAACTGTACAAGGCGGCACCGGATGCACTGGTTTACATGAACCCGGAAGACGCCAAGCAGCGCGGCTTGAAGCGCGGTGACAAGGTCAAGGTCATAAGCCGGCGCGGCGAAATCACCACCCTGGTGGAAACCCGCGGCCGCAACAAGCCGCCGGTCGGACTGGTGTTCGTACCTTTCTTCGACGAGCACAGGCTGGTGAACAAACTGACCCTGGACGCCACCTGCCCGATCTCGAAAGAGACCGACTTCAAGAAATGCGCGGCCAAGATCGTGAAAGCGTGAGGGGTAAGGCGTGAGGGGTGAGGAGAAACACCCCTCCCCTGACCAATACTATGGCAGCTAATACCAACCCTCAATCACGACGGCAATTCCTGCTCGACATGGCGAAAACCGCTTGTGGTGTCGGCATGTTCGGGCTCGGATTGGGCTTGTATGCCAAGCAAGCACGCGCACTGCCGCCGATGGCCATACGCCCGCCGGGCGCGTTGCCGGAGCCGGATTTCCAGGGCGCCTGCATCCGTTGCGGCATGTGCGTGCGCGACTGCCCCTACGACATCCTGGAACTGGCCAGGCCGGAGGATGACCTCGCCACCGGCACGCCCTATTTCGTGGCGCGCAAGATCCCGTGCGAAATGTGCGAGGACATCCCGTGCATCAAGGCCTGTCCGACCGGCGCGCTGGACCACAAGCTGACCGACATCAACAAGGCAAAAATGGGGCTGGCGGCCCTGGTTGACCAGGAAACCTGCCTCAATTTCCTCGGCCTGCGCTGCGACGTGTGTTACCGCGTATGTCCGGTGATCGACAAGGCCATCACGCTGGAGCGCACCCACAACGTGCGCACCACCAAGCACACCATGTTCCTTCCCGCCGTCCACTCGGAGCACTGCACCGGTTGCGGCAAGTGCGAAAGATCCTGTGTGCTGGAAGTGGCGGCCATCAAGGTTTTTCCGCTCCATCTTGCGCAGGGCAAACTGGGCGCGCACTACCAGATGGGCTGGGAAGAAAAGGCAAAGGCAGGCCAAAGCCTTGTGGCACCCGAAATCGAGCACCAGTACAACCTGCCGGAAGGCTTCAAGTATGAGCAGGGTCGCGGTCTTAGCGGCGAGGCTGCTCATGCGCCCGCAGCACCCGAAACGCCCGCAGTTCCACAGGCGCTGCACGGAGATAAGCTATGAGCGCGGGCAGGAATATCGGCGTCGATGCCATCCTGGCGAAAGGATGGCTGGCCGCCCATAAATGGCTGCTGCTGCGCCGCGCCTCCCAGCTTGGCATCCTTGCCCTGTTTCTGCTCGGCCCCTTGGCTGGCATCTGGATCGTCAAGGGCAACCTGGCCTATAGCCTGACGCTCGACTTCCTGCCTCTGGCTGATCCCTATGTGCTGCTGCAGTCGCTGCTGACCGGACACGTACCGGAAAGACTCGCCCTTATCGGGGTCGCCATCGTGATCGGATTTTATATTCTGGCGGGTGGCCGGAGCTATTGCTCGTGGGTCTGCCCGGTCAACATGGTGACCGACTTCGCAGCCTGGCTCCGCCACCGATTCAGCATCAAGAGCGGCGCGCGCTTCTCGCGCCAGACCCGCTACTGGATACTGGCCATGACGCTGCTTCTGGCCACTGCCACGGGCACCATCGCCTGGGAAATGATCAACCCGGTTTCCATGCTGCACCGCGGCCTGATTTTCGGCCTGGGAACGGCGTGGGCGATCATCCTTGCGGTGTTCCTGTTCGATCTGTTCGTCAGCCCGGATGGCTGGTGCGGCCACCTCTGCCCGGTAGGCGCCTTTTACAGCCTAATGGGCAAAACCAGCCTGCTACGCGTCAATGCGGCACAGCGGGCGGCGTGCAACGACTGCATGGACTGCTTCTTGGTCTGTCCCGAACCGCAGGTCATCAAGCCCGCGCTGAAAGGCGCTGCAAAAGGCCTCGGGCCGGTGATCACCTCAGCCAATTGCACCAACTGCGGGCGTTGCATCGATGTTTGCTCGAAACAAGTATTCAAATTTGGTTTGCGTTTCATCAACAAGGCGGACAACAACGCCCCGCAAGGGGAAAAGACCGCACTCGGTAACAGGCCATAGCATGACCACGGGCCATGACATCATAAAGAGGAGATCAACCATGAAAAACTCACTGCGCTTAGTCTTGGTGGCACTGTCCGCTTCAGCCTTCTCTCTCGCCACAACGCCACCGGCGCTGTCAACGGAAGCGGTACACTCCCTGCGAGGCGTGGATGCCCAGGTTGCGGATCAGGCGCCGGAAGAGAAATTCAATCCGGGAAGAAAGCCCGGCTCGCAAAAACCGGTTCCCCGAACTTTTCAGCAGCAGCCTCCGGTGATCCCGCACGCCACCGATAATTTCGACGAAATCACGCTGGAGGAAAACCAGTGCATGACCTGCCATGGCCCGGAAAAATACAAGGAAAAGAAATCGCCCAGGATCGGCGACAGCCATTTCCGCAACCAGCAAACCGGCGAAATCATGAAACAGATGTCGAGCGCACGCCACAACTGCATGCAATGCCATGTACCACAGGTGGATGCTCCGCCACTGGTGGAAAACACCTTCAAGGGCGTGCCGTTACAAGCCAAGAAAAAGCCTTAAGCATTGGCACCAGCCCTGCCTGCCGTCCGGCAGCCGGGGCTTTGTGCCGCACAACCCTGAAAAACCTCATAACCTCAGCAGCGCCGATGCTCTGGGTTAGTCAGCCTCCTCAGTTTCTGCCTTTGCAGTTGAATCGATGACCTCATCCCGGCCAGGAGAGGTTTTGGGTGAAACACCGCGAGGCGCCTCCTTCTTCCCTGACATCTCCTGCTCCGGCAAAGGCTGGGCGGTATCGGTAAGCGGTTTCAGGGTAGGCAGCAGATGTTTCAGTATCTGCGCAGAGAGTGATGAGGTGAACTTGTAATCAGCGGCGGCGCCGCCCGGCACGAAAGCAGTCAGCGTGCCGTAAAAACGGTCGCCGATGAAGAAGACAAAAGTGGCAGAACGGTTCACCGCGCGCGATTCTTTGACCACCCCCGCGGACGAGAACGTGACATAACGATGGTCGCCGGTACCGGTCTTGCCGCCAATAGCGATGTGCTCGCCGTTATCCTTGACGATGGCGCGCGCCAGGCGCGAAGCCGTGCCATGCTCCACCACGTTGATCAGCGCCCCGCGCACGGCTGAGGCAAGTTCCGGCGAGAACAGGCGCTCCCCCTTCCCCGGCGTCCGTTTGAAAATGGTTTCGAAGGGCGTCGCGGCGGCAAAATTCATTTCCTCGATCAGCATTGCGGGGGGGCGCACCCCATTGTTGAGAATGATGCCCATCAGATCCGCCAGCGCGGCTGGCCGGTCAGCCGAGCTGCCGATTGCGGTAGCAAGAGAGGGCACCAGATAATCGAAAGGATAGCCCAGGCGCTTCCAGTCACGGTGGATCTCAAGGAAAGCCTCCACTTCCAGCAGGTTGCGGATGCGGCTGTCCTGAGCGTTCTTGTGGCTGGTATTGATGAGCCAGTTGTATACCGCGATGCGCTCCGCGCCGCTGGCCTCGATGGCGTCCTGGAATTTGGCGCCTGGATGCTGCACGAGAAAAGCCGCCAGCCACAGCTCAAGGGGGTGAACACGCACAGTGTAGCCCTGGTCCGCAAGCGTCAGCCGGCCGGGAGAAAGCTCATCGTACAATGCAGCGATGGCGCGTTCTCCCGTACTTCTGAAACCGGGGATATGCGATTCCATGAAGGCGGTGAAATCGGCCTGCGAGGCCTTTGGGTACACATAGCGATGAGCCGCCGCCAAGCGGCGCCGGGTGGGCTTGACGCTGGAGAAGAAGATTTCGCTGATCTCCTGGGGCTTCTTGTTGCGGTATTTCTGGTAGAAGCGGCTGATGAACTCCTGGCCTTCCTTGTCGGCGAAACGCTGCAGGTAAATCTTGCGGCTGGGGTCTTTGACGTTTTTGAGGATATTGGCCGAAGAGCCCTGCATATTGAACATGTAATAGCGTTCGATATCGCGCATGATGCGGATGAACACCAGGTTCACCGAGTTGCGCGTGGCCTCGCGCACGCTCATCACCTGCCCATCGTCTTCACGTTTGAAGTTGTGAAAGTAGTGCACCCCCCCACCCGTAAAGAACGCCTCTGCAGGGCTGGCGGAATAACGCCGCTCCAGCGCGGCATCCAGCATTTCAGCCAGATTTTTGTCTTCATGACTGAGGAGATAATCGATGGCCCAGCGCGTCAGGATATCCACGGGGTCACTTTCAATCTTGCGCAGCTCCTCTTCCGATGTGTTGGCATAACGCTGGTGCAATCTTTCGATGATCTCGAGATAGCTCACCAGGGTGCGCAGCTTGGCGGTGGACCCCAAGTCCAGTTTGGACCCCTGATTGATGTCGAAAGGCTGGTCATAATTGTCGGCCTGGATGCGCAGCTTGGCCCCTTCCTGTGTCAGTTCATGGATATTCAGGCTGTAGATGACGCGCCCCGGATCGGCCGCGCCCAGCATGCGTTCGCCATACAGACCGGCCGCGCGAGCGTATTTCGGTTCCCTGAGTTGGTGCAGAACTTGCGTTATCTGCTGCTGGAGATCCCTGTTGAGCGTGGTTTTTACCGTCAGGTCAAGACGGTCAAGTTCGTACAGGCGCCCTATCCCGAGCAGTGAGGCAAGCCGCACGCGCACTGCATTCACTGCCTTGCGGGAAGAGTATGCGCCATTATCCTCAGTGATTGCCTTTTCGCGGAACTGCAGTTTCACCCGGATGGCGGCATCGCGCAAACTGGCCGGAATCACGCCCTCAGCCGCCAGCACGCGCAGATGGCTGTTGGTCAGCGCTTCCAGCGCCGCATGGTCCCCGCCCAGGTAGCCGGAAGGGCGCCGCTGCGCGATCATCAGGCTCAGCACATGTTTGTAAACGTTTGCTACCGCCCCGGCTTCGTCCGGGGCGCCAGACCAGGCACGCAAAGTCCGGTTGGCATGCTCGAAATCCATTCCGTACCAAGCCCATAGCCCGTCACCCATGCCATTGACTTCGCCAAATCCGCTGACTGCCGCCAGCGGCACGGTATTGAGGTAACTCACCAAAATTGACTTGCGCCATGGCAGGGTATTTTCGCCATCCAGATAGGCGCGCACCGAAGCCGATGCCATCTGCTGCAATTTGTCTTCGGCACTGAGTGTCAGGCCATCGGGAGAATGGCGGTATTTTTCGATCTGCGTAGCCAGCGTGCTGCCGCCCGGCACGTCATGCTCCGGCCGGATAGCCTGAATCCCCTTGTCCAGCACAGCCCGGCCAAGGCGCTCCCATTCCAGCGCAGGATTCTTTTTTGGGTGCGCCTGGTCAAGCAGTTCACGATTCTCGATAAACAGCAGCGTATCGCGCACCAGCGCCGGGACGGCATCGAAATTCGGGTAAATGCGGGTGGGAAACAGTCCGCCATACTGGCGTGCGCCTGCCTGATCGAGAATATTCAGCCCAGCCTGGGTTTTTTCATGGTAGGGGACAAACAGGCCATGATCGATCAACTCCTGCATCTGGGTTGAAATCCGTGCCTGATGGCTGACCTGAAACCCCTGCTCAAGCAGGCGCGGCGTCCAAGCCTTGATTCGGCTGTAACCCAGGCGCTCGTCGTAGGGCCCCGCCTGGGCCACATTAAATTCCGGATTGGGACCGCTTTTAAGCTCGAAGCGCAGCGACTTGCCCAGCCGCGCCAGATATTCAGCCTGAAATGTCGATGTCTGGCCTTCATAATAGGCCAGCACACCCAGCACAATCAGCGACAGCAATAAAATGGCGGCAAGGCCAAGGGCAAGAAAGCGGATCAGGCGTCTGAGTATGGAATGTTTTGGAGTGCCGGATTCCACAATTAAGCCAGGTGAGTATGTAAACAGGATGAAAGGGCAAATGATAAACGTAAATTCGCTTACCGGACCAGCGTTAACCAGAATTCATGAAACATACGGTGCAAATTGACGTCCACACGGGATGTCGCCACGGAAAAACCACCAATCTTACCTACCTTGGCGGCAAACACTTGCTTCATTCAAACCGAGATGGGCAGAAAACAAAACAGCCGGTTGATAGCCGGCTGTTTTGTTTTCTGCCCATGCTCCATTGACATTCTGGCTGCAGGGCAAAAGGATTATTCAGCCTTGACCACCTGGTTGCGCCCCCCCTCCTTGGCCCGGTAGAGCGCCTCATCGGCCTTGCGCACCATTTCTTCCATATTGGCCACCTTGAGGTCGGGGAAACCGGCTGCCCCGATGCTGATGGTAAGACGGCGTTCGCCCATGCCCTCAACAGGCGCCTCGCTCACTGCCAAGCGAATTTTTTCCGCCACGGTCAGCGCCTTGGCAAAATCGGTATGCGGCAGCAGAACCACAAACTCTTCTCCGCCGTAGCGCCCCACCAGATCGGACTCCCGCACCGACTGCTGCAATACCCGCGCCACCGTGATCAGCGCACTGTCACCGACCTGGTGGCCGAAGGTATCGTTCACGCGCTTGAAGAAATCCACGTCCATCACCAGCAGGGAAAGCGGCGTGTCATAGCGTATTGCCTTGGAATACTCCTCTTCCAGGCGTTCGCTCAGGAAGCGTCGGTTGTAAAGGCCGGTCAGGCCATCCGCGATGGAAAGACGCTCCACCTTCTCATGCGTCAGGGCATTGTCCAGGGTGATCGCAATCTGGTTGGCAAGATACTCGATCAGGGGCTGCTCCTCGGCCTGATAGCGGCCAAAGGTCCCGAGCAGCATGACGCCCAGCACTTTCTCCTTATACATCAGCGGAAAGGCCGCAACCTCATTGGGCAGGGCCTCGGAGAAACCCAGATCGACCCGGATGTAACACTTTTCCGGGATATGCTCCAGCACCACGGAATGGCGCTCCTGGGCAGCGAATCCGGCGATGCCCTCGCCGATCTTCAGGGGTGGCAGAGCGGCAAGATCGACGCCATACGTGACGAATGGCGCCAGCACTTCGGTCTGCTCGTTCATCAGATAGATCACGCCCAGTTTCGAATCGGTCAGTTCCAACACCTTGTCAAGCGCATTCTTCAGCAGTTCCTTCGGGTTCAGGGTGGTGATCAGCAACTTGGCAAGGGAATTGTATTTCTCGACCCGTGTCTGCTGCACGTAAACAGCATCGGCCATGCGATTGAAGCCCTTGCCGAGATCATCGAACTCGTCCTTGGTCGAGATCTCTGTGCGAACTTCCACCTTGCCCGCCGCAAAATCGTCCATCGCGCCGACCAGCGCCCGGATCGGGCGGATGGTATCGCGGTAGGCCAGAAAGGCTATCACCAGCGAAAGGAAACCGCCCAGCACCAGGAAGCCGTAAATCGTCAGCATGTTTCCGCGAATGAAGGCATCGATGGCACCGGCCTTGCTGCCCACCACCAGCGAACCGATGACTTGCTTCTGCGCGTTCAGGATCGGCTCCGCACTGATAAAGCATGGCTCGTTGTTGATCGTCGTAGGTCCGTTGAAGGGCCTGCCCTTGAGCACCAGATCGCTTACTTCCACCGGCAGCAACTGCCCCTCGGCCCAGAAATTGCCGGGGCGCCGCGATGCCGCCACCACCCTGGATTCCTGCACCAGCGCCCCGAACAGGCGGGTGCCGTCAGCCGACCCATCGTGGATCAGGTTGGGCAGCCAATCATAGCCATCGAGCAATACCATGCCTATCAGTACGCCGATCACGCCGCCGTCCTTCATTACTGGAACGGCCACAACGCTGGCCATCACGACCCGCTCCAGGCGCAGAAAGCGCTCCGGATTCTCGCGCAGGAAAATATCACGCGAAAGGGCCTCGGTCGATACAACCGCATAGCCGTTGCTCATCGCCTGCGGCAGGATGGTATTCAGCGCCACCTGGTCGCCGGCGCTGCCGTTGCGCCGGGCAATCACGTTGCCCTTGGTATCCATCGCCAGCCACGCATCCACGAACGGCAGATTGAAGGCGAAGTCCTGCAACAGGTCCACCAAGGGCGCTTTCTTCTTTTCCGCCAGCGCCTCCTTGATCATGGCGGAAGAGGCGGAGTGGCTCAGAATCACGTTGACCGTACCCAGGCGGCTGGCATGCGCCGCCTGGGCGCTATGCAGGCTGGTTGCCAGTGCGCCGGAGATATGCTGGCGTGCCACGCCGACCAGAATATTCTCCACCAGCATGGTGACGCCAATCAGCGGGATAAAGGCAACGATAAGGAAGGCAATCAGCGTTTTCCACCCGATCGACAGGCGAAACCGCTGCGCGCCCCACACCACGCGGTAAGGATTTTCCTTCTTAAGCAGGCTGGAAGTCGTTTTATTCATGTCAGGCACCCCCTTAAGTCATGCCACGCCCCTCGCAAAACGGATACCGCAGTCGCAAATATTGCTAGAATTCTGATAGAATTGCTCACAATTTCTACTTATACTGGCATAAAAAACATTCCAGTGATCACAAATACCCAGAACCTAGAGAGAAAATCGCATGCACCTCACTCCATCCCCTGTCCGCTTCATTACTTCTACCGGCCTGATTCTGGCCTGCCTCGTGGCCATCGGAGGCTGCAACCAGAGCACGCCCCCTCAAGCTGAAAAAACACCCGCTGCTGCTGCCCCGGCAAGCCCTCCACCCGCCGGCAACATGATCTCCAACATCCCGGTCAAGGGCGATGAAACGCTCCCGCCCAGCCACCCGCCATTGCCGGCAGCCACGCCCCCCCATCCGACCAATGATGCCGGCAACCCTCCCGATCTAAATCAGCAGCTCGCCGCCCAGCACCCCAAACCCGCCGGCAAGAAAAAACTTGCCGTGACGGTGCCGGACAGTGTTAAGGGAAAGTGGGCTTCCGCTACGCTAGCCGTCGCTGCCGAGGGCTCCGAAAAGGAAATCAAGCTTGCCATTGGCGACAAGGTTTCCCTGGGGAAAAACCTGCAGCTACAACTGCTTCATTACCTGCCGGCATACACCAGCGACTTTCAAACCGTGACCAGTTCATCCAATGAACAGGTAAATCCTGCCGTTCAGATCCAGGCCATTTCGAACGGGCAAGTGATTACCGAAGGCTGGATTTTCCAGAACCTTCCGGAATTCAATTCGTTCAGTAGCGAACAGATCAAGGTGCGGCTGATTTCCGCTGAACGCGCCCAGAAAAAATAAACCCGGCGGCGGGCCGGGACAACCCCAGTCTGCCGGTGTTTCAAGACTCTCAGGCCGTGACGCCAGCACCGATTTCGACTGTGCGACATGTTTTGCAATGATGTGTTATTACCAGCCAACCCTTGAAAAGGCGCGCTTTTATGAGCAACACCCGCTTCCTCCCCCTGTTTGGCGCACTGCTGATCTGCAACGGCTTCCTGCTCGAAGCACGGGCAGCCGATGATATGGCGAAAAACAAAAAGGAATTGGGCCAGGACATCCAGCGCCAGATCCTGACACTGAACGTCAACCAGGCAGAAAAATACCAGATTGACTTTCATTTCTCCAGCTTCCACGGCATGTATGCCTACCGCGAACTGTTGCTCTGGGCGCAGGCGGCGCCCCCGCAGCAACGCAACGACCTCATGGGCATGACGCGCGCAGGACTGGAGGCAGTGGTGCGTGATTCCGGAATGGGCCTTCCCCTTTCCGACGGCAAATGGGAAGGCCAGCCTGTCGGGCTGCTTTTCAGCAAGGGCCTGCCGCGCTATACCGCCCAGCCGGATTTCACCCAGCCGGCAACGCTCAAATGGGACCCAGCCCGCTTCGAGCGCCAGACAGCCCCTGAAACCGTCGGCCAGTCCCTGGCTGCCAAGTCACTCTATGTGCTGGCGGATACCTCGGAAGACGGGAAAAAGCTCAGGGAAATATTGCTGGCATCTGCCCTGCACGAATTCCAGGCCATTCTTCCCCTGCTGGAACTGGGCGGCGACAAGGGCGCCAGTTACATGCCCGCCCAGCTCAAGCTGGAACACGACAAATGGGCGGTGACCAACGCCTCCAGCCATCTCTACGGCCAGACATCCCTGATCCAGGGGCTTGCCCGCCTGCACGCCCTGCTGGCGCTTCCCGCGCTGGAAAACGACACCATCGCCGGCAAGCGCGTGAACGAGTGGCGCAAGGAAGTCCGCCGCGCGCTGGAAAAGGTTTACAACACCACGATCAAGCTCCATCTTGACGCCAAGGCCGGCAGCTTCGTCAGCAACCATGAGCGGCTCAAGGGCGCATCGGACCGGCTGGGCGCGGAAGACGCGGGCTATGCGCTGGAAGTGCTGGCCGACCTTGCCGCCACCCTGCCAAAGGACGATCCGCTACGCGAGGCCGCACTCAAGCAACTGGCCGCCCAGGCCGACTACGTGTTGGCGCGCCTGGACGGAAAGACATTGGCCCCCAAAACCTTCCTGGTAAAAAACAACCAGACTTTCGCCGGCATGCTGTTGCGGCTCGACGACCAACTGGCCATCATCAGCGGGCTGCTGGCCGCCGAACAGGCCACCGGCAGGGCGGCATATGGCAAAACGGCGCTAGCCATCTTCAACGCCGCGCATGAGACGCTCTGGTCCACACCGGCAGGCATCTTCCGTTCCGCTGCCGGCCAAACCGTCACCGCCTACGACGGACGCATGTTCGGCCTGACGCTGGCCACTTGGAGGCGGCTTGAAAAATCGCTGCCGCCGGGCGAGGCCGGGAAGCATGGCGAACGCCTGATCGAGGCGGTTCTCAAACAAGGCGGCCTGCTGCAAGCCGAAGGCCCCGCCACAGGCGAACCCAGGCAACCTGAAGACTTCATCCGGGACGAGTTGCCGCAACTGATCGACAGCATCATCGCCCTGAAAAAAGAAGAACGGCCAGAAAAAATCGCCGCCGCCGTCAAATCCCTGAGCGACCAGGATGGCGATGGCGTGCCGGGTAGCCGCTTCGCTGGAGGGCGCTTCGGCTCCGCGCCGGTACTCGTCGTCCAGACCAGCATCAGAACACCTTTCGACCCGCCACCGAAAACAGCAACCCCGCCAGCCGACACCACCCCGCCAAGGAGCACACCATGAAACCGGCCCTGATTCTCTCCCTGCTATTACTGTGCAGCGCCCCTGCCGCCCACGCCTTCAGCGGCATGGGCAATCCGGACCGGGGGAAAATGATTTTCACCCAGCGCTGCACCATGTGCCACGGCGAAGACGGTCGAGGACGCGACGGCATGGCCGCCGACCTGGTAGGAGAATGGCACCGGCTCACCAAATCCGACCAGGAGCTGAGCCACAATCTCCGCTCAGGCGCCCTGCGCACGCCTGGCAAAATCTATTCGGCAGGCCAGTGCCCCCCCCAGATGCTGAACGACCGCGACATGAACGACGTGCTGGCCTACCTGCGCAATTCATTTGGCACGCCCCAACTCGATTTCGGACGATAACATCACCCCCATGGAACCATCATGCCACGCATCCCAGCACATTTCGCACTACCCATCCTGATCCTGGCCATCTCCCCGATCACGCCGGCTGTCGGCGCCGGAGCGGCACCATCCATTCAGTCCACGGTAAAACTCGCCTTCATCGGCCTGGAAGCGCATGTTCCTGCGGCCTGGACCATGGTGCCGCCGGCAACCGACAAGCGGCTGGCGCAATTCAAGATCTCTACGCCCGGCGAGGGCATGACAGCCGAAATCATCGTTTACTATTTTGGCAAAGGCGAGGGAGGAACGGCGGAAGCCAATATCGAGCGCTGGCAAGGGCAGTTCGTCGCCACCGAGAAGCACCCTGTCACCCCTGCCATCAGCCGTTTCCAGTCGAATGGCATGGCGGTCACCACCGCAGAACTGAATGGCGCCTACGCGCGCGGCATTGGTGTCGGCCCCGTAGGCGTGCCCAAGCCAGACCAGACCCTGCTCGCCGCCGTGGTTGAAACGCCCGAGGGCAATCTCATCATCCAGCTTCACGGCAAGGCGGCAAGCGTAAGCGCCCAGAAAGAAGCCTTCCTCGCCTTCGTCCGTTCCATTCGCGGTGAAACCATCTGACGATTCCATTACCCTTAAAGAAAGACGACCAAATGTCCAGCACCTCAAACTTCAGTTCCGGCGGCGGCATGTACGGAACCTGCCCGCGCAAGCCCCTTTACGCACTGCTGCTGTCCGTCTGTCCCGGGTTGGGACAGCACTACGCAGGTTATATGAAGCGCGGAATCCTGTTTTACATCGCCCTGGTCATCGCCTCGTGGATGGCGGCAATCGCCTTCATGTCAATTCAAAGCAAGCTCAGCATCATTTTCCTCTGCGTACCCTTCATCGGCGTCGGACTGATCGCGCTCGATGCTTATGCCTGCGCCCGTCGCCAGCCGCGCGACTATCGCCTGCAGTGGTTCAATAAGCCATGGATTTATGCCGTGGTTTTCCTCACCCTGCTGTTCACGGTCAACCCTCTGATGGATTTCCTGGTAGGCCAGCATGTAGTGAGAGCCTTTTTCATGAACTCCATCAGCATGACTCCAACCATCCTCGACCGCGATATCGTGCTGGTCAACAAACTGGCCTTTCCCAAGCGTGGCGAAATCGCGCTGATCAAATTAGGGAAGAGCAAGCCCGGCACCAAACTGACCCAACTCATCGACGATCAACTCATCAAGCGCATTATCGCCCTTCCCGGCGACACACTTGAAATCCGTGATGACGTGGTGTGGATCAACGGCCAGAAAATCGACGAATCCTATGCGCACTTCAAGGGCGTTCTCCGCTTCAACAGTGCGCAACGCTCGAACTTCGGCCCCAAACTGGTTCCACCCGGGTACTACTTCGTCATGGGCGACAACCGCAACGAAAGCATCGACAGCCGTATCCTTGGCTACATCCACGAAGACCAGATCGGCGGCACGGCCACCAAGGTGTTCTGGTCGTGGAACTTCGACGAAGGCGGCATCCGCTGGGAAAGAACGGCCAAGAGTTTGAAGTAATTCACGAAATTTTCGGGATGAAGCCCGACCTACATCCGTATCGGGATATTCGTAGGTCGGGCTTCAGCCCGAAAAGCCCCCCCGCCCAACCATGCCCTACACCCGCCTCCGTAAAGGCCGGTTCTCCCAGACCGGGGTCGCGTACCACATCACAACGGTCACCCTTCACCGCACACCACATTTTTCTGACATCAATAAAGGACGCAAGGTAGTCCAGGAACTCAAAGCACTGCAGGAGCAAGGCAAGGCAGAAACACTATGCTACGTTCTCATGCCCGACCACCTGCACTGGCTCATGGTCCTGCAGGGTGGCGAACTATCCGAAGTGATGCGTCTGCTGAAAGGGCGCTCCGCCCGCACCATCGGACAAGGTCCAAGCCAACTATTACGACCATGCCGTGCGGCAGGAAGAGGATTTACGCAAGATGGCACGCTATATGGTGGCCAACCCATTGCGCGCTAACCTGGTAGACACCATCGGCGATTATCCACTGTGGGATGCGGTCTGGTTGGATGACGCCTTGTCGGGTTGAAACCCGACCTACGTTCAGCACCCACGATTTTTTGTAGGCTGGGATTTATCCCGACTTGCCAAAGCCCGGCCTACGCGAATGCGGTGGGTTCAGATCGTAGGTCGGGCTTCAGCCCGACAAACCCTACTTGAACAAATACTGCCCATGTATGCTGCGCATGATCAGCAGCAAACCGTAGGTGGTAAACAGCATCATGGCATAGGGCAACAGTGCGACCACCGCCCAGCGTTTTCCCCGCCAAGCCGGTTTATGGCGCAAGTGGAGCACAAAGGCATAGGCCACGATAGTGGCGAACGCCCAGCTCTCGATCGGGTCCCAGCCCCAGTAGCGGCCCCAGGCCAGGCTGGCCCAGTACGAACCGGCCGCCACCATCGCCGCCCAGAGAAAGAATGCCCAGCCCGCCAGCCTGCCCGCCAGCACCGGCACATCGGGGCTGGTGATGCGCCCCGCGAGCCAGGCCAGGTGCACGCCTGCCGCCAGCGTACCCGCGCCGATGGCGAAGGAATTGAGCTGGGCATGGATAATCAGCCAGTTGGTGCGCAGCGACGGGTCCATGGGGAAAGCGCCCCGGCTATGGAACAGCGCCCATGCCACGCCCAGCCCCGCCACACCCAAGGCCAGCAAACCTGCCGGGCGCAGTTCCGGCAGGCGCCACTGCACGGCAAGAAAGACCAGGGCCACTGCCAGGGCATCCACCGTCAGATCTTCGTAGCGTGTGACGATGGGAATCTGCCCGATATCCTGCCAGCGCAATGCAAACAAGCCGAAGTGCAACACGGCGCCCAGCAGGGCAAAGACAATGGCGAGACGCTGCAGGCGCGCGCTTGTCGGCCAGAGCAGCAGCGCAGCACCCAGGTACAGGGCCGCGATTCCACCCTGAAAAAACGCGGTCATTGTCAACGTCCGCTCTCCCACTCGCGCCACTGCCGCTCAAAGCGCCAGTCATCGCGCAGCACCCAGGCTTCGAGCAGCCACCTGTCCCCGTCGCGGCGCAAGCGCAGGCGGCGCGGGTGTATTAGGAGGTGCAGGGCAAACCCCGCCAGGGCCAGGACGAAACCGGCAAAGACCCACTGAACCAACTGCCCTGAAGCTAGATACAACCCCACCCACGGCGCTGTGCCAATGAATTTCAACTGGTACACCCCCAGATCGGCCACCTCGCCCGGCGCCAGCATGCCATCGAATACCGCCTTGCCGCGGCGTTCGGCGACCAGGCGAAAACGCGGATCATCGCCCGGGGTCAGGGCCATGCGGAAATTCACTGGGCGCTCCTCGAACATCATGACTTCGTCGCGTTCCAGTGGCTGTTTACTACCCCAGCTTTCCCGCGGCTGATTGAAATTGATCAACAGGCTGCGGCGCTGCCCGTCCGGCAAGGTGCGCTCGAACAGCGCCGTCTGCCCGACGTTCTTGTCCAGGTAAATCTGATAGCCGCCGATTCTGGCCGGATGATTCATTGCCAGAGTTTGCTGCTGCAGAGGGCCGCCCGCCTGCTGCAGTGACAGGCGCGCCTGCAATTCAAGATAGCGTCCCCCTTCCATCTCCACCCGGAGTTCATCGAGACGCAGGCGGAAGCCCAGCTCCCCATCCGGCAGGTGCGTGTCCCGATCCAGCAACAGCTTGCCTTTCGCCTCGCTCAGCACTTCCCCCTCGGCCAGCTCGAAATGAGCGCCCAAGCGCTGGGAGGCATGGGCAGCGGCGGCCAGGATGATGATCACGATACCGGCATGGAATAGCGGCAGTCCCACCAGCCCCCATCCGCCGCGATGCTGCCCACTCGGCCCGGCATCCTGCAAGGATGCAAGGGTGGGCGGCAGCGAAGAAAGAGAAAGTGTGCGGGTGGGCGTCTCCCCCCTGAACCAGGCCGACAGGTAAGCCACGTGGGCCACGGTGCCCGCCAGCAGATTCACGACCAGGGCAACGCAGAGCATAGAATATCCCGTCGATGCATACACGTCCGCCAGGCCGAGGCGCTCCAGCCACAGTGAGGCCACGGGCCAGGCCTGGTGCCAAGCATCCAGTTCCTGAGGCGACAGGCGCGAACTTTGCGGCAGGGTGCCGCCCGCGATCGCAGCCAGAACCAGTCCGCCGATCAGGGCGAGCGCCAAATCCGGCGAAGCCAGCAGCCTGAAAAAGCGGCTTTTCAGCAAGAATATTCCGGCTTCATTGCGCTAGCAGGAACCCACACCGGTGCCGGTGCCATGGCAGTCATTCCTGGTCCAGTTACCGCTCTGTATGACATCGACATTCCGTGCGGAAGGTATACCGTACACGCTGCTGCCATTGATGAGATATTTGCTGTGGCTGTTATAGGGCGCCGGGTCGGGAACACCTGTGCCATAGATCAGCATGGCGCGCCGCTTCCAGCCGTGGGGCACGCCTGAATGGCATGCCTGGCAGGGCATCTGGCGCAACTCGATGTGGCGGTAATGGAGGTTTCTCATGGAACCACCGCCACCACCGCCACCACCGCCAAGCCCGCTAAACCCGGTTTCCTGCCAATTCCATGATGACCCTCCCGGACCGCCGTAGACCGCCGCTTTATGGCATTTAAAACACAAATCGCCCTCGGTGCCGTTGATGCCGGTAGCGCCGGTATAAGGCGCCCATAGCAGCGGCCAGACATTCGATCCGTGCGGCCCCTTTGGCCCCGTTCCGGTCAGGTCGGCATTGGAATGGCATTCAACGCAGGTAAAAGTCGAGGTGGGCGTCATGCCTCCGATCAGCGAGGACTTATAATCGTAGACCACGCCGCCCACCGTCATCTTGAAATCATTCTTGCCCGCCGCCGCGACCGGGTGGTAGGAAGCGTTGTTGGGGTTGAATTCCTGCGCCTGGTCGGTATTGACCCCGCCGGCAATGATGCCGTAGGGATCGGGCGGCGGAGTAGCCCCGAAAGCGTAATAGGAATGGCACTTGAGGCAGATTTCGTGCTGGTACTGGGTATCGTTCACCACGGTGTACTGGGTGACCTGCCCCCACGGTCCAGGCCAGACCGGCTGCACCCCCCACACCCCCTTGAGCACGTTGGAAGTGAGGTTATTGGTGACTGCGGGCATGCTGGGAGACACGCCGGGGGATGCCGCGTGGGGATTGTGGCAATCCGAGCATTCGGCATGGCGGCTGGTCAGCCCGAGATCGACCACATCCTCGCGCACCTTGCCATCGGCCTGGCGCTTGGGGTTGTGCTTGCCGGAGATCGTTTTCGACGGGTGAACGTACAGCCTGTTCATCGCAGCGTCGATATTCTTGGCGGCGCTGGCGACAGAACCGTTGTGGCAAGTCAGACACACTGCGGACTCGCCATCCTGCTTGAGGATTTGCCTTGGCCCTGCGCCGCTGTGGGGCTTGTGGCAGCTTTCGCAGCCATTGCTCTTGGGCGTGGAATCGGCGTTAAGCGCCAGGTTCTGCCCGGCGATATGGTAGGGATTGGTGCCGGTGCCGTTCCACTGGGCGATGGAGTTTCGGTGCGAATTGTTGGGAACGGTGCTCCAGTACTGCTTGTTGTGGCAGGACAGGCACATGGGTGAGCCGAAGCCGGCGCCATCGGTATAGCCTACATGCATGAACTTGGGATTGGCATCGTTATGCGCGTCATGGCAACTGGTGCACTGCATCAGGCCGGAGCCGTCGGGCTTGATCTTGCCCGTGAGCAAGGCGGGCGACACCAGCTCGAGGTTGGCGGCCGCCAAGGTGGCGTCGTAGGTGAAGGAAACCGGGTGGTCGTTGCGCAAATCGGTGCCCAGATTGGCCACTCCGGTCAGAAACATCTCCAGCCCGGAAATCGTGCCCGCCGTCTGCTGGCCGAAGGGCATGTTCTGCACCCCGCCCAGCGCCACCGTGCCATCGTGGCAGGTCAGGCATAATTTGGACGCGCCATTCGGCTGCCCCGGCGCGGCCGCCGCCAGCGTATTGCTGCTGTAAGGGGTATAAATCTCCGCCGACAGCTTATGGTTCCACAGCGGAACGGCGGGGTTGGTATTGTGCGGGGCGTGGCAGAACACGCACAACTGGGTTTCGCTGGTCGCCTTGAAGGTGCCGGTCCCGGACGCGGAAAGATTGTGCTTGGAGGTGGCGATGCCCGCCATTCCGGACGCAGTCCAGCCCAGCAGCCCGGAAACCAGCAGAATGGCGGTCAGCCATGAGTAGTAGCGCGTTTTCATAGCGGAATACTCCCACTCAAATTACATGACATATTTGCTGCAGGTCGGGCTGAATCCCGACCTGCAGCATAGAGGGATCTACGTGCCGTGTTCAAGCCCGCCCTACTTTGCATCGCCGTCTCCAAGATACTGGAAGATTTGCACCCGTTTGTTGTACGAATCCGCGACATAAATCCGGTCCTGGGCATCGATCATCAACCCGGCCGGCAGCCAGAATTTCCCGGCCTCCTGGCCCGAAGTCCCCCAGAACAACAACAGCCTCCCGGTTCCATCAAATACCTGGATATTATCAAAACCGGCATCGGCGACGTACACATGCCCCTCGCTATCCAGCGCCACGCCCTTGGGAGCGGAAAAATCGCCGGAGCCATCGCCGTTTTTGCCGAAGGCGGAAACCAGCTGCCCCTCGGTATCGAAGATCTGGATGCGCATGTTCATGCTGTCCGTGACCGCCAGCCGCCCCTGGCGATCCAGGGTGGCGAAGGTGGGGAAATTGAATTGCCCGCGCTCCACGCCACGGCTGCCGATCACACTGAGCACAGTCCCTGAAGGCAGGTCAACCACCTTGATGTCGTGGGCCGGCGTATCCACCACGTACAAGCGCTGCCGCACACGGTCGATCGCCAGTGCAGACGGACGCTTGAGCCAGGCAGCGGTATCGAGCATGCGGTCAAATTCGCCATCAGGTCTGAACACGAAAATCATGTTCAGTTCACCATCCGCGACATAAACATTGTCCCCGCCATCCACCGCCAGGCCAATGGGCAGGCGCATGGATTCCATGTCGCTGCCGCGCAAGTGGGCATATTCCCCCTCGCGGCGGTCGAAAATGTGCACCCGCCCCCTTAGGGTATCCGCCACCAGCAGCCGGTCCCGGCCATCTACCGCCACGGCCATGGGGCGCGCCACCTGCTCGTCCGCCTCGTCGCCGCGGATGAAGTCCCACACCTTGCGCCAGAAGCCTTTCTTGCGCCCGATGTCCTCAGGGTTGGCAACCGAGCCGAGGTAACGGATACGCGCCTGCAGCGGCGGCGAGGGCCATACCAGAGCGGGTGCCGCAGCAGTTTGCTCTTTCGCTTGCGGAACAGTCTCGGCAGGCGGGGTTTCTTCCGCCCAAGCGGCGGGCTTCGCCAGCAGCAGGGCGATGGCGAGGACCATAAATTTTCTTATAACTTTTTGCAACATTGTTCTCCACAAGCATTGCGCGGATTTGCCGGGATGAATCCCGGCCTAACAACGGCAGATTTTAACCTCACCTGTATAGCATATGCTTCTTGCGCGAAGTTTCACCATGATAATATTTGTAGCGGAACAGCGCATCCAGGCCGTGGCAATCGGCACACAGCGAGAAATCGCTGGTATTTCTCAGGAAGCTGCTGCGCGCATCGCCCTCGACATTCCGGCCTTCGCCTTCCTCGGCTTTGAGCGGACTCCACTGATGGGCATTATGGCAAGTCGGGCAGGAGATGATGCCAGAGCCGCTGCGTACGCCATCGGGGGTAAATACCGGGAAATTCCCGCCGCCCTCGCGCTGGCTGCCGGGATTGGATATCACGTTGACCTTGGCCGGGTGGCTGCCCTTGACCGGCAGCTTGGCTGCTGCCACCTTGCCCGCGGCATGGCAGGAACGGCACAGGCGCTCCATGGCATCATTCCCCTCTCCCGACTGGCGCGCCCACAGACGCTCCTTGACCACCGCATTATGCACCATGTGGCACTGTCCGCACACGCCGGACTGCTGCGTGTTCTGGCCGCGGATGTTGGTCTCCGCCGGCGCTGTGACGGAAAGATCGTGGTCGGTCTTTTTCACCTGCTGCTTGTTCTGGTGGCAGTTGGCACAGAGCTGGGGTGCGGGCCAGGCAGGCTGGCGCAGGAAACTGTCGGCTGCACCGCCCTCCACATCAGCCTTCGCGCCGGCTTTGCTGGCGGGATCTGCCGCATCCCACTGGTGCAGGTTATGGCAGGTGGCGCAGGCGACCTTGCCGTTGACTGCGTCTTTTTTACCCTCGGCGGTGTAAAGCGGCAGAGTGGTCTTGCCGCCGGTATTTTTCAGGTCCACGCGTAGCGGATGGCTATTGGCGCCGGTCTGCTTCTTCTCCGCCATGCCCCCGTCACGGTGGCACTCGTTGCACAACACCTCGACGCCATCCTGGCCCGGCCCGGTGGCGCGCGCCCACATCTTTGGGCCATTGCCGTTGTGCGGCAGGTGGCAAGAGCCGCACACGCCCGTTTCGGCAGTGGTCCGCCCCTTGGTGTTTTTCGCCTCGGGCGCGGAAATGGCGAGATTATGCTTGGACAGGGCGATCGGCCCCTTGTCCACATGACAGTTGGCGCACAGCGTGCCCTTGTTGTCGTTCGGCATGCGCAGGAAGCTGGTATCCCCCGTGCCCTTGGACTGGCGGGGATCGCCGGATGGACTGCCCTTGGCCAGCGGCGACCAGTTGTGGGGGTCGTGGCAGGTGCCGCAGAATACGTTGCCGCCTTCGGCCGCAGGCACCCCGCGATGGTCGTAAAGCGGCAGCACCTTGCCCGGCTGGCCAACGCTTTGCGGCGGCGCCGACCATTTCCCGTCCTTTGCCGTGATGCCGATATTGGCGATGGGCACGTCCAGCGGATGGCTGTTGGCGCCGATGGTTTTATCCTTTGCCACGCCTTGGGCGTTATGGCAGCTCAGGCAGGTGGAGGAAATGGGGTCCACCCCGGCCAGCGGCTCACGCGCCCACATGCGCGCGCCCTTGCCGTTGTGGGGCAGGTGACAGCTCGCGCAGACGCCGGTTTCGGCAGGGGTCTGCCCCTTGATATTGCGCTCTTCCGGCGCCATGACGGCCAGGTCGTGCTTGGTGTTGACGACGCCGAGCTTGTTTTTGTGGCAGGTCAGGCACAGGCCAGCCTCCGGACCATTGGGCTTGCGCAGGAACTTGTTGCTGCCATCGCTCTCATCGCCCGGTTTCGAGGTTTTTTCCGGGTCGAGCGGATCCCACTGGTGGGGGTCGTGGCAGCTCGGGCAGCTGACCCGGCCCTTGCTGTCGCCCACCGACTTGACGCCATCCCTGGTGTAGCCCGGCAGCTCTACCGCTCCGCCCAGGCTGGCCATGTCGCGGCCCACCGGATGGGTATGCTGGCCGACTTGCTTGTCCTTGGCCAATCCGCCCTCGGTGTGGCAGGTCAGGCATAGGTCGGCCACCGGGTCATCGCCATGCTTCACTGGGCGTGCCCACATTTTCGGCCCCTGTCCGCCATGCGGCAGGTGGCAGGCGCTGCACACACCCGCCTGGCCCACTTCCTGGCCGCGTATATTCTTGTCAGAGTTATTGACCAGCGTCATGTCGTGCTTGCTGCTCGCCACCTTGCGCTGTTCGATATGGCAGGACTGGCACAACTGCGACTGCGGGTTGGGCGCAACCAGAAGCTTGGGGCCTGCTCCAGCGAAATGCGGTTCGTGGCAAGTCTGGCAGATCACGGTGCCGCCCTCGCCTAGTTTCGCGCCCTTCTCCAACAAAGCCTGGGGAATCTTCACCTTGTCAGGCCGGATATTGACCGGATGAGTACCCATGCGCCCGGCCTCGGCGGGCGTATTGGGGTAGCGGTCGCCATGGCAGGTGCCGCACAGTTCCGAATTGGCATTTTTTACCGCCAGCTGTCTTTTCTCGGGCGCACCGTGGACGCGGTGGCAGGACTGGCAGATCACGCTGCCGCCGGCTCCGAACTTGGAGCCAGCCTCAGTCAGCGCGTGCGGCATTTCCTTCATTTTCTTTTGTATCGGATGGTTGCCCTCTTCCGGTCCGGTGCCGCGCTCCAGGTGGCAGGCCATGCACATGGCGGAATCGGCGTTCTTCATGCGCATGAACACCGTGGCGGTTTTATCCCCCCAGGCCACGCCATGCGCGCTATGGCAGGTGCCGCAATACACCTTGCCATCTTCGTTGAGCGGAAACACCATCTTGCCCTCGGTCGTGGGAATTTTCACCTTGTCCGACGGCTTGACGCCGATGGGGTGGAAATTCTGACGATTTTGCCACGCAAACCGCGAGTCAAGCACGAAACCATCATGACATGAAAAGCACATGCGGTCCGAGCTCACCACATCCTGCTTGCCGGTCGCCTCCACCGGCCTGGGATTGTATGCGATCAGCGGTGTTACATCCTTGCGGTTGAAATCGACCAGCCAGGCTATATGGCAATTGGCGCATTCACGCTGCGGGGAAATATCTCGCGCCGCCTCAGCGCCACGCACCATGCCGAACAGGAGCATGAACATCAGCGCCAGTTGCATTGCCAGCCCACCGCCGCGACTTTCTGTCAGGCGAATGAACATGCTTCGCTCCGCAAACTGGGCTCGGAAACCAGGCTCGCCAGCATTTCCGCCCCAGCCAAACCTTTGCCGGCCCGGAGGCGCAAGGCCCACGGACCCCATCTCCCGGCTACCCGACACAACACGCCACGGCCCACCTTACGGCGCCGTAGCTGCCTTGGGTGGCGCATCGAAGGCGTTGCGCCACCAGCCGCGCGGATCACGCTTCATTTCCTCGGCTGACGGTTCCGGCGCCTTTTCGGATGTGCCAAACAACACACCCTGGCGCGACTTGCCGGCATCGTCAAGGAAAATGGTAGGAATGTAGAATTCCTTGTACTTCTGCGTAATGCCGATGATGTTCACATTGGTCAGAGCAGAGATGCGCTTATCGGAAAAACCCAGTGCGCGGAATGGCAAGTAACTTTCCTTCTCGGGCGCGTGGCAACGGGTGCAGAAGCGTCCAACCGGGTTCACCTGGCTATGGAAGGCTTTCTTGATCGACCCCATGTCCTGATCGGAAAGCTGGCTGCGCAGCTTGATGAATTCCTGCGCTTCGGGCGCATCCTCGGTGATTTCCAGCAAAGCCTCCCGCCCGTTGATATTGGTATAGGCCACGATCTTGGAATAGTAGTCGTCGGTTTCGAGCAGGAAACCAGTCGCCGGGTCGACATCCAGCCCGAATGGCTTGCCCTTCACATCGATCCCCGAGTAGTTGAGCCAGCGCAGGGTCATGGAGCTTTCCGGCACCTTGCGGTCGTCGGTGTGGCAGGTCATGCAGCCGATGAACTGGGTGTGCATGTTGAGCAGGGTCCGTATCATCGGCTTTTTCGCATGCGGGTATTCGCTGTGGCAGGTATAGCAGATCGGCCGTTTTCCCAGGGTCAGGGGGTCAACCTTGGGCAGATTATGGAAGTGCCTGATCCGTTCCTTCTGCCGCTCGATATCCAGCCTTTCCAGAAGCTTTGGCGCCTCGGGTTCTTTTTCACGGCCGCCGCCCAGCATGGAATAGACGGAAGAGGCAAGCAAAACCGCGATGATGATCCACAGCAGAAAAGACACCATCCACGCCCATATCGGGTGGTTGCGGCGCAGGCCGGAAATACTGAAGACGTCGCGCCTGATCTCGCCCGGGATGCGTGCCTTGTGGTCAATAATGATCAGCAGCGCAATGGCGAAGAGGAGGAACATCACCACTGCCAGCGCAATAAAATAACTATCGAGTTCAACGGTATGATGCATGGTCAATCCTTAAAATTATCATCAGCCCTGGGTCAACATCAGCCAGATCGCGTACAGCCCGAAAACGGTCCACGCCAGCACAAATACGAGCGAGCCATAGGCCAATACTTTCTGCCAGGGTTTAAGCTCGGCTCTCATAGATCGCGATGTCCGGCGTCATTGTCTTCATGTTTATTTCTAATCATGAGGTTGCGTCCCCCACAATTTTTTGCTCTCGATCAGTTTTCTGAGATAGCTGCGCTCCTCAGGCATGGTCACGATGCAGCGCAGATATTCGAGGAAATGCTCCTCGATCTGGTGTTCTCGCGTGATCTTGCCGGTGAGGAAGGTCCATTGCATAGGGAAGCGCCCAGGAGCCAGATGGACGTTGTACCAATGCCAGAATGCGATCACCAGCAAGGCCAGCAGGGCCTCGTGGGGATGGGACAGGCGCATCATCTCCTGAAAATGCGACGCCATCTCCACCGGCAGAATGCTGGCCCATACATCGGGAAACAGGAAAGTCGATCCGGAAATCACCATCACCGTGTTGCCGAAGCCGGCGGCAAAATAGTGAATTTTCTGCTTGTACATGAACTTGTCCATTTCCGGACGTACGGCGCGCTTGCCGCCGAAAAACTGCATGTCTTCCTTGAAATCGCGAATGTCCTTCCATACCGGCAGGATGGTGCGCCGCAATTCAAATACTCGGGCACGCAGCTTCAACAGCGAACCTAGGCCGATGGTGACGAAGTGATAAACCATGGCAAAAATCATGGCTGCCGCGAGCGTGCGGTGTATCACCCGCGTTACTTCCAGCCCGCCCAGTACAGAGTTGAACGGCTCCGCCCAGAAAGCGGTGTTGTAGTGAATGGGTAATCCAGTAAAGGCCAGCAACAGGAAAGTGCTGAAAATCAGCAGATGCTGAATGCGGATATGGATGTTGTAGCGGTAGAAATCGCCAATCGGGTTCGAATCCACGTTTTTGTACAGCATCGAGCGGTCATCCGGCAGCAGGGCGACCACTTCCTCAATATCGCGCTCTTCCTCCGGATTCACCCTGTTGTGGCGCTTTGCGGTGTCCAGCACCTCGCGTGCTTCTTGTGATAATTTCATGTTCTACGTGTCCTTATGCGTCATAAGCTTTAATAATTCTGCACTATCTGGCAACCCACCTGTAGGTCGGGCTTCAGCCCGATATTTCGGGCTGAAGCCCGACCTACAATGGATTTCATCAGGGAAGGCGGTTGCTATTGCGCCGGGTGCGCCGCCACCACGACGACCCATCTCGGAAGCGCCAGCTTACGCCGTCACGGAAGCGCCCCCAGGTTTCGAATCCTGCCATCCCCACCAGCAGCAGCAGCACGCTATCGCCCACGATGGTATAGATCATCTCGGCATAATGCTTGAAGGGATTGTCTTCCCGCTTGCTGGATGGATGCGGGTCGAGCGCGGCATAATTCTTGTCGGCTCTGACGTGGCACTGCTTGCAGGTTTCCACCCTGTTCTCCGCGCTTGTCGGCGAATTCGGGTCCCGCGAGGGCAGCAGTTCGTGCACGCTGAGATAGTAATTCACGGTTTTGGCATGACAATCCAGGCAGTTGGCCGCCTTGGTGTTGCCATACTTGGTCACCTTGCCGTGAAAGCTTTCACTGTAGGATTCCGCCGCGATCGGGAATTTCCGCCCCAATTCTCGGCCTTCTTCCTTGGCCGCCTGTTGGTGGCGTTCCAGCATTTGCTTGTCGGCATGGCACGATGAGCACATCGCGACGATTTCCTGGGACGAGCGCTTGACCTCGCGAATGCGGCGGCTGGTGTGGTTATACCACTTCTCGGCAAACTTGGCGTCCTCGTGACAGACCACGCAGCGGTCAATGATGTGCTTGGGCGGCTTATCCTCCTTGGCGTTGTAGAGCGGGTTGGTATGGCAGTTGACGCAATAGGGTTTGTCGGCGTCATTGCCTTTGGCGATTTTCTCCCGTCCATGGACGCTTTTCTTGAAGGCATCATAAATTGGCTTGTGGCTGAACGGCTTTCCGGTGGCAGGGTTTTTGATCGAATGACACTCCGAGTTGCAGGTCACCCCTTCTGTAACCGGCTTGTGCGGCAACTCCTTGATATAACTGTGGCAGTCGCGGCAGGGCACATTGCGGTGCACGGTTTTTGAAAAAACGTTCGGCATAATGTAGTACGTTTTTTGCAACCCGTCCTCGGTAACGCGCCCCATTTTCGGGTATTTGTGGCACATCAGGCAGGCCTCGTCATCCTCGAAAGCCAAAGCCGCCCCGGCATACCCCAGAAACAGGGACAACATGCCCGCAACGCACCATCTGATAAGTATCTCCATCCTCTTTTATCCTTTTATTATTTCAGCAACCTGATCCAACGCCGTTCAGCCAGCCAAACCCAACGGCCACCCGGTTAACCACGATCAAATGAGGGTTTTTTAGTCAAGCAAAACCGACAAATCTCCGATAGAGCGGAGACATCAATTCAAACCTTAGAACCCAAGCATTAAACTCTTCACCCGGTGATACATCGACTACTCAAACACGCTTCCTGCCAACCGCTTGGGAGCGCCTTGCATCCCGCCGCATCGGGCCTGATTCTCGCTCCACCCAGGCCCCGGCGAAAACCACCGGCATCTTTAGCGAATAGCAGCAAATTGTCAATAATTGACGCAGACCGATTCATGCTGCAGCTCTCTGTCAGCAACTTTCTTCAAACACACAAGAAACCCCATGCCGGCTCCTGGCCTAGCGCGACCGGGTGCCGCATGCGGGTTATTGAGGCCAGCCGGTTAATAATTTCACTTGCCGCCAGACCGGCCATTGCCGGGAAAAATTTTATTTATCGGGCCAATAACGGCAAAAAGCAAATGAGTGCTTCAATACGCTCCCATTTGCTTATGCCGGCCATGAGCCGAATGCTTATTTGACTTTCGATCCTTCGGCCCACTCCACCTTCTGCTCCGGAGACTGCCGCTTAGGTTCCTGCCCCTCGGTCCAGGCCGAGCCTGTACCCGGCAGCAGAAACTTGGGAATATGGAAATCCCGGTATTTCTGCAACATTCCCACAACCTCGGTATTGGTCAGTTGCTGTATCCTGCGCGGCGGATACCCGAGTTCGGCAAATGGAACATATGGCGTCTGCGAGGAAGTATGGCAGCCGTCGCACAAAAGCGGCTTCTCATCCACCATGCGGTGAATCACTTTCTTCATCTTGGACTGCTCGGTGGTGCTGAGGCCCTCCTTGTTTTTCAGGTAGTCCGTCACGAAGGCTCTTTCACGCTCGCCATTCAGGAAGCGGAAGCTGCCATCGGCGGCCAATGTTCCCGGTGCAATCTTGGTTCCATAGTTGCCATATTTCTCCTTTTCAGTTGCGACCAGCTCCGGAGGATTGGCCACCACCTGTCCGTTTGCCTTGTCATACCAGCGGAATGCCCACGGCGCCTGGTCCGGCTTCTGTTTGATGTGGCAGGTTTCGCAGGCGACGAAAAACGCATGCATGTTCAGAAACGCACGTATGGGCTTAGACTTGTCATGAGGCACCGCGCCATGGCAGCGCGTGCATACATTGGTTTCGTCCGACTCCACCAGCATCCCGATGTGGTGGAAGTGGCCTTTCACGTACTGTTCTTTCACGACGGTATAACCGAGGTCGGTGGTGGCCGTCGCTTTCTGTTCCTTCATGACCTTCTGCAGCGCCTCTTCTTCAAATGACGCTGCTCCGGGTGATTTAACCGTGGTACCAAAAACCTGTACTTCCGCCGGCGGTTCTTCATGATGATCCGCATGGCTGAAGATAATCGGGTAAATAAAATTACCGTACCATACAGCGAAGACGATCAGGGCGATTGCGTAGAGCTTGCCTATCAGTTTCTTGAATCGACTATACATATTTTTCTCCGGCCCTTTAGTGGTGCTGAGGCCTGATTTCGTCCTGGAGGCCTTGTTCGGTCATGATCCGCACATATTCCGCATAATGCTCGTGGATCATGTCGTCTTCCGTAAGATATCCGGTGATGAATACCGTGCCCAAAGGGAATTTTTCGGGTGAGTAATGCACGTTGTACCAATGGACGAAGAACAGGAACAGCGCCGCCAGCAAAGCTTCGTCGGTATGCATGATGTAGAAGGCGTTCATCGCGATGCCGGGAAGGATGTGGCTGAACTCGTCCCGCCACCAGAGAACGAAACCTGCCGGACCCAGGATGGGAATACCCCAGTATGGTGCGTAGTAATCGAACTTTTCCTTCCAGGACATGCGGTCATAGCGCGGCGGCCGGTTGGTGAAGTACAACAGGTACTTGAACATGTCGATCAGGTCGTAGAAGTCTTTCTTGTTCGGAACCATCTCCTGTGCCAGGAATTCCCTGCCAATATTGCCCAGGGTAAGGCGCCCCTCTTTCTTCAAACGCAGCACCCGCCGGGTATAGAACAGATACATCCAGTAAATGGTGTGGTAGACGAACAGGCCCAGCAGGATGGAGCCAACGATGCGGTGAATCGTCGGCGCATGATCGATCCCGCCCAGCGCATTGTAAATAGGTTCCGCCCACGGCTGATCGTGGTATTTCAGCGGAAACCCGGTTAGCGACAGCGTAATCACCGTGGTGAACAATACAATGTGCTGCAAGCGTTGATGCAGCGAGAACCGGTAGAAATATCTCCGCCCGTTTCTTTCACATATTATCGGATATTTCGGCATGGCCATTTTCAAGTAACCCTCAATCAGTTCACGTTTTCGGCTTGTTATTTGGAGGAGTGGTGATCATCATCCGGCGATTTCCTGAAGGAGAAGTTCGGGAAGAGCCTCCTCAGCAGTTCCAGAATAATGAGCACCATGAAGAAATACATCACGCCCGCCATTAACGCCGTGAAAAATTTCAACATGTAATGCTGCAAGGGGTATTTGTCCTTGTCATAGGTGACGTGGACCTGGAAGCCGGCCAGTTTCGGGCCCGCTTTTTCATGGCACTCGGAGGTGCGGCAGGTAGTCGGAACATTCTGCTTGTTGCTTGCTGATGTCGGGGAGTCCTGGCCCTCGATGAAGTGCACGCTCTCACCCTTGACCACGTGGCAATCCGTGCAGTCCGGCGTTTCCTCGGAGCCAAAACGGATCGCTTTATAGTGGAAGGTTTCCTTGTAGGAGGTGACCACATCGTCAAGACCGTGCCGCCGCTGGAACCCCTTGTCGCCGTGACACTTGGCGCAGATACCCACGATTTCCGTTGGCTTGCGCATCTTTTGCAGGCGCGAAGTCACATGCTTGTAAAAGGATTCCGCGAAATTTCCCGTGGTGTGACAGGTCTTGCAGCGACTGAGACCGCGCTCGGATATTCCAGGAACCTTGCCTTTGAAGAAGGATAGCGGACGATACAAAGGTTCTTCGTGGCAATCCTTGCAGCCGGGGTAGTCTTGCTGGTGCTCCTTGGCCTTGCCCTCAGCATCGAGCTTGCCATGAACGCTCTTGGCCAGCAGATCCGACACCGGCTTGTGCGAGAATTTTTTCTGGCCGGAGGGCTCGGTCAGGTGGCACTCGGTGGTGCAGTCCACTTTCTTGGCGGGGTCATGGGGGATCTTGCTGACGTCCTGATGACAATCCATACACTTCACCCGGACATGAGGCCCCTCCTCAAACAATGCTTCGTTGATGTAAAACAGACGGAAATTGCCATTTTCATCAATGCGGCTCAGGCCCCGATGCTTGTGACAGAGAACGCAGTTCAACTCGTCCTCGGCGTAGGTTTCTCCTCCCACGCCAAAAAGAAGCAAGGCCGCGAAAAACAAAATGACACGAGTTTTGAAGGATGACTTACCCATTGACATGGCCTTATATTTTTGTCTCTTTTTTAGTCGAACCCATGCTGCATCCGCCCGCATGACGATCCAACGCTACCCTTGCGATTACCGTTTCGGGGCTCAACCCCGCGCCACTACCACATATTCAAGCACCGCCAACCCGTCCGCCAGTTACAGCGCAAGGACATGTCACCAGTTTATTCGGGCACTTACCATAAAACACTTGATATAGATCAATCATACCAAAGAACAAGATCACTGGATCATATTATCTCGATATAATCCAGGCAGGCCCTTACTCTCTGCAATCCTCTGCTGCAACGCCGTCAAAATGGCTCAAAACCGATGAAGCATAACTGTTGAAATAGCAAGTTACGGCATTACCGCACATGTCCAAATGATATAAAAACTATGCTCGCCAGCAAGGCAAAAAGCGCGATCCAGCCAACCAGCACCACAAGCACGCCGAAAAAATTTCCCGCCTCGCTCTCTCCACTCGCGCTCATACCCACAAAACTGCCGATTTCAGCGCCGTACCAAATACAACCAAGGGGCAGGACCACTACAGCGACGGAAAGATGAAAGACTTCGCTGCTACTGAAAAAATAAGCCATGACCAAACATGCGAACGCCACCAGAAGTGACGCCACTCGGCCAGCTTCAGCCCTTACGTCTACCGCCTTCGGACAATCTTCGCTTGAATCCCGCACCCGGCACACACCCCATCCAAAACCAAAGCGAAACATTTGAAACAACCGTTCAAAGTGAGCTATTGACAACAACGATATGCCCTATATCATATACCCATTAATTTTACTGATCCATAATATTAGTTTCACTGATTTAATATTTTTTTCAAATAGCGGAACCAGCTTTTGTTTTCACCCCATCGACCAAGCATCGCCCTTGACACCCTTCCGCGAAAAAAAGCATGTACGTTTGCATCATTCCCCTTATCGCCCTGTTCACCCCATCACAAATTGAGTACGATGTTTGGGGAAGTCCTGCGTGACGCCGGCAAAAGTCATGCATGGCCAGGCAGGCCTAAAATCCGGCAAACAAGTTGATGAGGGCGTGGATGCAGAAGTTACGTGGGTGGGGCATGCGTGTAATGGATGCCAAATTTCGGCGATCGTTGCAGCTAGGCTTGGCAGCCCTGCTTATGGGCTGGGCGGCCATATCGATTGCTGCCGGCATTCCCACCGCAGGTGTGCGCCATTTGTTCGACATCACCGGCCAGGGCGCTGGCGGGCTATCCCTGCCGACAGATGTGGCGGTCAGCAGCGACGGCCGTATTTTTGTAGTTGATGGCGGCAACCATAGAATTGTCGCTTTTGATCGTAACGGGAAATACCTCCTCACCATTGGCCGCAAAGGCTCAGGAGAGGGTCAGATGAAGGATCCCGTCGGCGTCGGGACCGATGGGAAGGGGCGTGTCTATGTGGCCGACACGGGCAACCACCGCATCCAGGTATTCGCCTCCGATGGGCGATTTCAATACGCATTCCCGGTGGTCGAAGGCGGCCTGGCGATACGCCCTATAGATGTAGCAACGGATGTCACGGGCACCAAGATTTTCGTGAGCGGCAACAATAACCACAAAATCATGGCCTTTGCAGCACCGGGCAGACTTGTCGGCAAGTGGGGCGGAAACGGCGAGAGCGGCGGGTTGTTTCGCTATCCTGCCTCTGTAGCGTTATCCTCGGCAGGCGATGTGTACATAGCGGATGCTCTTAATTCCCGCGTGCAGGGATTCGACGAATTAGGCGCATTGCTTATTCAGGTCGGAAACTGGGGCGTTCTCCCGGGCCAGCTCTTCCGCCCAAAAGGCGTGGCTGTTGATGCGAAGCAAAACATCTACATCAGCGACAGCTACATGGATGTAATCCAGGTTTTTGACGGCGAAGGACGATTCTTGCACGTCCTGGGCCAAGACGGAAAGCCGCAGCGTTTTGTGTCTGCGGGCGGAATCGCAATCGGCAACGACAACCGGCTGTATACCGCCGAGATTTTACGCAACAAGATCTCGGTCTATAGCTTGGGCGATTGAAACCACAGGAACGGTTCCTTGCGGCAAGTCAGGAACCTTCCTCAAAAAAAGGCAGTATCGGAGCGTTGAGCGAGTCTCGGCTGTAAAGCTCAGCAAAGCACACAAACGGAAAAAAGAGGCTTAAAATGCCATTTAATAGGATATCGGGAGCTTTTTATTCCCGATAACAGCGACGACAGGTGGGGTGCAAATGCACGCAACCGATCGACCAATAAACAACCAGGAAAAAAAACAATTCGGCTGCCTGGCGGCCGGATATGGCAGAGATGGGAGGGATGGGCCCGCCCATCCCTGATCAGCAAAATCCGTCTGATGACATAAAGGGCAACAGATGATGCACCAATCGCAAAAACACGAACCCGCCATGACCCTGCGCAGGCAAGGAAGAGTATGGGAATTTCTTAAAGGCACTGCCGTTGCCGCGGCAATGGTCATGGCGTCATCTCCAGGATTTGCCTCGGCTGTCCCGGCGCCCACTCCAGGCTTCTTAAATCCGGGTCAGGCAGTGCCTGCGCCCAGCGTTCAGGTTTCCGTCCCGAAAGGCCAGGATGGCTGCCTCTTATGCCACAAGTATCCAGGCTTGGGCCGCTATGACAAAGACGCGAGGAACCGGATCGTAAAGCGTGTCTTTTACGTCAATGAAGACATGCACAATGCCTCGTACCATGGCAGATTCAACTGTTCGGATTGCCATGAAGGCGTGGACAAAATCCCTCATACGGACGCGAAAAAAGTTGATTGCGGCAAGACCTGCCACCTCAACGAACCCTCCTCAGGCAAGAAATTCTCACACAAGGCCATTGTGGAGGATCTGGAGAAAAGCGCTCACGGAGCAAAAGGCGCCGGCACTGAAAACCAGTCCGATTTACCTGCTTGCAGGGATTGCCATACGAACAAGCCCTATCTGCTCAATCTTCAGCAACAAATGAAATCGAAGGCGTCCATGGAGATTTGCCATCAATGCCACGAAGATAAAGCATGGATCACCCGTTTTCTAAGCCACATCGATTACCGGCTTTCAAGTAGGCGCCCATCATCCGAGGTGGTCCGGATGTGCAGCAAATGCCACGCCAATCCGAGCATGATGGCGAGACACAAGCTGGACGTGGTGGTTGGATTCCAGGACACCTACCATGGCAAGGCGATTCTGTATGGAGACGAGGAAGTGGCAAACTGCCTGAACTGCCATGCACCCTATGCGCTGGGTTTTTCACCTCACAAGATCACGGCGCACAAGGTGAAGGGCTCGCCGGTCAATCCCGACAACAAGCGTGAAACCTGTGCACAGGCGGGCTGCCATGCTTCGGCGACTCAGGAGTTTGCCACCGGCAGCAAGGCGCACGCATCCCAGTTCAAGGCAGTTCTCGAAACCAAGGGCGGCAACGCAGGCACCGATGCGGTGCTGGAGGACGAGGCTTTCCAGGCCATGGTATTGCATTGGATCAACCTCTTCTACCAGATTCTCATCGCAGGGGTAGTTATCGGGCTTGGCGGCCACAGGCTGCTGGATCTTTACGCGACATACCGAGACAGCAAAAAAGGAGGGCATTGAGATGGGTGGGCACGGCAATAACGAAAGGGCCTTCGTTCGGCTCACCAAGAGCGAGAGAATTCAACACGTCATTCTCTTCGTTTCAACAGGTTTGCTGATCTTGACGGGCTTCATGCTAATGGGCGAAGTATGGGCCATCAAGCTGTTCGGCTCGGCCGGGAAAAGCATCTTCTACTGGCGCGGAATCATTCATCGCATCGCTGCCGTGGCGGTTACCGCGGTATGCTTCTATCACCTCTATTACGTTCTATTCAAAACCGATGGCAAAAGCTGGATCCGCGCCATGCTGCCCAGACTGAAAGATGGGGTGGACGCCTACCAGAACGTCATGTACATGCTGGGCAAGCGTGAAGAGCGGCCCAAAATGGATCGATTCACCTACCTTGAAAAACTGGAATATTTTTCCGTCTATTTCGGCATGTTCATCGTCATCAGCACCGGCACCATGATGTGGACGCAATCCTACTGGCCGAAATTCTACCTCGACGTTGCCGACGCGCTGCATTTGGGAGAGGCCACCCTGGCCGCGCTGGCGATTATCGTTGGCCATATATTTACGGTTCATTACAACCCGCATGTCTACCCGATGAACAAGGCTTTTATCGACGGAAACATATCGGAAACGATGATGAAGGAAGAGCATTCGCTTTGGTACGAACGAATCATTGCGGAAGAGGCCTCCAAACCAGCGAATACAGCGCACGCCACCGAAGGAGGGCATAGCAATGCATAAAGACAGCGGCGCAAGCGTTCCGAAAAGGCTCCTCGTTCATCTTGTGATGTTTACGATAGGCATTCTGCTGGTGTCCTTTTCCATCTGGCTGATCTATCTAACTTACATCAAGGGAACGCATCGCGCTGAAGAGGCTCTGGCGAAAAAGGCGGTTCCACGCCAAGAGATGCTTTACGAGTCCTTCCACGGCATCGACGAGTCCATACAGGCTGGAAGCAAGTCGAAATCGTGGTGTCTGAAGTGCCACGAAGATTTGTCGCACTCGAAATCCAAGGAAGCAAGGGGGATGCTCAACGCCCACTCATTCTTCCTGGCCTGCGAGGTATGCCACATCGCCCCCAAGCAAGGCGAAAAGTTTGAATACAAATGGCTGCAGCGCGGCTCCAATACCCCCCTGACCGCCCTGAAAGGCCAGCCGGGAGATTATGGCGGAACGATCATTCCATTCAAGATCGAAAATGGCGTCCCCAGGCGCCTGGACGAAAACCCGGAAGCGCTGCAATTCCTGGATGAATCTGCAGCCAAGGACAGCGACGGAGACAACGAAAAGCGCAAAATGCGCCTTAACACGGACATTCATAAGGAATTCTCGCCCAAACCCATATTTTGCGATGAATGCCACAGGGAAAACGGTCCGCTGAATTTCGTGCAACTCATGTATTCGCCACAAAGGGCACAGCTCCTGACATTTGGCGAAGGCGCGAATGTCATCAAGCAGTACAAGGACTTTTATCTGCCTTCGCTCATGCGCAATGCCCGGAGCGAGCGCTAAAGCGGAAGAACAAGCAGGCTTTCAATCCCACAATAAAAAACCCCCTCCTTGATTTGATCAGAGAGGGGGTTTTTGTGTCTGCCCGGAGATCTTTTCAGGGGCATTCTGACCCGGCCAATTTCCGCGTTCGTTCGCAGCCTAACAGCCATACATGGTCAGGCTGAAATATCGCCATTGCAGGTCAGATATTAAGCCGACATGTCGAGGTTAATTTATTGTAACCAACTACTGGCTCCTTGCACGCTCAGCAATGTTTCAATCCATCCGCACTATTGTTCCGGCACATTTTATTCCGGACTGTAGGTCGGCCTTTAGGCCGACATGTCGGACTGAAGCCCGACCTACATTCCCGGATAATTCGTTCCATATCAATATTCTTGAGCACCCTTATCAACATTCTGCACCCACTGTGTATTGGTGGCGCGCCCTCACTTGTTGTGGCAGTTGTTACAAATCTGCGTCCCCGCACCGATGCGCAGCCTCTTGTAACCATCTGCGCCCTTATCGGCGCGCGCATGGCGCTGGACTCCCCGCTCATGCGGGTTATGGCAGGTGGCGCAAAAGATCTTGCCGCTCGACGGCTCCAGCGGCAGGACGACATCTCTCTTTGCCTCGGATTCCTTGAGGTGTTTCAGTATCGCCTCCGGCGGTTTGATCAGGTGATTCGGACCTTCGCTATTCGAGTTCTTCGCGAATATGGCCCAGGCTCCGCCGGGATGGGGCCGCCAGGGGTGGCAGCCGGTGCATAGTTTGGTCAGGTCGTCCGTCACGTTGAAGCCTACATCGTCTATGCTTTTCGCGTCGCGCCGGTTAGGCGTCACGCTGTGGCACACCAAACAGATTTGGGTATTCAGTTCCCCCTTATCGCTGATCTGGTCATGCGGATTGAGGCGCTCGTAGTGCGTCGGGTTGTGGCAGTTGAAGCACAGTCCGGTGCGTTCTTGGTACGGCCCGCCACGGAAAAACCTCGGGTTGAGCCCTTTTTCCGCAAAGCGCTCCTTTTTGCACTGCATGGGCAGGTCATGGCAGGCGATGCAGGTCACCACGCCGCCGCCACGCTTGACCGCTTGCTGGAACACTTCGGGCATCTGGTCGCGTTTTTCGGCGGAAGGCTCCATGCCGACAGCGTGGATATAGTTATGCACCGAAACCGTGTCGTGGCAATTATTGCACAGGGCGTTGATGTCCTTAGAGCGCAGCTTCGCGTCCTTGCCCGCCGGGGTGCCGCGATGGCAGGCCTGGCAACCCTCCCCGTCCTCGCGCCAATGGGGGTCTGGAATCTGCTCCGCGGCGAGCTTGCCCTGCCGCAGCAGTTGCGGAATATCTTCTGCGCGATCAAACAGGCTGCGCTCATCCAAGGTGTTCTTGGGCTTGGCATTTTCCGCTGGCGCCGCATTCAGGGAACAGGAAATCAAGGAAAACACACACCACAACCACCATCTACCCGCTAGCGCCACGCACTCACCACACCCTCCTGGGTCGTCACCAGAATCTCACCATCGCTGATCGCCGGGCCGCCATAAGCTCCGCCGCCACCCAGCCTCTCTTCCCAGGCAATCCTCCGCCGCAACAGATCCACGCCGATCAACCGTCCATCCAATGTCGCGACAACTCCGATATTATTGCTCCCTACGCTGGGCGAGTGCCGCACTTCGCCACCCAGCGGCATTTGCCAGACAATCCGGCCATCGGCCAGGTTCAGCCCGTAGAGCACCCCGCTACGGCTGCATACATACAGCATGTCGCCGGCCGGCACCGGCGTCCCCTGCGGCCAGTCGTCCAGCTCCGTGCGCCAGAGAATCTTTCCATAGTCCGCCTGGAGCGCGTAAACATTGCGGTCATACGAACCCTGATACACCCGCCCCCCCGCCAAAGCCGGCGCGCCGTAGAGCGACGATCCCAATTCAGCCTGCCAGGCGGGTTGCCCATCTTCACGGGAAATGGCGTGCAGTACGCCATTCTTGCCGCCGACATAAATCCGCTCCGCATCCGCTGCCGGGGAAGCGTAAATCCCGCCGTATTTGTAATCCTTGGCCCGGTAGCGCCAGACTTGCTTGCCGGTTTTCAAATCCAGGGCATAGATAAACTGGTCCACGCTGCCCAGATACACCCTGCCATCGCGCGCCAGAGGTGACGCGACGACCCCGCCCGCGACCTTGACCTGCCAGCGCTTCTTGCCGTCAAAGGCGGCCAGTGCGGTCACCTCGCCATCCTTGGTTGCAACCACCACCAGGCCGTCAGCCAGCGCCGGTTCGGCAGAAATCGCCCCGCCCGCCACGAAACGCCACAGCACGACACCCTTTTTCGCATCCAGCGCAGTCAGGCGGCGGTCATTTCCGACCACAAAAATGGTTTTGTCCGCAGCGACCGGTCCGGCCTCCATCTTGCCGCCGACGGCACTCACCCAATGCCGCGCCACCGTCCTTGCGGGCAGCGCGTCCGGGCTCAGGTGCACGCGATCCGGCCCGCCCCCCAGCATCGGCCAGTTGGCAGCATGCACGGGAAGCTGGCTCGCGGCAAGCGCAAAAGCGACAACCACGCGGAACGAATCACAGGCGCAAGGCATAATCCCTCCTCAACACCAGGAAGACGGACTTCTCCTTGAATGGCGCGAACTCCTGCTGTGCGTCCCTCAAGCGGAAACGGACGCTTGCCTGCCATTTTCCGACGCGGTAGTTGACATCGGATTCGAGCGTCAATTTACGCCCTGCGACATATTCCGACCCATCGATCTGTTCCGCGCGCGCCAGCGCCGTCCAGTGCAGGGCGCTACGCAGGCGCATGGTGGCGCGCGCCTGGACATAGCGCGTACCGAAATTAACATCCTGGCTCACACTATTGGTGGCGCCGGCGGAAAGCATGGTGCTGCCGGCTTCGGAAAAGCGGTGCATCCAGCCGAAATCCAGGCGCGTGCTTTGCGAGTCCGTATTGTAGTAGTAAAAGTCTGGCGCATCGACTTCATTCGTCCAAACCACAGATTTGCGCTGATAGCTGCGGTATTCGGCTGTACCCTGCAGCATGTCGCTTTGCGTCAGCGTGCTGTTCACGCTGTAGCGGACATTGGCTTCGCTGCCGCCGGGCTCGCCCACGGTCTGGCTCATGCGTAGTTGCAGCGAATCGGCATAGAGCGGCGAATTCATGCGGGTATAACCGATATTGGCGGTGTGCGTGGTGTTCTGCTGCGCGGGCAGGCCGGTGAACATTGTGGAATTTGTCTGCGTCAGCGCCAGGGTGTAGCCACCACTCACCAGATAATTACTGAAATAGGTATCAGAGTACATTATGCCGGCACTGCCGGTAAGCGCGGTGGTATCCTGGTTTTGGCCGAGGCCGTCCACGCCGGCGGCGCGCATCTCGGATCTGGAACCGCTCAACCCCAGCATCCCGTTCACCTGCCAGCGCGCGTTCAGGCGGTAATTCGCCCCTGACGAGAGATTGTATGAAGCACTTTGAGTGGTCCCGCTTGAATTCATGCCAAGGCCCAGGCCGTAAAAATGCCGGAAATTCTCCGTTTGCTGCACGTTGAACATGCTGTTGAAACCGAGAAATTTCGACTCTACCACATTACCGCCGGAACCCGCAAAACCCCACTGGTCGCTCCTGTCGTAGTAGGTCAGGTTCGCACTGAGATTGGCCTTGTCGCCGAAGAGGGAGCGGTCGTTGAGGTAAAAATAATCCTGGCGCTGGCTGCCGCCATACACCTGCTCATCCCAAGCCGTATGCCGGTAGCCGTAAGACAGGTCGGACTCGCCCCATTGCTTGGCCCGCAGCTTCTGGCTTGCATCCATGCCAAGCGACAGGTTCTGCTCCGAGCGCGGCACCAGTGAACTGCTGGACTCGGAACTGCGCCGGTCGATGTAAAAGTTGCTCCGCCCCAGCCACTGGTTGTTCATGCCCCAGCGCGCACCCATATTGTCCGAGACGAGTTCGTAGGAAGGGCTCCAGAAGTCGGACACGGTGCTCTGGCTGCGGTTTGCGTAAATGCTGAGGGGATAGGGTTTGTTGGCAAACCAGGTGGTGTTGAGCCGATAGCCGAGCAGGTTGTTGCTGGTATTTCCGCTGACATCGTTCTCGACGGTCTGGACATTGTCCCTTTGCAGTGTCACCCCAGCGTCGAACGTCGCAAAGCGCGGGTCCCAGATAAATCCGCGGCCATTGAAGTCGAAACGCGTGCGCAACCGCATGCGGTCGCGTGATCCATATTCGGTATCGTACTGGTAATTCTCGGCCTCCACTCCTACAGAGCCGTAGAAGTTTAGCCGGCCTGCGCCACTTTCTGATACTTTCAGCGCAAAAGCTGGCCCAGAAAGCAGGGCCAGAAGCGCGGCAAGCGCGCTTCTGGCCCCACCGGACCAGCATCGGCAATCCTCCTTAAACCACACTCAAGCGTTACTTGCTATGACAGGACTGGCACAACAGGCTGCCACTCATCGAAGCGCGCAGGAATGCACCATTTGTGCTGGTATGCGGATCGTGGCAGGAAGCGCACTGCACCTTGTTGGAGAAAAGCTTGACGCCGTTCGGCAAGAGAGCGCCAGTACCCAAAGGCCCAGGATCTTTCAGGAAGCCATCGCTAGTAGCCAAAGCAGTGTTGTAGGTAAAGTTGACCGGGTGATCGTTGGTCAAGTCCGTGCCCAGGTTGCTATTGATTCCAGCCGGCAACTTCCCAGCCGTCGTGCCCGTCATGGTCGGAACCGCTTCAAGGTTGGACGGATTATTGAAGGAATTAATCGCCACCGTGCCGTCATGGCAAGACAGACATAGATTGCTCACCGCCGCGCTTGCAGTTATTACTCCCGCCACCGCAGCCCCGCCCACATCCGCGCCATCCGTAGCAGTCATGGTCGGGCTGGTGTAAACACCATACGCAGTCACCGCTGAAAGCTTTTTGTTCCACAGCGGAATATTACCGTTCTTGATCGCATCGTGCGGGGTGTGGCAGAAAATGCAGATTTCGGTTCCGTCGCCCTTAATCGTGCCGGTGCCGGTATTGGAAAGATTGTGCTTGGTTGCCGATATGCCAGCCAAAGCCCCCCCCGCGAAAACCCCTGACAGGGCAATAAGCAAGCCCGCCGCAAAAGCCATTGTTCTACCTCGTTTATTCATGATTCCTGCCTCCTTCTAATAATTTAATTACCTATTGACGGGCCTTGCCATTACCTAGCCCATCCTGCCCAACAACTTCCGGATTTGCACCGGAACAGCACTTCATTTCGCCCTGCAATTCAAGAAATCGATATCCTTATTTGCCAATAGATTCTCCTTTCTCCTTGAGATACTGGAACACCTGAATGCGCGCATTGGTGGAGTCGACTACGTAGATCCTGTCCATGCCGTCCACAAACATGCCCGCCGGCAGCCAGAACGTGCCTGGCTCATGGCCCGTGGCGCCGACGAAGAGCAATATTTTTCCCTCGCGGTTAAAAATCTGGAAATTATTGAACGCCGCGTCCACCACGTAGACATTGCTGTCGGAATCCAGGGCCACCCCCTTGGGCCGGCTGAAACTGCCGTAGGAATCGCCAAGCTGCCCGAAGGTGTTAAGGAACTTTCCCTCGCCGTCGAATATCTGCACGCGGAAATTACCGGTATCCGTCACCAGCAATTGGCCATCGCGATCCACCGCCAGGTTGACCGGGTAGTTCAACTGCCCCGGTTCCGAGCCGCGCTCGCCGAAAGTCAGCAGATGCTTGCCGGCCAGGTCGTATACCAGCACCCGGTGTTTGTTAGTATCCGCCACGTACAACCGGTTGCGCGCCTCATCCAGGGCCAGACCAGTAGGGCGGCCGATCTCCTCATTCTTTCCCAGCGCCATCAGCGTCTTGCCTTCCGGGCTCAGCACCAGCACTTCCTTGCGCTCGGAATCGCTGACAAAAAACCGCCCCTGTTTGTCCAGGCGGATTTCCAGCGGGCTATACATTGCGCCCTGCGCGTCGGTCCTGAACGGGCGCACTTCCTTCTTTTCGAGATCGAACACCACGATGGCGCGCAGTTTGGTGTCGGTCACATAAATCAGCTTTCCGTCGGCGGAAGCCGCCACGCCATAGGGTTTCTGCAGCGCCAGGCCGGCCGGCTCCTCGCCCAGCAAGGCCGCTTTCAACTCATCCTTCACGCCCAGATCCTTCTGGCCGGAGTATTCGGCGACAAAGCGGATGCGCGGCTGTTCTGGCGGGCTGGGCCACACCAGGCCGCTGTAATCCTTCTTCTTCGCCGGCTCCGACGCGCAGCCGGACAGGCCCGCCAGGGCCACGCCCAGGCAGGCCAGCATCAGTACGCGCATCCATTCAGATTGCCAAGATTTCACCGTCTCTCCATCCGCCACGACAACATCGTGGCTGCATCATACTTTATATTTATACGGCTATCAAATTTGTTGATAGGATAGTACCAGATCAAATTATCCGCAATACATTTGCAACAAATGTATGCATTTGCCTTAAGGCCGGCCGCCTTCAATCTGCTCAGACGATCACCTGTAAAATATTATGCCACAATATTGAAGTGGTTTTTCAATCCGATAGCGTAATTTCTCCTCGTTTTGCATAAACCAGCCGGTCAACGATCAAGATAAATCTGTATATAAATCCCGACATACTAATTGGCTACACCATAATCAAATCCATTGCAAGACGCAAACATGAAATGACAATCGGATTCCCTGGACGGACAGGCGGTTATTTCGATTGTCTGCAACCACTCGGGATACACGCCCAATCGTGGAAAATTCGCCTCCTCGCGCCCTGAGAAAAGAGCAAATCTGGTATCGTTGCGCCAAAATACATAAGCCCTTTATTGCTCAGGACAGTCACCATGACCACCGGAAACCTATTCATTGTCGCCGCGCCATCCGGGGCGGGAAAAACCAGCCTGGTAAAAGAACTGCTTGCCGCCGACGCAGGCATCCAGCTCTCCATCTCCTACACCACGCGCGCGCCGCGTCCGGGTGAAACGGACGGCGTGCATTATCATTTCGTCAGCCGAGAAACCTTCATGCAGATGCTGGAACGCGGTGATTTTCTTGAAAGCGCGGAAGTCTATGGCAACTTCTATGGCACGTCGCAGCCCTGGATTGAAGCCTCGCGCAAGACAGGCAAAGACATTCTGCTGGAAATCGACTGGCAGGGAGCCGCCCAGGTGCGCAGACTGATCCCGGACGCGGTCAGTGTTTTCATCCTGCCACCCTCGGTGGCGGCGCTGCAGCAGCGCCTGCAAGGCCGCGGCCAGGATGCTGCAGAAGTAATTCAGCGCCGTGTCGCGGCGGCGCGCGAGGATATCAGCCATGTCGGCGAATTCGATTATGTTATTATTAACGACGATTTCGGCACTGCACAGCAGGATCTGCTTGCAGTGGTCCGTGCTCAGCGGCTCACAGTCGGAGCCCAGCTGGCGCGGCATGGCGAACTCATCGCCAGTCTGACCTGAAAACAAGAACCCTTTTGGAGTCCATAAACATGGCACGCATTACCGTCGATGACTGTATGAAACACTTCAACAACCGCTTCGAACTGACCCTGGCAGCCACCTTTCGCGCCCGGCAACTGGCCAATGGCGCCACCCCGCTGGTAGAAGCCGGCCGCCACAAGCCGACCGTAGTCGCGCTGAAGGAAATTTCCATGGGCAAGGTAGGCAGGGAAATCCTCAATCGCGGACAAGCGTGATTTCGTGAAGCGTGAAAGGTGAAGCGTGAAAGGTAAGAATTACCAACACCTCCCTTCACGCTTCACACTTCACTTATTCACCCCCATGCCCAACCCGTCCCAGTTCACCGAGACTTTATCCGCCTACCTCAAACCTGAGGACATTTCTCAGATCGAGGATGCGTTTCACGTCGCCGAAGCCGCCCATCACGGGCAAATGCGCAAAAGCGGCGAGGCCTACATTTCCCATCCGCTTGCCGTCGCCACCATCCTGGCGGAATGGCGTCTTGACGCCCAGGCCATCATGGCCGCGCTGCTGCATGACGTGGTGGAAGACACGGCCACCACCAGCGAGGAAATCGGCGCGCAGTTCGGCAAGCAGGTTGCCGAACTGGTGGAAGGGGTTTCCAAGCTGGACAAGATCGAATTCCAGTCGGAAGCCCACGCCCAGGCGGAAAATTTCCGCAAGATGCTGCTCGCCATGGCGCGCGACGTGCGCGTGATCCTGATCAAGCTGGCCGACCGGCTGCACAACATGCGCACGCTGGAATCGATGAAGGCCGCCAAGCAGCAGCGCATTGCGCACGAAACCCTGGAAATCTACGCGCCCATCGCCAACCGGCTCGGCCTCAACAACGTCTACCGCGAGCTGGAAGACCTCGGCTTCCACTTTGCACACCCCAACCGCTATACCGTCCTGGACAAGGCGGTCAAGGCGGCGCGCGGTAACCGGCGCGAGGTGGTGAGCAAGGTGCTGGAGGCGATCAAGAACAAGCTGTCCAGCTGCAATATCGACGCCAACGTCACCGGACGGGAGAAGCACCTCTACAGCATCTACCGGAAGATGCAGGAAAAGAACCTCGCCTTCTCCGAGGTCTTCGATATTTACGGTTTCCGCGTGATCGTCAAGGATGTGCCTACCTGCTATCTCGCCCTGGGTTCGCTGCACGCCCTGTACAAGCCGATCCCCGGCAAGTTCAAGGATTACATCGCAATCCCCAAGGCCAACGGCTACCAATCCCTGCACACCACACTGTTCGGCCCTTTCGGTACGCCGATCGAGATCCAGATCCGCAGCCAGGAAATGCACCAGATCGCCGAGGCCGGCGTGGCCTCGCACTGGCTTTACAAAAGCGGCGACAACAGCATCAGCGACATGCAGCAAAAAACTCACCAGTGGCTGCAGAGCCTGCTGGAAATCCAGGATGAAAGCCGCGATGCCGCCGAGTTCCTGGAACATATCAAGGTCGACCTGTTTCCTGACGAAGTCTATGTCTTCACGCCCAAGGGCAAAATCATGGCCTTGCCGCGCGGTGCCACGGCAGTGGATTTTGCCTATGCGGTGCATACCGATGTCGGCAACCGCGCCGTAACCGTCAAGATCAATCACGAGCACGCCCCCCTGCGCACGGAACTCAGGAATGGCGATCACGTGGAAATCATCACCTCCACTCACGCCAACCCCAATCCGGCCTGGCTGAATTATGTCGCCACCGGCAAGGCACGCTCCCATATCCGCCATTTCCTCAAGACGCTGCACTATGAGGAATCCGTTGCGCTGGGCGAACGCCTGCTGGACCAGGCACTGCGCGCCCTTCAGATCAAGCCCGCGAGCATCGGCGAAGGCCCGTGGGAAAAACTGCTGCGCGAGAACGCCGGCAAGACAAAAGACGAAATTCTCGCCGACATCGGCCTGGGCAAACGGCTCAACATTGTCGTGGCACGGCAACTGGCAACACTGGGCGAAACATCGGCCGATGAGAATCGCCCCCAAAGCGCCATGACCATACGCGGCACCGAAGGCATGGCCGTGCAGTTCGCCAACTGTTGCCGCCCCATTCCCGGCGACCCCATTCTGGGCTTCATCAACAAGGGCAAGGGGCTCATCATTCACACCCACGACTGCCCCACCATTGCGCATTACCGCAACGACCCGGACAAATGGGTGGACGTGGAATGGGACCCGGACACCAAGAAGTTCTTCGAGGTTTCGATCAAGCTGGTGGTTGCCAACCAGCGCGGCGTGCTGGCAAAGGTGGCAGCCACCATCGCCGATGCCGATTCCAATATCGACAATGTCAGCATGGAAGAGGAAGACGGCAGCGCCTACACCACCATGTTCTTCACCCTGCAGGTGGAAAACCGCATGCATCTCGCCCGCGTCATGCGCGGCCTGCGCCAGTTGCCGGAAGTGGTGCGCATCAACCGGACCAAGGGCTAAACCCCAACCCCTCCCGGCCTCCCCTTGTGCGAGCATCCGCAGAGGGGGTTAGGGTTAGCGGCAATTGAGAAACAGCACACAAGGAAAAATCATGAGCAAACAAATATTGAGCACCCAAAATGCCCCCGCAGCCATCGGCACCTATTCGCAGGGCATACGCGTCGGCGATACGGTTTATCTCTCCGGGCAAATCGGTCTCGACCCGCAGACCATGCAAATGGCCGAAGGCATCGAAGCGCAAATCAACCAGGTCTTTCTCAATCTCGACGCGGTGGCAACGGCAGCGGAGACAAACCTCAATGCCACGGTCAAACTGAATGTCTATCTCACCGACCTTGCGCATTTCGCCAAGGTCAACGAAATCATGGCCCGCTACTTCGACCAGCCCTACCCCGCCCGCGCCGCCGTGGGCGTAAAGGAATTGCCGCGCGGCGCGCTGGTGGAAATGGATGCGGTGCTGTATCTGGGCGAGTAATGTTTCTGAAAGTCAGCAAGGCCATCCAGGACAAACTGGTCAAACTGGGCATCCACGACGCCTTCGGCCTGCTGCTCCACCTGCCGCTGCGCTACCAGGACGAGACGCATCTTTACCCCATCGCGGACGCGCCCATCGGCCAGGCGGCGCAAGTGGAAGGCCGCGTTACCCACGCCAGCGTCACCTACAAACCGCGCAAGATGCTGACCGTCAAAATGCAGGACGGCAGCGGCGCATTGCAGTTGCGCTTCCTGCATTTCTACCCCAGCCAGGCCGCCACCCTGCACCCCGGCGTCACCCTGCGCGTCCTGGGCGAATTGCGCCACGGTTTCTTTGGCGCGGAAATGGTCCACCCCCAGTACCGCATCGTCAAGGAAAACGAGCCGCTCGCCGAGGCGCTCACACCGGTCTACCCCACCACCCGGGGCTTAAGCCAGGGCAGCTTGCGCAAACTGATCGCCCAGGCGCTGGCCGGCACTGACCTGTGCGACACGCTGCCGGATGCGCTGCGCACGCCCCTGCACCTGCCGGATTTTGCCGCCAGCATCACCCTGCTGCACCAGCCGCCGCCCGAGATCGCCCCGGCGGCGCTGGACGAAAGAAAACACCCCGCCTGGCAGCGCGTTATTTTCGACGAGCTGCTGGCGCAGCAGCTTTCCATGCGACTGCACTACCAGAAGCGGCGCGCCCGCGGCGCCCCGCCCCTGCCGCCGCAGCATCAGCTTGGCGCGGCCCTGCTGGAGCGCCTGCCCTTCCCGCTCACTGCCGCCCAGCAGCGCGTCTGCGCCGAAATCAGCGCCGACCTCGCCCGCGCCCATCCCATGCAACGCCTGCTGCAGGGCGACGTGGGCAGCGGCAAGACCGTCGTGGCCGCGCTGGCGGCATGCCAGGCCATCGAAAACGGCTTCCAGGCCGCCATCATGGCGCCCACGGAAATTCTGGCCGAACAGCATTACCTCAAGCTCTCCGCCTGGCTGGAGCCGTTCGGCATCAGCGTGGCCTGGCTCAGCGGCAGCCTCGGCAAGAAAGACAAGCGCGCCGCGCTGGAGCGCGTCGCCAGCGGCGAGGCGCAGTTCGCCATCGGCACCCACGCCCTGTTCCAGGAACAGGTCGAATTCCGCCAACTGGGCCTGGCCATCATCGACGAACAGCACCGCTTCGGCGTGCACCAGCGCCTGGCGCTACGGCAGAAGGGGGGTGAAATCCACCAGCTGATGATGAGCGCAACGCCTATCCCGCGCACCTTGTCGATGAGCTATTACTCTGACCTGGACGTTTCGGTGATCGACCAGTTGCCGCCGGGACGCAGCCCCGTCGTCACCAAGCTGGTGGACAGCGCGCGCCGCGGCGAGGTCATCGCACGCATCCGCGATGCCTGCGTGCAGGGGCGGCAAACCTACTGGGTATGCCCGCTGATCGAAGAGTCCGAAACCCTGCAACTCAAGACCGCGCTCGAAACCTACGAAGCCCTGAGCCAGACCTTTCCCGAGCTCAGCATCGGCCTTGTCCACGGACGCCAGCCTGCAGCGGAGAAGGCCGCGACCATGGCCCGCTTCAAGGCGGGAGAGATCCAGTTGCTGGTCGCCACCACTGTGATCGAGGTCGGCGTGGACGTGCCCAATGCCTCGCTCATGGTGATCGAGCACGCGGAACGCTTCGGCTTGTCCCAGTTGCACCAGTTGCGCGGCCGGGTGGGGCGCGGCGCGGCCCAGAGCACCTGCATCCTGCTGTTCCAGGCGCCCCTTTCGGAAACCGCCCGCGCCCGGCTCAGGATCATTTACGAAAACAGCGACGGTTTCGAGGTGGCGCGCCAGGACCTGGCCCTGCGCGGGCCGGGAGAGTTCCTCGGCGCGCGCCAGAGCGGCGTCCCCATGCTCAGGTTCGCCGACCTGGAACGCGACCAGCGCCTGCTCGAAGCCGCCCGGCATAGCGCCGAGCGCATGCTGGCCGACTTCCCCGAGCTCGCCGAGCGCCACCTCGAACGCTGGCTGGGGCAGCAACAGGAGATGCTGAAAGCATGACCGACGCTCACGATTGTTTGGGCCATTGCGCGGCCACGGCAATCGGTGTATAAACACATAAACATCAACAAATGGAGGATTTTATGGACACGATCCGCTGGAATGTCGCCGTCTCTGCCGACACCGATCAAGCCCTTCGCATGTTTCTAGCCAGTCAGGGAGGCGGCAGAAAAGGCGACTTGTCGCGCTTTATTGAAGAAGCGGTACGGGCGCACATCCTGGAGCTGACCGCAGAACAGGCCAAGGCCGCCAATGCCAACGTGAGCGAAACGGATTTGATCTCCATGGTCGATGAGGCCATGCGGTGGGCGCGTCAGCACTGATGAGGGTCGTTCTGGACACCAACATCCTGTTCAGCGCACTGATCTCGCCGCATGGATATCCCGATGCAATCTATCGCGCCTGGCGTTCGGCGCGCTTCGAGGTGGTGACATCGCGGATGCAGCTCGATGAGATTCGCCGGGCCAGACGCTACCCCAAGTTTCAGGCCGTTCTACAGCCGGCCAAAGTAGGCGCCATGGTTAACAACCTGCAACGTGCCGTGGTTCTGGATCAGTTGACCATAGAGGCTGAAGCCGCCGATCCCGACGATGCATTTTTGCTGGCCATGGCCCTGGCTGGCGATGCGGATTACCTGGTGACTGGTGACCGCCGCGCCGGCTTGCTGCAGCGTGGGCATATCGAACGCACCCGGATAGTCACGCCTGCTGTGTTTTGCGCCTAGATGCTATGACCCTGGGCTGACTGTCATCCATAGGTTACAGAGCCACATCTCGCATACAATCTTCATCCTGTCACCTGGATACCTTTCATGCTGAGCTACCGCCACGCCTTTCATGCCGGCAACCACGCCGATGTGCTGAAACATCTGCTGCTGATCCAGCTGAGCCGTTATCTGGGGCAAAAGGACAAGCCGTTCTGGATCATCGACACCCATGCCGGCGCGGGCCTTTATGCGCTGGATTCAGGCTATGCGACCCAGTTGAAGGAATTCGAAAGTGGCATCGGCAAGCTGTGGAAGCGCCATGATTTGCCCGCGGCGCTTGCCGAATATGTGGAGCTGGTGCGCGGCGTCAACCCGGATGGCATGCTGCGCTTTTATCCCGGCTCCCCCTGGCTGGCGCTGCAGACCCTGCGTTCGCAGGACCGGCTGCGCCTGTACGAACTGCACAGCAGCGACAGCCGGATTTTGCAGGAGAATTTCAAAGTTCACGCCAAACGCGTGACCATCACCACTGCCAACGGTTTCGACGCGCTCAAGGCGCTGCTGCCTCCACCGCCCCGTCGCGCCCTGGTTTTGATCGATCCTTCCTACGAAACCCGCGACGATTATCTCCATGTCATCGCAGCCCTGAAAGACGGTTTGGCGCGCTTTCCCACCGGCACCTATGCGGCCTGGTACCCACAGCTCTCCCGGCCGGAAGCCCGGCAGCTGCCGGGAAAACTCAAGCACCTGCCGGTTAAAAGCTGGCTGAACGTCGCCCTGACGGTTCACACACCGTCGCCCGACGGCATCGGGATGCATGGCAGCGGGATGTTCATCATCAATCCGCCATGGACTTTGCACAAAACGCTCTCTGACATCATGCCTTATCTAGTGCAGGCACTGGGGCGGGATGCCGGCGCATGCTTCACTTTGGAACAGGAAATGCTGTAAATCCCCCTCAAAGCGCGATATTTTGATGGCATAAGCCCGTTGCATGGCCGAAATACTGCTAAAATTTTCAACTCAACCCTTGCTGGTGAATCGATCTAGGCACCCGTAACAACCTCCCCCTGGAGAAAAAGCTCATGAAGCGTTTCTTGTCATTTTTGGCCATTGTTCTGGTTTTCCCGCTTTCTGCCCAAGCGGCCGTTTCTGAAGCAACCAGGGACAGCCTGCTGTTCGGAGTAAACGAAGGCACGGCCGGGCAAAAGGACTTCGGAGAAATGCAAGGCAGGTACAAGGCACTGGCTGACTACTTGGGTAAAAGCATTAACAAGCCCGTCAAGCTGGAATCCTCGCAAAACCTGAAAAGCTCTAGCAGCAACCTGGCCAAGGGCCGCTATGCGCTGTTTTTCTCCAAACCCGCCAACGTCGCGGCCAAGGCCATACGCGATCAGAATTACCAGCTGGTGGCCATGGCCAAGGGTGAATTCACTGTCAAATTCATTGTGAATGCAAACTCCCCCCTGAAAAAACCGGAAGACATCAAGGGGAAACGCATCGCATTGGCCAAGGGAACCTTCATGGAAAGAGCGGGCATGGCTGAGTTGCGCGACCGCAATTTGGTCCCCGCCGCGGATCAGATCCAGGCGGCAAAATTTCAGGATGCAATCGAATTCATCGTGGAAAAAGGGTTTGCTGATGTCGGCATGGTGTCTCCCATCGTCGCCAAGAGCTGGGTAGCCAAGGGAGGCAGCGTATTGTTCGAGAGCCGCAAGATGCCGTTCTGGTCGCTGATCGCCTCGCCAGACATGAGCAAGGATGATGTAATGAAAATCCAGTCCGCGCTGGTCAACCTGGAAAACTCCGATGAAGGCAAGAAACTGCTCGAAAAACTGGGGGTGAAGGGCTTTGTCCCCGGCAACCAGAAAGAATATCTCGATCTGCAGAGCTGGCTGGAGAAAACATAAATAAGCAATCCAGGCTTCTGTTCCGATGCGCCACCTGCCCCTGCTCTGGCAACCCCGCCCGCCCGCAGTACATTGCCCATACCGGCCATGGCTGGTGGACCGGGGCTCGCTTACACACCGCATCCAGATGCGCTGCAGCGCCTTCAGCGTGCGTGGATTGCGTCTGATGCTGGGCAGGCCCGGGCGCGATGAAGCCGCCAGCGTCAATCTCAATCCGCGCAATTTTGCGCTGCTGCGCGAGGTCCACCTTTACTGCGGCGAAACACCCGTGGTGTTCGCGCATAGCGTCATTCCCCGTGCCGGGCTGCGCGGCCCTTGGCAAGCGCTGAGCAAGCTGGGCAGCACGCCTTTGGGCGCAACCCTGTTCACCAATCCGAAAGTCCGGCGCGAACCGTTGCAATTCAAGAAGCTCAACCGCCGCCATGAACTCTACCGGCGCGCCTGCCGCATCCTCAACCAACGCCCGGCGCACCTCTGGGCGCGTCGTTCGGTCTTTGTGCTGGGTCGCCATCCGATTCTGGTGACGGAAGTATTCCTGCCCGGAATTCTGGATCTTTGACATTCCCTAATCTTGCGGATTTCGAATCAGCCGAGCCGGTTCTGGGCTGGCAAGGCGAGGGGGCATGGCGGCTGCGCGCCCGTCTCAGGAGTAAGCGTCTGGCCTCTCATCCATCCGCCAAGCCATTGGCACGGGGTGGCGCTTCAGGTGCACCATGGCCGCATAATAGCCACGCGAGGACGCAAGGGTTGGCTTAACGCACTCCATCAGCAAGGACAGGCAATGGGGGCTGAAATCCGGCTGCGGCAGCTCAGCCCGCTTCAGGTTCGGGTTAAGGCGCAGTTCTTCCTCATTGGCTTGGCGCGCATAGCCGATCAGATGAAACAGGTGAAGATCGTCCTCGTTCAACTGGAAAGACTCCTTGAGGTGCTGGATAAACGTCCTCTCTTCCGGGGACAAGTAGCGCACCACGTCAACGGGTTCATCCTGGCGAAGGTGAACCGCCTTGCGCGCCCGATCACAGCACTGCCGCTCTGTAATGGTAATCGGCGCCCTGGCCGGCTCCTGTGGCAGCGTTCCATTTTTTCTCATCATGCCGGCGTAAAAAGAGGTGGCCGCCGCTTTCAGAAATAACATCGTCCTGTTAGACATACGCAAAAGCTCTTCGATATAGTCTGTTTGTACCACACAATAACACTATTGAGAATCGTTCGTATATAGAAATTCAAAGATTGACTGTATTGGATGCCGCGTGTCGTGCTTCTGCTGTTAAAATTCGGGCAGCATTTTTTCCCGCACGCAGGGAACGGCCATCGTCAACACTTTGATCAGGAATTCGGTACAGCAACATGCGGCTCGCACAACGCCTTGACCTCTACGAACGCCTGATGCGGCTCGACAAGCCCATCGGCATCCTGCTGTTGGCATGGCCGACGCTGTGGGCGCTGTGGATTTCCTCCGCCGGGCAGCCGAACTGGATCATCCTGTGGATTTTCATGCTCGGCACCGTGCTGATGCGGTCGGCGGGCTGCGTCATCAACGACTTTGCTGACCGCGACTTCGACCCACATGTCGAACGCACCCGGAACCGCCCCATGGCGGCCGGACTGGTGAGCAAGAAAGAAGCGCTGGCGCTGTTCGCCCTACTTTCCATCTGCGCTTTCCTGCTGATTCTGCGCCTCAACAAGCTGACTATCATGCTGTCCTTCGTGGCCTTGTTCCTGGCCGCCAGCTATCCCTTCACCAAGCGTTTTTTCGCCATCCCGCAAGCCTATCTCGGCATCGCCTTCGGCTTCGGCATCCCCATGGCATTCGCGGCGCAAACCGGCGAGGTGCCGGCCATTGCATGGTTCATGCTGCTGGCCAATATTTTGTGGGCAGTCGCCTACGACACCGAATATGCCATGGTGGACCGCGAGGATGATCTCAAGATCGGCATCCGCACCTCAGCCATCACTTTCGGACAATACGACGTTCTGGCAGTGCTGGCCTGCTATGGCTTGACCCTGTCCATCCTCGCCGGGGTCGGCGCAGCACTCAAGCTCGGGCTGTACTATTACCTCGGCCTCGCCGTGGCGCTGGGCATCGCCGCCTACCACTACACCCTGATCAAGGGCCGGGAGCGGGACAAGTGCTTCAAGGCCTTTATCCACAACAACTGGTTCGGCGCGGCGGTGTTTGGCGGCATCCTGCTGAATTACTGGCAGGAAACATCTTTATTGCTCCGGTCTTATTTCTGAGTCCAGCCATGTCCGGCTGCTGCGAAAACAAATCCTGTACGCTCAATGCCATGCGCGCCAGCCAAGGCCGCGTTCTGAGAATCGTGCTGGCGGTCAATTATCGCCAGTCCCGCTGGCCTGATATCATCGTTGGTGCCATCATTGCAGCACTGTTCCTGAAATCCGCCATGGGCGTGCTGCAGCAATCCCTTGCCAGCTTGCGCGCCCAAACAAAATAGGAGTTGCCATGCGTACCGTGATATTGATTCTTTCCCTGCTTCTGCCTGCCACACTTGCCCAGGCACAGCCGCCCGCGCCGCCGCAGGACCAACGTCAACTGGTCGACATGCCGGACCTGCCGCGCAGCCTGATGCGCAGCGACATGCTCGACCACTTGGCGGCACTGAACGAAATCATCGGCCACCTGGCGGAAAACAATCTCGCCGCTGCCGGCGAAACTGCCGAAAAACGCATGGGCCAGAGCACCATGGGCAAGCACGCCGCCATCGCGCGCGGACAGGGGCCGGGCCGCTTCATGCCGAACACCATGCAACAGATGGGCTGGAACATGCACGACAGTGCAACCGAATTTGCCAAGGTGGCGAAGGGCGGCGATCAGGCCAAGACCTTCGCCGCGCTGCAACAGCTCACCTCGAATTGCGTGGCTTGCCACATGTCTTTCCGCACCCGCTAGGCCGATTTCGCCATGAATCCTCCTGCCAACACCCCCGGCCTCGATTCCGCCAAGACCCTCGCCACCGTGGTCTATGCCCTGCAGGCAGCATCATTCTTTGTCGGGATCACCGCCATTGTCGCCATCGTGATCAATTACGTGAAGATCGACGACATCAAGGGCACCTGGCTTGAATCCCACTTCCGCTGGCAGATGCGCACCTTCTGGTTCGGCATGCTGTGGGCCGTTATCGGCGGCATCCTGCTGATCGTCCTGGTCGGCTGGCTCATCCTGGCGGCCGATGCCGTATGGGTGATCTACCGCATTGTTAAAGGCTGGCTCAAGCTCAACGAAGGCAAGGAAGTGAATCCGGCGTAGAATATTTCCGTTCTCCAATCAGGAAACCCATATGTCACAACCTAGAATACCCCTGCCCCAGGATCAGCTTTCCCGCTTCTGCCGCCAGTGGAAAATTACAGAATTTGCTTTGTTCGGATCAGTGCTGCGCGATGATTTCCGACCGGACAGCGATGTTGACGTGCTGGTGACATTCTTGCCAGATGCAGACTGGAGCCTATTCGATCATGTGGAAATGTGCGACGAACTTTCCGCCATGCTGGGACGCAAGGTGGACTTGCTGACACGCAATGCGGTCGAGCAAAGCCGCAATCAGATTCGCCGGCGCGCCATTCTGGAATCGGCAGAGGTAATCCATGCCGCAGCGTGACGCCGCGCATCTGGACGACACATTAAGGGCGTCAGAACTCATTCTGTCTTTTCTTGAAGGCATTGACCACGACGCATTTCACCATGACCTGAAAACTCAGTCCGCTGTGATTCGCCAATTCGAAATTGTTGGCGAAGCGACCAAACGTATTTCCACCGAATTCAAGACCGCCCATCCCGGCATCCCCTGGCGAAAGATGGCGGGTTTGCGTGACATTCTGATTCATGCCTACGACACCGTGGACGCAAATGAAGTCTGGCTTGCCGCGAGCCGCGACATACCTGCACTCATCCCTCTCCTGTGCCAGCTTCCTCCATTTGAAAGCACTACCCGATGAAATATAAAGACCTGCGCGACTTCATCGCGCAACTTGAACAGCAAGGCGAACTCAAGCGCATCACAACTGAAGTGGACCCTTGCCTGGAAATGACCGAGATCTGCGACCGCGTGCTGCGCGCGGAAGGCCCGGCCATCCTGTTCGAAAACCCCAAGGGCCATTCCATCCCGGTAGTCGCCAACCTGTTCGGCACACCGCAACGGGTGGCCATGGGCATGGGCGAGGATTCGGTCGAAGCGTTGCGCGAGGTCGGAAAACTGCTCGCCCTCCTCAAGGAACCGGAGCCACCCAAGGGCCTCAAGGATGCCTGGGACAAGCTGCCGATATTCAAGCAGGTGCTCAACATGGCGCCCAGGGAGCTTTCCAGCGCGCCCTGCCAGGACGTGGTGTGGGAGGGGAAGGACGTGGACCTGATCAAGCTCCCTATCCAGACCTGCTGGCCGGGCGACGTGGCGCCGCTGATCACATGGGGGCTGGTGATCACCAGGGGGCCGTACAAAAAACGCCAGAACCTGGGCATCTACCGCCAGCAGGTGATCGCCCCCAACAAGGTGATCATGCGCTGGCTCGCCCATCGCGGCGGGGCGCTGGATCTGCGTGATTTCCAGGAAGCACATCCGGGCCAGCCTTTTCCCGTCTCTGTCGCGCTGGGCGCCGACCCGGCCACCATTCTGGGCGCGGTGACGCCGGTACCGGATTCCCTCTCCGAATACCAGTTCGCCGGCCTGTTGCGCGGCTCGAAAACTGAACTGGTAAAATGCCTGGGCAACGATCTTCAAGTGCCCGCCAGTGCCGAAATCGTGCTCGAAGGCGTGATCCATCCAGGCGAAATGGCACCGGAAGGGCCATACGGCGACCATACTGGCTACTACAACGAAGTGGCCGAGTTCCCGGTCTTCACCATCGAACGCATCACCCTGCGCAAGAACCCGATCTACCACAGCACCTACACCGGCAAGCCGCCGGACGAGCCGGCCATCCTCGGCGTGGCGCTGAACGAGGTGTTCGTGCCGCTCTTGCAGAAGCAGTTTCCGGAAATCACCGATTTCTACCTGCCGCCGGAAGGCTGCTCCTACCGCATGGCCATCGTCAGCATCAAGAAGCAGTACCCCGGCCACGCCAAGCGCGTGCTGTTCGGTGTGTGGAGTTTCCTGCGCCAGTTCATGTACACCAAGTTCATCATCGTCACAGACGAGGACGTCAACATCCGCGACTGGAAGGAAGTGATCTGGGCCATGACCACCCGTGTCGACCCGGCCAGGGACACGCTCTTGATCGAGAACACCCCGATCGATTACCTCGACTTCGCCAGCCCGGTCTCCGGACTAGGCAGCAAAATGGGCATGGACGCGACCAACAAGTGGCCGGGCGAGACCAGCCGCGAATGGGGCCGGCCTATCGTGATGGATGAAGCGGTGAAGCGCCGCGTGGACGAGATGTGGCGGGAACTGGGACTGTAATTCAGCCCTGAAGGACAGGGGGATGATAGGCCAACATTATGCATGCCATAAAATGGCGTAGTTGACCGAGGACGCAAAGCAACACCCCCCGGTGTCTTTATCTTATTTGAGATGGCACGCCGTGCACATTGAACTTTGTGCGTTTGCAACCCGCAAAAATGTCTTGTTAACAACGCTGTGTGGATCGTGGCAACTCGCGCATTCGACTTTTCCGTTATACAGCTTCAACCCTGCTGCGATGACGGTGTTTACGGGTGTCAGACCAGGATTGATTGTGTTGTCATATACCATGCTGACGGGGTGGTCGTTGCTTAAATTAGTTCCAATGAAAGCGGCCGCCACTGGCAGTTTCAGTGAGGCATCTACGCCCCCTGGGTTATGGCAGCCTCCGCAGGAATCAGCCGAAACGTCAGCACTCATGCGACGGTGATTTGCCCCCGGAGAACCTGAAGCACCTGATGAAGTAAAGGGCTGATTGGGCATGTTCACCAGGGTGTCCACGGCAATGGTGCCGTCATGGCAGGACAGGCATAGCGCGGAGGAACTCGTAGCCCCGGTGGGCTGCGAAGGCGTCAGCTTGGCAGTGGGCGAACTGTACAGGGTATAGGTTGCGGTAGAAAAAGGCTTGTTCCAAAGCAACTTCCCCCCATTGGCCGTGTTGGAGTCATGGGGCGTGTGGCAATACACGCAGACCTGATTATAGTCGTTGTAAATAACACCATGATTGTAGGCTGAGCCCATGTTGCCGCTTAAATCATGCCTGGAGCCGACGATGGTCGCAAGCGAGGCCGCCGGAAAGGCGGCCATGCCGAACAGCAGGATGGCAATCATATGGGAGCGAAAATTCAGGATAGAAGTGAGCATGATTTAGGTCCGAATGTCCAATGAAGCACGATCCATAAAAATATCAGGCAATGGCGATTGCAAAACACACTCAGCCGAACCCCCTAGCCAAAAGAATCAGCCCGGCTGATATTTATGTCTTGATGTCGACAGATAGAAATAATCGATCGAATTATAATTATTACTTATGCATATTGCAACAAGCATTGTTGAAATATGTTGTGGTCAGAAGTAAATCGCCCCTTTTCCTGCGCCACCCAAAACCCCAGTTTGCAAGGTCCGGCGGGGGGTTGAATAGCCTAATGGCGCTCGTAGACCCATTGCAGCAAGGCATCCAGCACCGGGCGCGACGCCCCGGCGCGCGGATGGTTGACCATCGCCACCACGGCCATGCGCCGACCTTTGGCATCGAACACGTAGCCCGCCACGCTGCGCACGCCTTCCAGCGAGCCGGTCTTGATGTGGGCATGGCCGGCGACCGCGTGGTCCTGCAGACGTTTCTTCATGGTGCCATCCACCGCGACGATGGGCAGGGAGGACTCGAATTCGCCGAACACCGGGCTGTTGCCGGCGCTCACCAGCAGCAGGCCGAGGTGTTTGGGGCTGATGCGTTCCAGGCGCGACAGGCCGGAACCGTTTTCCAGCACCAGCTCGGGGAAGTCCAGCCCCTTCGACTCCAGCCAGTTCTCGATGGCCGCGGCGCCCTTGCGCGGCGTGGCGGGCGGCCCGGCATGCTCGGCGCCCAGGGTCAGGAACAATTGCCGCGCCATGACGTTGTTGCTGAATTTGTTGACATCGCGAATCACGTCGCCCAGCGGGGGTGAATCAAAACGCGCCAGCAGGGTCGCGCCCGGCGGCACTTCGCCCGCCCGCACGCTGCCGTTCAGCGACCCGCCCAGCTCTTCCCACAAGAGGCGGAAAACGCTCTCCACGTAGCCGCCATTGGGCACCAGGTTGAGGTTGAAACTCTTTTCTCCGCAAGCAGTCGGGAAGCGCCCGCGCAAAGTCAGTACTCGCTTCGATCCCGCCGCCGCCACCTCGGCGACGATGCCTTCGCGCCAGTCTCCGCAGGGGGCGGCGTCTGTTTCGAGACGATTGACCACTTCCAGGGAAGACGGCGCAGGGTCAGCGACCACCCTGACCGCCTTGCCATCCGCCTGCTGCAGCAATCGCAGGCGGACGGCATTGAAATTCACCAGCAAGGCCTGCGGGAGGGTGTTGTAGGCGCGCAGCGGCTCGTTATCGAACGCTGCCGGGTCGTGCGCGGCGGGCTCGAAATGGCTCTGGTCCAATAGCACGCCGCCGCGGATGTCGCGCACGCCGCGCTGGCGCAGATCGCGCAACAGTAGCCAGAAATTTTCCAGGGTCAGCTTGGGGTCGCCGTAGCCCTTGAGGATCAGGCCGTCATTCAGCACCTCGCCCGTGAGCGGGCCACCCGCATACGTTTCTGTTTTCCAGCGATAAGCCGGGCCGAGCAGTTCCAGGGCGGCGTAAGTGGTCACCAGCTTCATGGTGGATGCAGGGTTCATTGCGCGCTCCGCGCCCACATCCAGCAGCGCCCTTCTGGCCTGGGTGTCCTGCACCCATACGCCCAGGCTGGATTGCGGCAGGCCGGCCTCCTTGAGGGCGGCGCGCACCGGCGCGGGCAAGCTGTCTGCCGCTGCCGGCCCAAGCCACAGCAGGAAAAAAAGCAGCAAGTAGCGGCGCGACTGTGTCACAGCTCGAATTGGTCGCGATACCCCGGCACTTCGACATGCCAGTTCCAGTTTTCCCGGATCAGGTCAGCGAACGCGAAAGCCACGTTTTCTTCGCCGTGGACGATGAAGGTGTGGCGCGGCGGCTTTTTGAAATGCCCCAGCCAGGACAGCAAACCGGCCTGGTCGGCGTGGGCGGAAAGCCCGCCTATGGTGTAGAGATCGGCGCGCACCGGGATATCCTGGCCGAAAATGCGCACTATCTTGGCCCCGTCCACCAGCCGCCGCCCCAATGTGCCGCCGGCCTGGAAACCGGTGATCAGTACCGTGCACTCGGGCCGCCCCAGGTTGTAGCGCAGGTGATGCTTGATGCGCCCGGCGTCGCACATGCCACTGGCGGAAATGATGATGGCACCACCCTTGATCTGATTGAGCGCCATGGAGTCCTGCACGGTTTCGGTGAACTGGATGCGGGGCACCTTGTGCCCGGCCCTCATCCATTGCATCAGACCGCGCGCTTCGGTGTCCATGAGCTCGATATGCTTCATGGTGATTTCCGTGGCGCTGGTTGCCATCGGCGAATCGACATAGATGTCCAGGTCATGCAGGCGCCCCTGGCGCACCAGATCATAGAGCAGGTAAAGAATTTCCTGTGTACGTCCAACCGTGAAAGCCGGCACGATGACGTTTCCGCCCTTGCGCTTGAGCGTATCGCTAATGGCATGGACCAGCTCATCCATGGTCTGGTCAATCGTCTTGTGCAGACGATTGCCATAAGTGGATTCAATCAACAACACATCAGCCGATTCGATAATGGCGGGGTCCTGCAGGATGGGCTGGCCGGCATTGCCGAGATCGCCGGAGAAAACCAGCTTCTGCGTCTGCCCCACCTCTTCCACCCACACCTCAATGATCGCCGAACCGAGAATATGACCCGCATCGCGGAACTTGCAGCGCACCGATGCATGGGGCGACAGCTCGGCATCATAAGAAACGGCGCGCAATTGACCAAGGCAGGCATCCGCCTCGGCAACGGTATACAGCGGCTCGACTTCCGCCCGCTGGGACTGGCGCGCGTTGCGGTCCTTGGCATACTGCGCCCATTCCGCCTCTTTTTCCTGGATATGCGCCGAATCACGCAGCATGATTTCGAGCAGATCCCGCGTAGCATGCGTGGTATAGATCGGACCGCCAAAACCGTCGGCTACGAGGCGAGGCAACATGCCGGAATGGTCGATATGGGCATGGGTGAGCAGCACAAAATCGATCTTGCGCGGGTCGAACTCAAACGCGGCGTAGTTCTTGTCGCGCGCCTCGCGCCCGCCCTGGAACATGCCGCAGTCCACCAGAAAACGCACACCGGCAGCTTCCAGCACATAACAGGAGCCAGTCACCTCGCGGCTGGCACCATGAAATTGGATTTTCATTGCATCGCCCCGGACTTTGCTTAGGATGCCTTATTGTAGCCCGGACCAGCCCGATAGACACAAGTACAAGCCAGGAAAAAACCGCGGGGAAAGACTTAAGGCCAGACGGTGTGATGCTCAGGCACGTCCTGTCAGTATTTTCCGGGCCGCTGCAAGCCCGATTCCACTTCATCGCGGCGGGCACGCCCGGCCAGCGTTTCGATCAATTCGAGAGAAAAATTCATTGCCGTGCCCGGACCGCGCGAGGTGATCACCCTGCCATCCTTCACCACCGGCTCATTGCTGAAGGTGGTGTCAGGCAGGTTCATGCGGTCCACGAATCCCGGAAAGCTGGTCGCCGTCTTGCCCTTGAGCAGGCCGGCCTCGGCGAGCACCGCCGGGGCGGCGCAAATGGCGCAGGTGTATTTGCCATCCCTGGCCATTCTTTGCAACAGGGGGATGATGCGCGGGTCGTCCTTGAGATGCGTCATGCCCGGCATGCCGCCGGGCAGCACAACCATGTCGAAATTTTCATGCAAAGCCACGTCCAGCGTGCAGTCCGGCACCAGCAGCGTGCCCCGGCTGGCCTTGACGATGCCCGGCTGCAAGCCCGCCACCACCACATCAATTCCGGCGCGGCGCAGCAGGTCGATGATGGTGACGGCTTCGAGTTCTTCGCAGCCGGCGGCGAGGGGAACGAGGACTTTTGGCATGTTCACTCCCAAAATCGAACCGCCAAGGCGCAAAGCTAAACTTGCTTCTTTGCGCCTTGGCGCCTTGGCGGTTATCTGAATCTAATCCCGGAAATTCTGGTATTGCAGCGGGAAGTCGGTAATGGACTTCTTCACCAGCGCGATGGTTTCCTGCAACAGATCGCGCTTGGCGCCGGTCACGCGCACAGCATCGCCCTGAATGCTGGCCTGGACCTTGATCTTGCTGTCCTTGATCAGCTTGACGATTTTCTTCGCCAGGTCTGTTTCAACGCCGGTTTTCACGGTGATGGTCTGCTTGACCTTGTTGCCGCTGATTTTCTCGATCTTGCCCTTGTCCAGGCAACTCACGTCAATGCCGCGCTTGCCAAAAGTCTGGTTGATGATGTCGAACACCTGATCCAGCTTGAATTCATCGTCGGCGAAAAGAGTCAGTACATACTCCGCCTGTTCGACGCGAGAATCGGAGCCTTTGAAGTCGAAGCGACCGCTGACAACCTTGTTGGCCTGGTCCACCGCGTTGCGCAGTTCCTGCTTGTCTACTTCGGAAACGATATCGAATGAGGGCATGTCCAGCTCCTATGCAAAGTGGCAGACGTAATCCAGCATTTCCACGGTTTCGATGTCAAAGCTGCTGTTGCCGGGCACGCTGAACTGTTCGCCCGCCTGGTAGGTTTTCCACTCGCTTTCGCCCTTGAGGCGCACCTTGCATACGCCGCCGTTGATTTCCATGATTTCCGGAACCCCGGTATTGAACACCAGGCTGGACGGAAAAATTACACCCACAGTCTTTTTAGTTCCGTCGGGAAACTGCACGGTGTGGGAAACGCACTTGCCATCGAAATAGACATTGGCTTTTTTTATTACGGATACATTGTCGAACTGCGACATTTCAGATTCCCCATATTTTTTGAATGACGGCCTTGGCGACAAAGCCCAGCATGCCGAAGGCCAGGACGAAAAATAGCACGAAAGTGCCGGTTTTCCCCGCCTTCGACTTCCATGCCAGTTCGCCGATGATGAACAGCATGTAGATCATGAAGATGCCCAGGCCGAAAGTCAGGCCAAATTCAGAAACCTGTTCTTCAGTCCAGCCCATGTCATAACCCCGTTACTTGCGCCCGGCCTTGGCGGCAATGCGCATGCGCAGGGCGTTGAGCTTGATGAAGCCGCCTGCATCGGCCTGGTTGTAGGCGCCTGCATCGTCTTCAAAGGTCGCGATGGTCGGGTCGAACAGTGAATCGGTCTTGGAATCGCGTCCCACCACGATGACGTTGCCCTTGTAGAGCTTGACACGCACCCAGCCGTTGACGTTGTGCTGGGTATGATCAATCAGCACCTGCAGCGCCTTGCGCTCCGGCGCCCACCAGTAGCCGTTATAGATCAGGCTGGCGTAGCGCGGCATCAGGTCGTCCTTGAGGTGCGCCACTTCGCGGTCCAGGGTGATGGATTCGATGGCCCGGTGGGCTTTCAGCATGATGGTGCCGCCCGGGGTTTCGTAGCAGCCGCGCGACTTCATGCCGACATAGCGGTTTTCCACCAGATCGAGGCGGCCGATGCCGT
>CAYLMA010000017.1:0-64693 GCA_964384915.1 uncultured Sulfuricella sp. | reverse complement strand
TGATCGACGAAGTGCACATGCTCTCCAAGGCGGCTTTCAACTCCATGCTGAAAACGCTGGAAGAGCCGCCGGAGCACGTCAAGTTCATCCTCGCCACCACCGACCCGCAGAAAATCCCGGTCACGGTGCTGTCGCGCTGCCTGCAGTTCAACCTCAAGCAGATGCCGCCCGCCTCGATTGTCGGCCATCTCAAGGACGTGCTGGAGCGCGAAGCGCTGGCTTTCGAACTGCCGGCCCTGCAACTGCTCGCGCGCTCGGCGCAGGGCAGCATGCGCGATGCGCTTTCCCTGCTCGACCAGTCCATCGCCTATGGTGGGGGCCGGGTCGAGGAAGCGCAGGTGCGCGCCATGCTGGGTGCGATCGATCAGAGCTACCTGTTCACGCTGCTGGAGCGGCTGGCGGATTCCGACGGCGCCGGCCTGATAACCCTCGCGGAGCAAATGGAAGAACGCAGCCTTTCCTTTGATGCCGCGCTGCAGGATCTGGGCGCCTTGCTGCACCAGGTCGCCCTGGCCCAGACGGTGCCCCAGGCCTTGAGCGAGGATCTGCCGGAGCGCCAGCGCATCCTTGACCTGGCGCAACGCTTCAGCCCGGAGGAAGTGCAGCTTCATTACCAGATCACGCTCCACGGGCGCAAGGACCTGAGCCTCGCGCCTGACGAATTCGCCGGCTTCAGCATGGCGCTGCTGCGCATGCTGGCTTTCACGCTGGATGCCCCGCCAGCGGCAGCACGGGCCGCGCAGCCTGAAACGGCACGGGTCATGCCAGCAGTCAGGCCGGCACAGGCAGCCGCCGTGACGCCTCCGCCCGCATTGGCGCCTGCGCTTAAAGCACAGGAACCAGCCCCGGCCCCTATGGCGCAAGCTCAGCCAGCCCGCGCGGCAGGCAATGCTTTCGATGGCGATTGGCCGGGTCTGGTGGCCAAGCTCGGGCTGGGCGGCATGGCCAAGATGCTGGCAAACCACTGCGAGCTGAAAAGCTACGATGGGCAGCGCATCGAGCTGTGCGTGCCGGACGAACACAAGCACCTGATGGAAAAAACCTACCAGGACAAGCTCAAGGCGGCGCTGGACGATTATGTCGGAGGCTCGGTATTCCTGAATATTTCCCTCGGCAGCGTAACCGGACTGACCCCGGCCAAGCTGGATCACCAGGAAAAACAGGCGCGCCATGCAGAAGCCGTAGCCGCCATCGAGCAGGACCCTTTCGTGCGCGATCTGGTCGAGAATCTGGATGCGCAGGTGATTGAATCAACCATTAAACCCATTGAATAAGCGGAGAGAATCATGATGAAAGGCGGCATAGGCGGTCTGATGAAACAGGCCCAGCAGATGCAGGACAACATGAAGAAGATGCAGGAGCAGCTGGCCTCGGTGGAAGTGGAAGGCCAGGCGGGCGCCGGCATGGTGAAAGTCGTCATGACCTGCCGCCACGACGTCAAGCGCGTCAGCATCGACGACAGCCTGATGACCGAAGACAAGGAAATGCTGGAAGACCTGCTGGCTGCGGCGGTCAACGACGCCGTTCGCCGCGTGGAGCAGACCAGCCAGGAGAAAATGTCGGGCTTCACCAGCGGGCTGAACCTGCCGCCGGGCTTCAAGCTGCCGTTTTAGTTGGAAAGTGAAATGTGAAGCGTGAAATGTGAAAACACCTTTCACTTTTCACAACGAGGCATTGCCGAGTGGCTTCACGCTTTACTCTTCACTCAAAAAATGAAACCCCCCTCCAGTCTCGACCATCTCATCGAAGCCTTGCGCTGCCTGCCGGGTGTCGGGCCGAAGTCCGCCCAGCGCATGGCTTACCACTTGCTGCAGCGCGATCAGGCCGGCGCCAAGCGGCTGGCGCATGCGCTGACCCATGCGCTGGATACCATCCGCCATTGCGAGAAGTGCAACAGTTTCACCGAAGTCGAAATATGCGACTTGTGCCTTTCGCCCAAGCGTGACGATAGCCTGCTGTGCGTGGTGGAAATGCCCGCCGACTTGATGATGATGGAGCAGGCGCATTGCTACCGCGGTCTGTATTTTGTGCTCATGGGACGGCTGTCGCCGCTCGATGGCATCGGCCCGCGGGAAATTCACCTCGACCGGCTGGTGCGCCGCGCGAGCGATGGTATCGTGCGGGAAGTGATTCTCGCCACCAATTTCACCGTCGAAGGCGAGGCGACCGCACATTACATCAGCGAACTCTTGACCCCGCGCGGCATCAAGGTCAGCCGCATCGCGCGCGGCCTGCCCGTGGGCGGCGAGCTGGAGCATGTGGATAGCGGTACGCTGGCGCAAGCAGTGCTGGAGCGGCGCGACATTTCTTGATGGGCGACCTATTGGCTTTCAGGGCTGACACCGAATTTGCTGAAATCCCACTAACATATCTGTGTGAGGTAATGCCCGATTCGCCACCGAACATGTGGGCATGACGAAATATAACGAACCCAAGCTGGAGAAAACATGTCGATCAAGGCCATCCCAATTTGCCCGCCCAGCGTTTGCCTGCGGCCCGAGTCCAACTTGATGGAAGCGCTCAAACTGTTGCTGGAGAAGCAGATCAACCATGTGCCCTTGTGCGACGGCAACGGTTATTTTTCTGGCATCGTCAGCACCAACGCCGTGCTGCGGGCGTTGATTCCGTCCAGTGCGCGGGCGGCAGGGGGTTTGTCCGACCTACGTTTCGCTGGCGACGCCGAGCGCATGCTGACCAGTCGGCTGCATGACCTGGAGGGCCTGACGGTAGGAGAATTCGCCAAGAAGGATGTCACGCTGCTGGATGAGGATTGCCCGCTGCTGGAAGCGGCGCTGCTGCTTACCAATAGCACCGCGCCGCTGCCGGTGGTGGCCGCGGACGGCAAGCTGCGTGGCATGTTGAGCCGCCGCGCGCTGCTCGCCTATCTCGCGCAACAGGCGGGGATCTGACATGCATGGCGCTGCTGCCACCGCCACGCAGGTTTTGTTCGGCCTGAGCCCGCTGCTGGTTTCGCTGGCTATCTTCGTCATCACCTATGCCGTCATCGTCACGGAGAGAATCAACCGCGCCATCGTCGCTCTGCTCGGCGCGGGGCTGATGATCTTCTCCGGCGTTTTGCACCAGAGCGAGGCCTTCGCCGGCATCGACCTCAACACCATTGGGCTGCTGACCGGCATGATGGTGATCGTCTCCATCACCCAGAAAAGCGGCGTGTTCCAGTACGTGGCGGTGGTCGCCGCCAAGGCTGTCAAGGCCGACCCGTGGGGGCTGATGGTGATGCTGTCGGTGGTGACGGCGCTGTTTTCCGCCCTGCTCGACAACGTCACCACGGTGCTCCTGGTCGCCCCGGTGACGCTGCTCATCACCGACGCACTCAAACTCAAGCCTTATCCTTACCTGTTCGCCCTGATCTTCGCCTCCAACATCGGCGGCAGCGCCACCCTGATCGGCGACCCGCCCAACATCATGATCGGCTCCGCGACCGGGCTCGGCTTCAACGATTTCTTCTTCAACCTCGCGCCGCTGGCGGGGGTGGTTTTCATCCTGACGCTGATCCCTTTTTACCTGATCTGGGGCAGAAAGCTTTACGCCGCGCCGGAAGACCGCGCCCAGGTGATGGCCTTCGACGCGGATCAGGCGATTACCGACCCGCGCCTGCTCAAGCAATCCCTGTCGGTGATCGCGCTGGTCATCTTGGGCTTCATGCTGGCCCACGTCATCGGCCAGGAACCGGCCACCATCGCCATGTTCGGCGCGGCGCTGCTGTTGCTGCTGCGGGTTTGGGACCAGAATGGCGAGGATCAGTCCCACCAGGTGCAGCGCGGCTTCGCCGAGGTGGAGTGGGTCACGATCTTTTTCTTCGTCGGCCTGTTCGTGGTGGTGGCGGGGGTGGAAAAGGCCGGCGCCCTCAAGCTCCTGGCGCAACAACTGCTGGAGCTGACCGGCGGCGATTTCGCCGCCACCGCCCTCGTCATCCTGTGGGTATCGGCGGTGGCCTCGGCGCTGGTGGACAACATCCCCTTCGTCGCCACCATGATTCCGGTAATCCACAGCATGGCGCCGACCTTCGGCGCGGAAAACATCAACACCCTGTGGTGGTCGCTGGCGCTGGGCGCCTGCCTGGGCGGCAACGGCAGCCTGGTGGGGGCGAGCGCCAACCTGGTGGTAGCCGGCTTCGCCGAGCGCGCCGGCCAGCCGATCCGCTTCCTGCCGTTCATGCTGATGGCCTTCCCGCTGATGCTGGGAAGCATTGCGGTGAGTAGCGTATATTTGTGGCTGCGCTATTTGTGAGGCGCGGCATTTTGAACCGACAAGGAGACTGAGTGATGAGAAAAAAATCGGCAAGGTATCGTTTCTGGCTGTTGGCGCTGGCGGGCTTGCTGATCCATGGCGCCGCCCTGGCGGCTTCGGATTGCTGGAAAGCCCCCGCCCCCCAATGCCGAGGCTCCGACCTGAAGTGGGCCGATCTGCGTGATGCCAAGCTCGACGGCGCCGACTTCGAAGGCGCCGATCTGGAACATGCCAACCTCCGGGGCGCTTCCCTCAAGGGGGCGAATTTCAAGGGCGCGCGCATGCGTTTTTCCGGCCTCCAGCAGTCCGATCTACGCGAAGCGAATCTCGATGGCGCTGATCTGGCCTATGCTCAACTCGAAAGTGCAAATCTGGAGCGCGCCAGCCTCAAGGGTGTCCTGCTGGCTAATGCCAATCTCAGTCTGGCCGATCTGGAGGGTGCCGACCTGGAGGGTGCCAGCCTGAAGCATGCCAATCTGTATGGAGCCGATCTGGAAAACGCGCAGTTGCAAAGTGTTGACATGGAAGGCGTACGTCTCGGCATGGCAAATCTCAAGAAGGCCAATCTCACCGGCGCAAAGTTGACAAAAACCAGGCTTCACGGCGTGTTACTCAAAGGAGCTGTCTGGGTCGACGGGCGGACTTGCGGGATTGGCTCGATAGGGCGTTGCAAGTAAGGGTTGTCGGGTTATAAACCCACCCTGCCAAACTGTTCTCGAACGGCGCAACGTCACTTAGGATCAGTGCCAGTTTGGCGCATCAGGCAGAAATCGCGCCCGTTTTTGGTGCGTTCATATCGCCCAGGTATTTGACCATACCTTGTGTTCCTCATGATCCTATTCAGGATCAATCAGTTGCCTGTCATGGTACGGAAATTGCCTATATGGCAGGATATGAAAACCCCTGTCAAACCCTCTGAATCCCCGCTTCGTGTCCTGCTGGTGGACGAAACCTTCGAACGCGCAGCGCTTCTCAAGCACGCCTTGCAGGAGGCAGGGTGCAGGATTGCCGCGCATGTCTCCTCCAGCGCCGATTTGCCCGGCCTGGTGGCCGAGCTCAACCCCGATCTGATCATTCTCGACACGGAATCGCCGGACCGCGATACGCTGGAAAATCTTTGTGTAATCAAGCGTGATCAGCCACGCCCCATCGTGATGTTCACCCACGATAACGATAGCGACAAGATCCGCGCCGCCATTCGCGCCGGGGTCAGCGCTTATGTGGTGGACGGCCTGAAAAGCGAGCGTTTGCGCCCCATCATGGACGTGGCGATCGCGCGTTTCAACGAGTTTCAGGCCATGCGGGCGGAGCTGGAAAAGGCGGAAAGCCAGCTTTCGGAGCGCAAGGATGTCGAGCGCGCCAAGGGGATTCTGATGAAACAGCGCGGCTGGTCCGAGGACGAAGCTTATCAGGCCTTGCGTAAGGCGGCCATGGATAAGGGTTCCCGCCTGGGCGAGGTGGCGCGCCAGTTGATCGAGATCGCCGAGTTGCTGGGTTGATTTTGGTCCTGGCACGGGTATTGCTTTGATGTAATCGACGGCCCAACGGCGGGCTGCATTAGTGAATCAAATCTGAGTTGACCAACGACGGTCGGCTTCAAAGGACAAAGGCGTCCATCCGCGGGAGAGATTTCTCCCGCAGATGCGACGCCTTTTTTGTTTTGTGTTTTTTTATCAGGAGAGAGCCATGAGTGAAGATTTCAAAAGCAGCCGGAGAGATTTCATGAAAAAGGGTGCAAGCTTATTGGGGGCGGGCGCATTGATGGCCATGGTCGACCCAGCCATCCGCAACGGTGCCTGGGCGGCGGGTTCCGATGCGCCGGAAAAGACCGAGGTGAAGATCGGCTTCATTCCCCTGACCGATTGCGCATCGGTGGTGATCGCCTCGGTGATGGGTTTCGACAAGAAATACGGCATCAAGATCGTGCCCAGCAAGGAGGCCTCCTGGGCAGGTGTACGTGACAAGCTGGTGAACGGCGAACTGGATGCTTCCCATGTGCTGTATGGCCTGGTCTATGGCGTGCAAATGGGCATCGGCGGGCCAAAGAAGGACATGGCCGTGCTGATGAATATCAACCATAACGGCCAGGGCATCACGCTTTCAAATCAGCTCAAGGCCAAAGGCGCGGTTGACGGCACATCGCTGGCCAAGCTGATCAAGGCCGAGCCGCGCGAATATACCTTCGCCCAGACTTTCCCCACCGGCACCCATGCTATGTGGCTGTATTACTGGCTGGCAAGCTACGGCGTGAATCCCTTCAGCGAAGTGAAGGTCATTACCGTGCCGCCACCGCAGATGATCGCCAATATGCGCGTCGGAAACATGGACGGCTACTGTGTGGGCGAGCCGTGGCACGCACGCGCCATCCGGGACAATGTCGGCTTCACGGCGGTCACGACCCAGGAAATCTGGAAGGATCATCCGGAAAAAGTACTCGGCACCACCGCGGAATGGGTGGCGAAATACCCCAACACCGCGCGTGCCATGATCATGGCCATCCTTGATGCCTCGAAGTATATCGATGACATGAAAAACCGTTCCGGCGTGGCCAAGATCATTGCCGAGAAGTCCTACGTCAACACCGACTTCGACTCGATCGAGGACCGCATGCTGGGCCAGTACGACAACGGCAACGGCAAGAAATGGCAGGACGCAAATTACATGAAATTCTACGAAGAAGGGACTGTGAACTTCCCCTACCTCTCGGACGGCATGTGGTTCCTCACCCAGCACAAGCGCTGGGGCCTGCTCAAGGAAGATCCGGACTATCTGGCCGTGGCGAAAAAGGTCAACCAGATCGAACTCTACAAACAGGCGGCGACACAGACCAAGACGCCGGTTCCCAAGGATGTCATGCGCAGCAGCAAGATGATCGACGGCACGGTGTGGGACGGCAAGGACCCGAAAGCTTACGCTGCCGGATTCAAGATCAAGGCGTAATCAACTTACGATTAATATGAAAGGCACACATCATGACACCCGAAAAAATTGCACTGGTTCGCAGCAGTTGGCAGCAGGTTCTTCCCATCAAGGATACTGCGGCGCAGTTGTTCTACGGACGGCTGTTCGAACTCGATCCATCCCTGCGCGGCATGTTCAGGGGCGATATGGTTGAACAAGGGCGCAAGCTCATGGCGATGATCAATACCGTCGTCAACAGCCTGGGCAATCTGGGCCCCATTCTGGAAAGGATTGAAGATCTGGGGCGTGGCCACGTTGCTTACGGCGTGACGGAAGCGCATTACGACACCGTGGGCAGCGCGCTGATCTGGACGCTGGGCAAGGGTCTGGGTGAGCAGTTTACCCCGGCAGTCAAAGATGCCTGGGTGGAAGCCTATGGAATGCTGTCATCCGCCATGAAACAGGCCGCTTACGCCCCTGCATGAAAATTTGGCCGCCTGTTTGATGGTTCAGGCAGGCGGTTGAAAGGAGAGCGATATGTTGTCAAACAAGGAACAGATTCGTGACATGGCCTTGCAGGCCAAGGATGGCAAGGGCCTGACCTGGCCGCAGATTGCCGAGAAACTTGGGAAAAGCCCGGTCTACGCGGCCATGCTGGTTTATGGCTACGGTCAGGCAACGGAGGAGGAGGCCGCCGCCCTGGTTGATGTTCTTGGACTGCCTCAGGAGGCCAGGCACGGCTTGGTGAAGGTGCCTTACCGGGCCTCTGTCCAGCCATGGCCGCCGACCGATCCGTTCATCTACCGCCTGTACGAAGCCATCATGCTGTATGGGCCGGTCTACAAGGACGTGGCTCATGAAATCTTTGGCGACGGCATCATGAGCGCCATCGACATGTCGGTGGACATCGGCAAGATCGAAGACCCGGCGGGCGTGCCGCGCATGGTGTTGACCCTGAACGGAAAATGGCTTCAGTACAAAAAATTTTAGCCCGCCGCTATATCACAATTAGGAAATTACCATGAATTCAATCACCGCAAATCATGCCGGACAGCTCCCCCTGGAGGCCGCTGCCGCTAATGAAATAGCACCAGCCAGCGCACCGCTGCTGCGCGCTGCCGAAAATACGCCGTCGCCTGGCCGGCAATGGAATGCCATCTTGAAAGGGATCGTGCTTAAGTTGATCCCGCCGCTGCTCGGTCTTGCGCTGTTCGTTGCCATCTGGTCGCTGGTGGCGCAAACCAGTCCGCAGTTGCCAGGTCCGCTCAAGACCTGGGATTCGGCTGTCGCCTTGTTCAGCGACCCGTTCTACAACAAGGGCCCCAACGACCAGGGCATTGGCTGGAATATCCTGGCCTCCCTGCAGCGCGTGGGAATCGGTTTCGGCATGGCGGCGCTGATCGGCATCCCCCTGGGGTTCATGATCGGCCGCTTCCAGTTCCTCAGCGCCATGATGGCGCCCATCATCAGCCTGCTGCGCCCGGTGTCTCCGCTGGCCTGGCTGCCGATCGGCCTCCTGGTGTTCAAGGCGGCAGACCCGGCGGCGATCTGGGTGATCTTCATCTCCGCCATTTGGCCCATGATCATCAACACGGCAGTCGGGGTGAGTCGCATTCCGCAGGACTACATGAACGTAGCCAAGGTGCTGAACCTGTCCGAGTGGAAGATCTTCACCAAGATCCTGTTTCCCGCCGTGCTGCCCTACATGATGACCGGCATCCGCCTCTCCATCGGCGTGGCCTGGCTGGTGATCGTTGCCGCCGAAATGCTGACCGGCGGCGTCGGCATCGGCTTCTGGGTATGGGACGAATGGAACAACCTCAACGTCGAACACATCATCATCGCCATCTTCATCGTCGGCATCGTCGGGCTGCTGCTGGAGCAGGCGCTGGTGCTGCTGGCGAAGAAATTCAGTTATGAGTGAAGCGTGAAGCCACTTCGTTGTGAAATGTGAAAAGTGAAGCCGCTTCGCTGTGAAAGGTACAGCAATAATGGTTTTCCATTTCACACTTCACAACAAAGGCGTAGCCGAGTGACTTCACATTTCACGCCTCACTATTCACGGAGTAAATCATGGAAAAATACGTCCAAATCGAAAACGTGCGCCAGGTGTTCAACACCAAGAAAGGCCCCTTCGTGGCGCTGCGCGACATCAACCTGAACATCGCCCAGGGCGAGTTCATCGCGCTGATCGGCCACTCCGGCTGCGGCAAGTCAACCTTGCTCAACCTGGTGGCGGGCTTGACCCTGCCCAGTGACGGCGCGCTGCTTTGCGCCGGGCGCGAAATCGCCGGGCCCGGCCCGGAGCGCGGGGTGGTGTTCCAGAACCACAGCCTGCTGCCCTGGCTGACCTGCTTCGAGAACGTCCATCTCGCCGTGGAGCGCGTGTTCGGCCAGGCCGAGAGCCGCGCCAGCCTGAAGAAGCGCACCCACGAGGCGCTGGCGCTGGTGGGCCTGACCCATGCCGAGCACAAGCACCCGCACGAAATCTCCGGCGGCATGAAGCAGCGCGTCGGCATCGCCCGCGCGCTCTCCATGCAGCCCAAGGTGCTGCTGCTGGACGAGCCGTTTGGCGCCCTCGACGCCCTGACCCGCGCCCACCTGCAGGACGAGTTGATGAAGATCACGGCCGCCACCCACAGCACGGTGGTGATGGTGACGCACGACGTGGACGAGGCGGTGCTGCTGTCCGACCGCATCGTGATGATGACCAACGGCCCGGCTGCGACCATAGGCGAAATCCTCTCCGTGGACCTGCCGCGCCCGCGCGAGCGCCTGGCGCTGGCCAACGACGCCAGGTATCACGAATACCGCGGCGCGGTGCTGGACTTCCTCTACCGGCGCCAGTTGCGGCCGGCAGCTTAGTGTTGATGAAATAGAATGAAAGAAGTCAAATCCACCTGCTGTTACTGCGGCGTTGGCTGCGGGGTCATCATCACCGCCGACAAGGGAAAAATTGTCGAGGTGCGAGGCGACCCCGATCACCCCGCGAATTTCGGGCGTCTCTGCACCAAGGGCGCCAATCTGCACCGCTCGGCAGTGAACGACACCCGCGCGCTATATCCGGAATTGCGGCTGGAACGCGGTGCCGCGCGCCAGAGGCTGGACTGGGACGAGGCGCTGGATTACGCCGCCGACCGTTTGGCCGCGACCATACGCACGCACGGCCCGGACAGCGTGGCATTTTATGTGTCGGGCCAATTGCTCACCGAGGACTACTATGTTTTCAACAAGCTGGCCAAGGGGCTGATCGGCACCAACAATATCGACACCAACTCCCGCCTGTGCATGTCGTCCGCCGTGGCGGGCTACAAGCAGACGCTGGGGGTGGATGCGCCGCCGGCCTGCTACGAGGATATCGAGCAGGCAAAATGCATTTTCATCGCCGGTTCGAATACCGCGTATGCCCATCCCATCCTGTTTCGCCGCATCGAGGCGGCCAGGCAGGCCGACCCCGGCCTGAAAATCATCGTCGTCGATCCGCGCCGCACCGATACCGCGTCCGCCGCCGATCTTCACCTCCCCATCCTGCCCGGCACGGACGTGGCGCTGTTCAACGCCATGCTGCATGTGCTGTTGTGGGAGGGGCTGGCGGACATGAGTTTTATCCGCGCGCATACCGAGGGGTTCGAAGCGCTCAAGGAAACAGTGCGCGAATACACGCCTCAAACCGTCGCGGGGACTTGCGGCATTCCGGCCAAGGACATCATTCAGGCGGCCAAGTGGTTCGGCGAATCGGGCGCCAGCCTGTCGCTATATTGCCAGGGGCTGAACCAGTCCAGCCACGGGACGGACAAGAATGCCGCGCTGATCAACCTGCACCTGGCCACCGGACAGATCGGCAAGCCCGGTGCCGGGCCGCTTTCCCTGACAGGCCAGATGAATGCCATGGGCGGGCGCGAAGTGGGGGGGATGTCCAACCTGTTGCCGGCGCATCGGGATCTTGCCAATCCGGAGCATCGTGCCGAAGTGGCCCGGCTGTGGGGGGTGGACGGCATTCCAGAACGCCCCGGGAAAACCGCCGTGGAAATGTTCGAGGCCTTGCGCCAGGGCGAGATCAAGGCGGTCTGGATCGTGTGCACCAATCCGGCGCTTTCCCTGCCCGACCAGGGCATGGTGCGCGAAGCGCTGGAACAGGCCGAATTCGTCATCCTGCAGGAAGCCTACCGCTGCACCGAAACGGCTCCCTACGCCGATCTGCTGCTGCCTGCCGCGAGCTGGGGCGAGAAGGAGGGGGCGGTGACCAATTCAGAGCGGCGCATCACCCATCTTCAAACCGCCTGCATTCCTCCCGGCGAGGCTAGGCCGGATTGGGAAATCGCCACCGATTTTGCCCGCAGGCTAAGCATCAAACTCAAACACCCGGCCGGGCCAAGCCTGTTTCCCTATGCCTGCGCGGAAGACGTCTTCAACGAGCACCGCGAAACGACGCGCGGCCGCGACCTGGATGTCACCGGCCTGTCCTACTCGCTGCTGGACGAGCGCGGCCCGCAGCAGTGGCCGTTCCGGGCGGGCGAGAATAGCGGCAAGGCGCGCCTGTACACGGACGGCGTGTTCCCCACGCCAACGGGCAAAGCCAGCTTTTCGAATGCGCAATACCAGGGCGTGGCGGAGCCGACCAATGCCCTTTACCCGTTCCACCTCAACACCGGGCGCTTGCGCGACCAGTGGCACGGCATGACGCGCACCGGCACGGTGGCGCGCCTGTTCAGCCATGCCGAGGAGCCCGTGCTGGCCATGAATGCGGCGGATATGCGTCTGCGCGGCCTGAAGGACGGCGACGTGGTGCGCGTGTCCAGCAAGCGCGGAGCCTGTACGGTACGGGCGCAGTCCTCGCCGGAAATGCCGCCGGCCCAGGTGTTCCTGCCCATGCACTGGGGCAGCCGCTTCATGAACTCGCCCGGCGCCAATGCCTTGACGAGCACGGCATTCGACCCGGTGTCGTTCCAGCCCGAACTCAAGCATGCCGCCGTGAATGTTGAAAAGCTGCCTTACACCTGGCAAATGGTCGCGCTGCGGCGGCACGGCGCGCTTGCCCAGATGGAGCGCGTGCAGCCCTTGCTGGCGCGCTTTCAGCATGCCTCCCTGGGGCTGTACGGGCAAGACGAGCCGGTGCTGGTGCTGCGCGTGGCGGGAGATCTGCCGATAGACCCGATCCTGGTCGAGAAGCTGGACCGCCTGCTGGGGCTGGATGATGAAGATGCGACCATCAGCTATGAGGATGCCAGCCGGAGCATTTCCAAGCGCATCCTGGTCGATCAGGGCCAGGTGGTCGGAGCCAGGCTCACCGGGGAAACGCTGGCGCGCGACTGGCTCAAGGAAATGATTGCAGCCGGCTTGCCCTTCGAGCAGATCCGCCTGTGGGCGCTGGCACCGCTGAATACGCCGCCCGTGGGTGGCGTTGCGCGCGGAAAAATCGTTTGCAACTGCAAGAACGTGTCGGAGCGTGAAATCCTCGATGCCATCGCGAACGGCGGCGACCTTGCATCCCTGCAAAATAGGCTTAAATGCGGCACCGAATGCGGCTCATGCCTGCCGGAGCTGAAACGCCTGGCGGGGGAGGCCGCTCTTCGCAAGGATGGCGCCATGGAGCGAGCAAGGCGCTCACTGTAGATTGTCTACGCCCCATATCAGGGCATAAACAGCTTGGCTCGATTGCTTTGGGTGCATGGCGTGTCCATAAACTCCACTGGTAAAAAAAATATGCCAAAAAAACAATATATTAAAAAATTGGCACGGCGTTTGCTTTAGTGCTCCACAGTGAAGTTGAGCTCACCTGACGTGGGCACTATTAAAATTCCTGGAGAAACATTGATGAAGAAAATCAAACTGGTGATGGTAGGAAACGGCATGGCCGGGGTGCGCACCCTCGAAGAACTGCTGAAGCTGGCTCCGGACATGTACGACATCACGGTCTTCGGCGCCGAGCCGCATGGCAACTACAACCGCATCATGCTGTCGCCCGTGCTGTCCGGCGAGCAGACCATCAAGGACATCATGCTCAACGACGTTGACTGGTACCGTGATAACGGCATCACCCTGCATCTCAACAAGAAGGTCAACAAGATCGACCGCAAGAACCGGATAGTGTATGCGGAAGACGGCACCTTCGCCGAGTACGACCGCATGATCCTGGCCACCGGCTCCAACCCGTTCATCCTGCCGGTGCCGGGCAAAGATCTGGACGGCGTGATCGGATTCCGCGATATCCATGACGTGGACGCCATGGTCGATGCTGCAGAGAAATTCAAGCACGCTGTGGTCATCGGCGGCGGCCTGCTTGGCCTGGAAGCGGCCAACGGCCTCATGCTGCGCGGCATGGACGTGACCGTGGTGCATATCGCGGAATGGCTGATGGAACGCCAGCTCGACCGGACCGCCGCCAGGCTGCTGCAGAAATCACTGGAAGAAAAGGGGCTCAAGTTCCTGCTGCAGAAGCAGACCGAACTGATCTCCGGCAGCCAAGGCAAAGTATCCGCCATCCGCTTCAAGGATGGCAGCGAAATCCCCGCCGACCTGGTGGTGATGGCCGTGGGCATCCGGCCCAATACCGCGCTGGCGGAATCCGCCGGCATCTACTGCGACAAGGGTATCGTGGTGAACGACACCATGCAGACCTACGACCCGCGCATTTACGCCATCGGCGAATGCGTCAGCCATCGCGGAACCTCCTACGGGCTGGTGGCGCCGCTGTTCGAAATGGCCAAGGTGTGCGCCAACCACCTGGCTGAAATGGGCATTGGCCGCTACGTGGGATCGGTCACTTCGACCAAGCTAAAGGTCACCGGCATCGACCTGTTTTCCGCCGGGAATTTCGGTGGTGGCGGGCAAACCGAGGATATCGTCCTGTCCGACCCGGTGGGCGGCGTGTACAAGAAGCTGGTGATCCAGGACAACAAGCTGGTGGGCGCCTGCCTCTATGGCGATACAGTGGACAGCGCCTGGTACTTCCAGCTGTTGCGCGAGGGGCGCAACGTTTCGGACATCCGCGACCACCTCATGTTCGGCCAGAACCATCTCGGCGACGGCGGCCATGCCGGCCAGAACAAGGCCGCCGCCATGACCGATGAAATGGAAGTGTGCGGCTGCAACGGCGTGTGCAAGGGAACCATCGTCAAGGCCATCAAGGAAAAGGGCCTGTTCACCCTGGACGACGTGAAGAAACACACCAAGGCCGCCAGCTCCTGCGGCTCCTGCTCCGGCCTGGTGGAGCAGATCCTTTCTTCAACGCTGGGCGGCGACTACTCCGCCACCCCGGCAGTCAAGCCGGTCTGCGGCTGCACCGAGCACACTCACGATGAAGTGCGCGCCGCGATCCGCGAGCACAAGCTGCTCTCCATCCCGGACACCATGAAATTCCTCGAATGGCGCACTCCGGACGGCTGCGCCACCTGCCGTCCGGCGCTCAACTACTACCTGATCTCCACCTGGCCGGGCGAGGCGATAGACGACGCCCAATCGCGCTTCGTCAACGAGCGCGTCCATGCCAACATCCAGAAGGATGGCACCTATTCCGTGGTGCCGCGCATGTGGGGCGGCACCACCAATGCCTCCGAATTGCGCCGCATCGCCGACGTGGCGGACAAGTACGCAGTGCCCATGATCCGCGTCACCGGCGGCCAGCGCATCGACCTTTTCGGCATCAAGAAGGAAGACCTGCCGGGCGTCTGGGCCGATCTCGACATGCCTTCCGGCCATGCCTACGGCAAGGCGCTGCGCACCGTGAAAACCTGCATCGGCAGCGAATTCTGCCGCTTCGGCACGCAGAACTCCACCCAGATGGGCATCGACCTTGAAAAGGCGTTCTGGAAAATGTGGGCGCCCCACAAGGTCAAGTTCGCCGTCTCCGGCTGCCCCAGAAACTGCGCCGAGGCCGCCATCAAGGACGTGGGCATCATCGGCGTGGATTCCGGCTGGGAAATCTACGTCGGCGGCAATGGCGGCATCAAGACCGAAGTGGCCGAATTCCTGGTCAAGGTCAAGACGGCGGAGGAAGTGCTGGAATACAGCGGCGCCTTCATCCAGGTCTACCGCGAGGAAGCCCGCTACCTGGATCGCACCGTGCACTGGATGCAGCGCGTCGGCATGGACTACATCAAAAAGCGCGTGCTGGAAGACGAGGCGGGCCGCAAGGCGCTCTACCAGCGCCTGCTCTACGCGCTTTCGGTGGAAAAAGATCCCTGGGCCGAGCGCGTCAAGGATGGCGTCGCCAAGCACGAATTCGAGGTTTTGTCGGTTTGATAAAACCGGATTGAACCACGGAGGACACGGAGAGCACGAAGGAAAACATTCTTTTGTTTTACATTGTATTTTCTCCGTGCTCTCCGTGTCCTCCGTGGTAAATCAAACTTTTCAGCTTAATACACAGGAGTATCACATGAGCAACTGGATCAAGATCGCGCCGCTAAGCGAATTCCCCCAGCAGGGCGCGCGCGTGGTGCGCCACGACGGAAAGGACATCGCAGTGTTCCGCAACGCCGGCGACGGCATCTTCGCCATGAACGACAAATGCCCCCACAAGGGCGGCCCCCTGTCCCAGGGCATCGTCTCCGGCAACACCGTGACCTGCCCGCTGCACGGCATGAACATCTGCTTCGACGACGGCAAGGCACTGGCGCCGGACGAAGGCTGCGTCGGCACCTATCCGGTCAAGGTGGAGGAGGGAGTGGTGTTTTTGCAGATTTGAATGTTTGGCAATCCCGGCTGAGTGGCTGCTTTCGAAAACCACGATTTCACACTTTCGACCCGTTGCCTGCCGGTGATGACCTACGTGGGGAGCGGTCGCTTTGCTGCCGCTCTTGGTGTGGCTATGGTGGCGCTATTTTTCGGTCTTCGGCTGCAAGGAACCGGCCTGTCTGCTGCCGAAGGATGAGCCTGGCCGGCGTCAAGCGCGGAGGGGCTGGAGCAGCTCGATCTTGAACTGTTCTTCATAAGGCGGCACGTTGCACTCGATGATGTGCTCGGGCGCCACGTCCAGCCGCACCCCGACGATGTCGGTGCGCACCGGCAGCTTGGCCGCGCCGCGGTCTACCAGCACCACGGTGCGGATTTCGGCGGGGTTCCGGTTGGCGAGATATTGCACCGCGCGCAGCATGGAGTGACCCCGGTACATCACGTCGTCCACCACCAGCAGGGTGGTGCCGCTCAGGTCCAGATTGGCGTGTTCGGGGTTTTCGGTCAGCTGCGTTTCCGGGTGGAGGAGGGTCAGGTCGTCCGCGTAGCGCTTGATCTTGAGATCGAGCCTGGTAATCCGGTCCAGGCCATAGTTGCGCCGCAGTCGTTCATGCAGCATTTCCGCCAGCGGCGCGCCGCGGCGCAGGATGCCCACCAGCATGACCTGCTGCCTGCCGGTGAGGAAACCGGCCGCCTGCCAGGCCATGTGGTCGAGCACCGCATCGAGCTGGCAGGTGTCGTAGAGGCAGGTACGCTGGCCCTGGGGTTTGTCCATGTTCTGCTCCGCAAAATCTGATTAGTTTGATTTTGCACTTTCCTTGCCGTCATTGCCACAGGCGGTGAGAGATTCAGTGATGGGGTTGCTTCGTCTCACCCTACGCTCTTGAGCAGGATATAGCTTGCCACGAACACCAGGAATACGCCGAAGCTGCGCTTCAGGGTTGCCTGCGAGAAGCGGTGCGCGATGCGCGTGCCTACAAAGCTGCCGGCCACCGTCACCGTGGTGAAGGCGGCCATGGTGGTCCAGTCCACCGGCACCGCCCCGACATAACCGACGAAACCAGCATAGGATTTGGCGGCGACGATGACCAGCGAGGTGCCGATGGCGAGCTTCATCGGGATGCCGGACAGCAGCACCAGCGCAGGCACGATCAGGAATCCGCCGCCCACGCCCACCAGCCCGGTCAGCACGCCCACGCCGACGCCGTGCGCGGCGATATGCCCCATGTGCGCGGAAATGACCTCATCTTCCGACAAGGGCGGGCCGCCCGCCGTGGCCAGTTGGGCGATGGTCTGCTTTTTGGGCTGCAGCATCTTCCAGGCGGCGGCATACATCACCAGCGCGAACAGGGTGAGCTGCACCTGCACCGGCGTGTAAACCCCGAGGCGGGCGCCGCCATAGGTGCCGATTACGCCGAACAGGCCGAACATTGCCGCCACCTTGATATCGACATTGCCGCGCCGCCAGTTGTCCCAGCCCGAAATGGTGGCGGTGACCGCCACGATGCCCATGCTCATGGCGATGGCCGACTTGGCCTCCACGTCGAGCAGGTACATCAGCGCCGGCATGGCGATGATGGAACCGCCGCTGCCGAACAGACCCAATACGATGCCGGTGACCGCGCCGGAAATAATGGCCAGGATAATCATGGCGTGCTCCTCATGTTATGCAATTCAAACGAATACTTAATTGGTGGCAAAATTTTTAAAACGTCAGCGCCTTGCCGGCCCACTCCGTCCACTCTGCCAGGTGCTCCAGGGTGGAATGCTGTGCGCCGGTAATCAGTTCCTCGTCGCGCAGGCCGCGTGCCTCCATGCACACGCCACATACGCCGATCTGGCCATTGCGTTTCAGGATGCTCTGGATGAAAAACTCGATGTTGTAGTAGCCCTGGGGAACCTTCTGCCCGGCCTTGGCGCACAGGGCCGCATCGCCCAGCAGAAAGACGCGGATTTCGTTGCCCTCGGTCTTGGACAAGGTGCGCGCCAGGCGCAGGCCGTTGTAGCTGCGCTCGGTGCCATAAGGCGGGTCGTTGAGAATGAACAGGTAGTTCATGGCTACTCTCCTTTCTTGCTGTTTTTCAGGGCGCGCCGGTTGGCGTTGAAGCCACCCTTGGCTTTCCATTCATTGAATCCGCCCTGCAGGATGCGCACGTTGTCCAGACCGGCCACCCGTAGCGCCAGACCGGCCTGGGCGGAGAGCGTTCCGGCATTGCAGTACAGCAGCACCATTTTGTCCGTCGGCAGTTCGGCGCGGCGTCCCAGCACCTGGCGCCAGTCTATGTTCACGGCACCGGGGATGTGGGCCTTGTTGAACTGCTCGGCATCACGGGTATCGATGACATGGATTTTCTTCCACTCTTCCGCCGGAATCTGCTCCGGCAGAATGGTTGCGCCGCCGTATTCGGAGAATTCGAAATACTCTTCCAGTGCTTTCACCGCAGGACTGTCGGCGGCAACGGCAGGCAGGATACTGGTGACAGACAATGTAACCGCGAGGAAGGTGTTATGCAGGATAGACATGGTGAAACCTCAATCAACTATTCAAATGAATATTTGATTAGTGTGCTGAGAAAGAGGGCGAGTGTCAATTAAAATTTTTGGGAAGAAAGGATGCGCCGGAGTTTGTGTGCTATTGCCGTTTCGGAATTAGTTTCCGCCGACGGGGTGTTGCTCGGCTTTCCACTCGGGGAAGCCGTCTTCCAGGCGGCGGGCGCGGAAGCCTTCCTCGCGCAGCCGGGCCACGGCGTCGAAGGCCAGCATGCAGTAGGGGCCGCGGCAGTAGGCGACGATCTCCTGGTCGCGCGGGAGCTGGTCGAGCCGGTCGGCGAGGGAGTCGAGGGGGATGTTGACCGCGCCTTCGATATGGCCGGCGGCATATTCGGACGGGGGGCGCACGTCGATCACCATGGCGCTGCCGGAGCGCACCTGCTCCAGCAACTCCTCGCGGCGCAGCGGGGTGAGATTGTCCTTGCTCGCGAAGTTGTCGCGCACGATGCGGTCCACTTCGGCCAGATGGAGTTCTGCCACCTGCTGCATGGCCGTGATGAGGCGCAGCACGTCATCGCCCGCCAGGCGGTAGATGACCTGCAGGCCTTCCTTGCGCGACTGCACCAGGCCGCCGTCGCGAAGGATCTGCAGATGATGGGAGGTGTTGGCGACCGACATGCCGCTGGCCTGCGCCAGCGCGTCCACGCCGCGCTCGCCCTGGGCCAGGGCTTCCAGCAGTTCCAGGCGGTTGGCGCTAGCGAGGGATTTCGCCACACGGGCGAATTGCTCGAACAATCGTTTCTTGGGAGAGAGGGGATTCGTCATGGACGGATTATAGCAACTTGGAGTGCCATGCCGAATCAATACTCCAAGGGTAAATCATCAATCCATTTTTCTAGCCAGCAATGGGCGGTGTGAACGTCTGCTGTTCGAACCGTCCAACTTCCGCTGGTCGAAACCAGAAGTTTACATTCTGACTGTTCCCGTCAGCAACAAGTAGCCCAGAACCAGAATCACCCCCAGCTGCATCAGCGCCAGCCCTTTCCAGAATCCCAGCGGGTTGCGTTCCAGCAGGGGGCGGCTGCGGCCTTCATGGACGAGGCGCTGGTTTGGGCGGGTCAGGTCGGCGATGAATTCGGATTCGAGTTCGTAGCGCCGGTTGGGGTGGGGATGGGTGGCTTTTTCCAGCGCGGCATCCACCCACTCCGGAATCGCGGGGTTGTGCAATCTGGCGGGGGTGTAGGTGAATTTCTTGCGCGCGGCCTGTTCGGGCGTGATTTCGCCGTAGGGCAGCTTGCCGGTGAACATTTCGTAGGCGATCACGCCCAGCGAGAAGATGTCAGAGCGGTCGGTGCCCGGCTCGCCCCTGAAGTATTCCGGAGCGGAATAGCTGGCGGTGCCGACGATGTGCTTGTGCTCCAGCACGCTTTGGGTCTCGGCCAGGCCGGCGATGCGGGTGGAGCCGAAGTCGATGATTTTCAGGGTGTTGTTGCGGTCGATCAGGATGTTGTCGGGCTTCAGGTCCTGGTGGATCATTTCCATCCGGTGCATGGCGCGCAGGCCGCGCGCGATCTGGTCCACCGTGGCGCGGACGCGGTCCACGCCGGGGCTGGGGTTGTCGTGCATCCACTGGCGCAGGGTCTGGCCCTCGATGTATTCGACCACGCTGTAAAGAAAGGTGCGCGGCCGCGCGGCGCGGTCGCAGATCTTGATCAGGTGCGGCGAGTCCAGCCGCTTCGCGACCCATTCCTCGAGCAGGAATTGCTCGATGTAGAGCGGGTCGTCGTTGTAATTCTGCGAGGGGGTCTTGATGACCACCTTGGTCTCGGGTGATGCCAGCGTATCCTCCGCCAGGTAGACCTGGCTGCGCGAGGTGGCGTTGAGCTCGCGCAGTATGCGGTAGCCGTCCAGCACCTGCCCGGCCTTGAGGTCGGGCGGGAAGGGCAGGCTGGCCAGGTGTTCGAAGAATTCGCCCTTGTCGGCTTGCGGCAGCGCATCGATGCGTATCACCTGGCAGGTGATGTTGTCCTGGCTGCCCTGTTTGAGCGCCTGTTCCACCAGCATTTCCGCAAGTTTCTGGGGCTCGGCTGCGTGCTCCGCCAGAATGCGCTCCAGCACCTCCTCGCGCAGGACGTCGTGCACGCCATCCGTGGTTAGAATGAAGCAGTCGCCGGCCTGCAGGGGGCGGGTGTGGTAGTCGATGTCCAGGCGCGCATCGATGCCCAGCGCCCGGGCCAGGTAATCGTTCTGGCCGCCGAAATGCACGCGGTGGTCGCGGGTGAGGCACTCCAGCTGGCCTTCGCGCAGCAGGTAGATGCGGCTGTCCCCGACATGAAACAGGTGGGCCGTCTGGGACTTGAGGACGATGGCGCTGAACGTGGTCGCCAGGCCGCAATTGCCGCCATAGAGCTTCTGTCCCTGGTTGTAGAGCCAGAGGTTGAGCGCGCCCAGCACCTTGGTCGCGGCATGCTTAGTGGACCACGAATCGGGCGTGCTGTAGTAATCGTCGAGGAACTGGCGCACCGCGATCTGGCTGGCGTCCTTGCCGCCTTCGCTGGCGCTTACCCCATCGGCGATGGCGACGCAGATGCCCTTGCTGTCCAGTATTGAGCCCGTGGGAACCAGTGCGCCGTAGAAATCCTCGTTCTGCGGCTTGATGCCGGCAATCGAATGCTGCCCCAGGCTGAGGGTCAGGGTTTTGCTCATGCCAAGGCTCCCACAGCACAAAACCCGCCGCGGCGGGGCTGGCTTTTGATGAAATGGAAACCACGGAAAACACTGAGAACACGGAGAAAGGCTTTATTCGCCTCACGCAACGGGAGAATGCCAAGGCCTGCCATCCATTGCTTTTCCTCCGTACCCTCCGTGAACTTCGTGGTTAAATTTTGTTGCTGCGGTCAGTGTACTTCGATCAGTTGCACGGTGCCATCCGGCAGCACTTCGGTCATGTGCCCTTTGGGCTCGCGCAGGAAGGCCGCGATGAACAGCAGCACCGTGGCCGCAGCCACGCCGATCACCAGGAAGAATACCTGCGTCGAGACCATGGCCAGGACCGTGAGGAAAGCCACGCCGCCCACGTTGCCGTAAGCGCCGGCCATGCCGGCGATCTGTCCTGTGAGGCGGCGCTGGATCAGGGGCACCATGGCATAGACGGCGCCCGATCCGGCTTTGGAGAAAATGCCGCCCAGGGTCGCCACCAGCACCACCATGGGCAGGCTCCATCCCGTGCTCACATTGCTCAGGGTCATGAAGCTCAGCGCAATACCGACAAAGACGATGATGAGCGTGAGCTTGCGCCCGAACTTGTCGCTCAGCATGCCGCCGGCAGGCCGGGCAATCAGGTTGATGACCGCGTACGAGCCCGCCAGGAGACCTGCAGTAACCTTGTCCATGGCAAACATGTCCACATAGAACAGCGCCAGCATGGAAACCACCGCCAGTTCGGTGCCGAATGTCACCATGTATGCCAGATCCAGAATGGCGACCTGGGTGAAGGAGTAGCGTTGCAACTCAGGCACGGGCGCTTTCAGCACATGGGAATTCACCTGCCAGATTTTCCATACCTGGACCAGGTAGGTGAGCGTCAGGACAGCATAGATGGTGTATACCGTGCCTTGGCCCAGCAGTTTCATGCCGCTGGGGGAGAGTTTCCAGGCCAGCACGCCCAGGGCCAGGTACATGGGAATGTTCATCACGATGTACAGCGCCAGATCGAATTTGCTGGTGATTTCCAGCGCGCCGGTTTTCTTGGGCTTGAAATAGGTCGAGCCTTTTGGAGTGTTGCGCGCGCGCCAGTAAAAAAGCATGCCGTAGCCGATGGCGATCAGACCGGTAAGAGCAATCGCATAGCGCCATCCATCCGGACCGCCCACGCTTGCGGCGATGATGGGCAGCAAGCCTGCAGCTCCGGCTGAGCCGAAGTTGCCCCAGCCGCCATACACACCCTGGGCAACGCCGGTCTGGCGTGCCGGAAACCATTCCGAGATCATGCGGATGCCAACCACGAAGCCCGCGCCGACGAAGCCGGAGAGGAAACGCAGCAGCGCCAGTTGCTGGAAATTGTCGGCCAGGGAAAATGCGATGCTGGCCAGCCCGCCCAGAACCAGGATGGACGAGAACATGATGCGCGGCCCATAGCGATCGACCAGCATGCCGACCAGGATGCGGGCCGGAATGGTCATGGCTACGTTGAGAATCAGTAGCACCTTGGTCTGAAGATCCGTGAGCTGCAATGCTTCGCGGATAAAAGGCATCAGGGGGGCATGCGCAAACCACACCATGAAGCTGACAAAGAAGGCCAGCCAGGTCAGATGCAGGGTGCGGATATTCGCTTTGGAAAAATCAAGAAGATTGAAACGGTCGGACATGTTGTGCTCCTATGGGTGATCCGTGGGCCAGGATGAAACACATCAAGCAATTAACGTGCCACAATCGCAACATGCTGATAAATATTTAATAACTGTCATTTTTCAGAGGGGGCGACTGAGTTATTGCACCAAAACCGGGCAAGGTGCCTGGGCATGGTGCGGACCGTGGCCTGCAGGGAAATGTGTTTGAATTGACGGCAGGAGATGCCGCCATTTGTGATCTTGAAGTCAGTGCCCAACCAGGTGCGTGCGCACCCGGATAGTCCTGACATGGCTTATTGGATCACGAAAGATTCGAACAGAACGTCCGTTACGCCTTCTTTGGCATCCAGTTTCAGCACCTTGTTGATGGCGGCCTTGATCTGGCCCGTCATTTTTTTCTTGCCGGCCAGTGTTGCAAGCTCCTCGCCGTTTTGGCTGCTGAGCACCAGAATTAGCTCGTGGCGGATGACAGGGCTCCATCCCTTGATGGACTCGGCAATCTTGGGGTCGGCTAGCTTGAGTGATATGTCGACTTGTAAATATTGCGTCAATCCCCGCAGATTGACGGTAAATGTTTCCAGCTTGGCGTAAGGCGAAGCGCCGCCACCGCCGCCACCGGACTGGGCGGAGGCAGAGCCTGAAATGAGCAACAGTGCGGCAAGCAGAAAAACCCGGGAAATGTGCATTATTGTCACCTAAAAAATTTTGCCAAGCTTATCTGAATCCATCAGGTCGTCAATCGCCGGTAAATGTCCGCGACCTTGAACGGCAGCTTGTTAACTTCATCGATCACAGTGTAATTCACCGCGCCATAGAGGTGGGGAAGGTAATCACGTGCTTTCTCGTCAAGCGTGATGCAGAACGGGTGGATGCCGCTGCGCTGCGCTTCCTGCAGCGCTTTGCGGGTGTCTTCGATGCCGTATTGGGTACGGTAGTTGTCGTGGTAGTCGTCAGGTTTGCCATCCGAAAGCGTGATCAGCAGCTTGGTGCGCGCCTCGATTTCGTTCAGCACGCGGGTCAGATGGCGAATGGCGAAGCCCATGCGGGTGTATTCCTGCGGGCGGATGCCGCTGATGCGTGCTTGCACTTCCGAGTTATAGGGCTCGTCGAAGCGCTTGATGCGGAACAACTCGCAGCGCTTGCGCGTCGTGCCGGAAAAGCCGTAAATGGCGTAGCGGTCGCCCAGGGTTTCCAGCGCTTCGGCGAGCAGCACCAGAGATTCCCGCTCGGCATCGTTGATCCAGCCGCGCGTGCTGCCGCTCATGTCCACCATGAACATCACCGCGATGTTGCGTTCGCTGCGATGCATGCGCATGAACAGGCGCTCGCTCATTTCGCTGCCGTCGCGGGCATCGGCGAGCGCTTCCACCAGCGCGTCGATGTCCACGTTGTCGCCATAGGCCTGGCGTTTCATCAGGCGGTTTTCGTCGCGCATGGCCTCGAAGGTCTTGCGCAGGTGTTTAACCAGGCCGCTGTATTTCTCCAGCGTGGCCTCGCGGAAACCGTCGTGTACCGGGATTACGTCCTTTTCGCGCATCACGCACCAGTTCTTGCGGTAATGCTGGCGGCCGTAATCCCACTCCGGATAGAGCGAAGCGCCTTCTTCATGATAAGTGCCTTGCCAGACATCGTCCGGGTCGGCGGTTTTTTCCTCATACAAACTTGGGTCGTATTCGCCCGGCCCGGCGGCGACCAGATATTCAGGCGGAATCTCGCCCAGATCGAGCTGAATCGAGGTAAGCAGCTGGCGCACGCCCTCAGGCGGGGCGATGGGCGCGCCATCCAGGGTGAGCTCCAGCGCTGCCTGCTCATGCTCGGTTTCGGGTTTTTCAGTCAATCCGAATTGCACCGGCCGGTCCTCCGCTTCATCCGGGCGGTGTTTCTTCAGTTCCTGTTCGAGTTGTGCCAGCTTCACCCGCAGCAGGATTTTTTCCTTGGCTATGCGCGCAGCCATGCATTGAGCGACGGCCTCGGGGCGAATCTCGCCCTGGTAGCAAATGTCAGGAGGCATCGGCCCGGCATAGGCTTCGGCCAGCAGGCGCAGGCTGTCTTTGACGCTGGCCTCGGGTTTCCCCAGTTCATGGGCGAAATACTGCCATGCGGATGGGAGCGTTTCGTCCAGTTCGGCACGCAGCCTCTGCATCTCGCGGTGCAGGCCGGGCAGCTCGCGTGCAATGCAGGCCTCCAGGCGCAGGGTTTCAAGCACCTGAAAGTGTTTCCGCGCGCATTCGGCATCGCCGTAGGCTTTGAGTTGCTCTGGGAGATCGGTGCGAAAGCTGCCATAACGTGTTTGCGCCCACAGCATGGCGACCATGGCCTTGCACAGGGTGAAGTTGTCGCTCGCCGTTTGCATGCGGGCAATGACAGCCGGAAGGAACAGCGTTTCGCTGTCGGTGTAGGCGGCATCACCCTGTTCCAGCTTGAGACGCCGTCCGGATAGCCCGTGTACGAAATTGAGCATGATGCCGCCGACATCCTCAAACACCACTCCGGCTGAGCGCTCGTGGCTCTGGTGGGCAAAGTTTTCCACTTCCTTGATGACGCGCATGCCCGAGGACAGGCCGCTGCGATCATAGGTGTCCATGGCGTGCAAAGCCCATGCCTCGATCAGACGCCGGTCCATGCGATCGAGCTGCTTTATGGCGCGCAGCGCGAACTGATAAGCAATCTGGATGTTGGTGCTGGCTATGCGCCGTGTCCAGCCTAGCAAAAAATCCCTATCCTCGGACGCCAGCGCTGCAAGCGATATCGCCAATTCTTCGACGTGGAGAAAAGTGAACTCGACCTCGAGCAAGTCCTCGAGATAACAGGTAATGGCGCCGGCGGATTCTGGATGGGCTGTCACGGCAGCCAGAAAAAACTGTTAATCCTGCGCATTAGAACAAGGACGACGAGAGTTCCTGCACGGCAGCCAGCATCTCTTCATCATCGGTAAGCGCTTGGGCAATGGCGCTCTGGCATGCCGTGACGGGTTCGATGTTCGAGGCCATGAGTTTCGCGGCATGTACCAGAAGTCGCGTGCTGGCGCCTTCTTCCAGGCCGCTGCCCTTCAGGTTGCGCGTCATTTGGGCGAACTTGACCAGTTTCTCTGCGGTATCCTGCGGCACCCCGGATTCGTTGCTGACGATCTTGCGCTCCAGTTCCGCGGCAGGGTAATTGAATTCCAGCGCGACAAAGCGCTGCCGGGTGCTTTGCTTGAGATCCTTCAGAACACTCTGGTAGCCGGGATTGTAGGAAATGGCGAGGCAGAAGTCGTCGTTGGCTTCCAGCAGGGTGCCGAGCTTTTCCATGGGCAGTGCGCGGCGGTCGTCAGCCAGGGGGTGGATCACCACCATGGTGTCCTTGCGCGCTTCGACGATCTCGTCCAGATAGCAGATTCCGCCAGCGCGCACGGCGCGGGCCAGCGGTCCATCCACCCAGACGGTTTCGCCGCCCTTGACCAGGAAACGCCCCACCAGGTCGGAGGCGGTCAGGTCGTCATGGCAGGAAACCGTGATCAGCGGGCGCTTGAGCCGCCATGCCATGTATTCCATGAAACGCGTCTTGCCACACCCCGTCGGCCCTTTGAGCAGGATGGGCAGCCTGTTCTGGTAGGCCGCCTCGAAGATCTCGATTTCCTGCCCTATCGGTTCATAGTAGGGCTCGTCATGGATAAAGTGCTGTTCCGGTGCCAGTGAGTGTGCTTCCATCCTGTCTGCTTGCCTAATCGTTGCCGCCGCAACCGCAGTCGCCTGGCCTGGGGTCCGGGCTGTACTTGTCATCTTCCATTTTTTGACGGTCTTTTTGCATTTCGGCAATGATCGTCTGGGCACGTGCATTCAGCCGGGCACGGCGTTTTTCGAAAGCGCCTTCCTGTTCTTCGAGAAATGGTTCATTGAAGAGCGAATGCTTGAGGAAATTGAAGCCGAATTCCATCAGTTTTTCATCGTCAGCCACAATTTCAGCCATGGTCTCAACCGGCACAATGTAGGATTCATTGAAAGAAGGACTGATGACGAAGGCACGGAAGCGGTCCAGGTCGTAGCTGGTCATGAAAAACAGCTGATTGGAGATTTGCGGCGGTTTACCGACAGAAGGGCCGGCAGATTTTTTTTTCAGGATCAATTGGCGCCAGCCGCGGCTCTTCTCGTCATAGTCGCCAACGCCTTGTTCCTGGCGGTATTCTTCGATGGTCAGTTTGCGCGGTTCCTGGTGTCCGAGGCAGTGCTTTTCCTGCACCAGAGCATAGGCGGTGCGATCGGTGTATTCATCCGAACGGCGCATGGAGAGGAGGGCGACGGGATAGTAGCGGCAGGCGGCAGGGCGGTCTTGGTAAACGCTGCAGCCTTCCTCGACCATGAACTGGCAGGCGGTTCCGCCTTCGACCGGCTTGAATTTCACGCCCGGCAATCCATCCTTGTCCAGTTCGTAGGGGAAGGTGTATTGCTGCAGAAACTCGGCCGAAGAAAGATTCAGCCGGTTTTTCAGCCGCAGGATGTCATAGGGTGTCAGCGGAATATCGATATTGCTGCAGCAGGCATTCCAGCATTTGACCTGGCGATGACAGCGGAACTGGATGGGTGTGTCAGCCTCCAGCAGGTTGGGCATGACCGGGCTTTCTACAAAGGGAGAGTCCTTGGCCAGATTGTTGAATTCCTGTTCGTTCATGATGTACCTCGTTTGTGCGCTGAGCGCGGTTGTAACCAAATGTCCAGACATAAAGATGGCTGAGCGCATCCCTTATGTCTTGGCACTTGTCCATGTTTTCAACAGGCTTATTCTTACCTGTAAAGAAAAAACCGGGCACCTTGCGGCGCCCGGCTTTCATTTTACTACACTGTTACAGCAAACTATTCTTAGTGAGCAGCTGGCTTGAACAGCTTGGACTTGTCAACCAGATCCACGTGTGCGCGCTTGAAGCAGGTCCACTGTTTGGTTGTCTTGTCATAGATGGAGTTCACGAAGCACTTCCAGTTTTCCTCATCGACGAAGTTCTTGTCCATGCGGTAGTAGAAGCCAGGGTAACGGCTTTCTTCACGGAACAGGATGTGTTTCATGTGAGCTTCGGCAGTCAGGATGCGGTGGTAGTTTTCCCACGCACGCAGCAGTTCGTGCAGGTCTTTTGCACGCATTTTTTCTGCGTCTTCCTTCAGCATGTCCAGCTTCTCGCTCGCTACAGCCAACATTTTGTCGTTGGTGGTGTAGTAAGTTGCAACGCCAGCAACATACTCGTCCATGATTTTCTGCAGACGGAACTGCAACATCTTTGGAGTAATGTAGTTGGGGTTCACGTCGATTGCAGTGGAGTAGTCCTTGAATTCCAGGTAGTTGCGAACTGGCTTGTAGATTTCAGCTACCAGTTGATCTGCCGGAGTGTCCAGTTCGACGGATACGTCCTTGTTGTCAATGCAATATTTGACCATTGCCTTGGCAGCCAGACGGCCTTCTGCGTGGGAACCGGAGGAGAACTTGTGGCCCGATGCGCCAACGCCGTCACCGGCAGTGAACAGACCCTTGACTGTGGTCATGCCACGGTAACCCCAGTTCCAGCCGGTTGGCAGGTGAGCAGGAACGCCTTCCTTGCCTTCAGTCATTGGCGCGCCAACGTCTTCAGGGCCGGAAGTCCAGATGCCGCAGCAACCGGAGTGCGAACCCAGCAGGTACGGTTCGGTTGGCATCAGTTCAGAGTTTTTCTTCTCTGGCTCGATGTTCTCGCCAACCCAAACGCCGCACTGGCCAACGCACATGTCCAGGAAGTCTTCCCAGGCTTCAGCTTCCAGATGCTTAACTTCACGTGGGGACAGAGTCTCACGCAGTTTTGCAAGAGCAGTCACGGTGTCCATGTAAATAGGACCGCGGCCTTCTTTCATTTCCTTCAGCATCAGGTGGTTACGCAGGCAGGAAGCAGGAACGGCAGCCTGACCATACGGAGGATAGTCGTTCAGCATTTCCTTGTTCTTGACCATGTACACTTCGCCGTTGGCGTTGGTGGCTTGGGCTTTGAACAGCAGGAACCAAGCGCCAACAGGACCGTAACCGTCTTTGAAACGGGCAGGAACGAAGCGGTTTTCCATCATGGTCAGTTCTGCACCGGCTTCGGCAGCCATGGTGTAGGTGGAACCGGCGTTCCATACTGGGTACCAGGCACGGCCTTGGCCTTCACCCACGGAACGTGGGCGGAACAGGTTCACGCAACCGCCGGCAGCCAGCAGAATTGCCTTGGCTTTGTACACGACTACTTTGTTTTCACGGACGGAGAAACCAACAGCACCGGCGATACGGTTTTTGTCGTTCTTGTCGTTAACCAGTTTGACGATGAAAATACGTTCCTGGATGCGGTCCATGCCCAGCGCTTTTTTAGCTGCTTCGGCAACGATCCACTTGTAGGATTCGCCGTTGATCATGATCTGCCATTTGCCGGAACGCACGGGCTTGCCGCCGTCTTTCAGCTTGGGCATATCAACGGAACCGTCATGACGCTCACCCGCTTCGTCAGTCTTCCAGATTGGCAGGCCCCACTCTTCGAACAGGTGCACGGATTCGTCAACGTGACGGCCCACGTCGTAGGCCAGATCGTCACGGGTAATACCCATCAGATCGTTGGACACCATACGTGCGTAGTCAGCCGGGTCTTGTGCATCACCGATGTAGGTGTTGATCGCGGACAGGCCTTGAGCAACAGCGCCGGAGCGGTCCATTGCGGCCTTGTCTACCAGTTTGATTTTCAGGTCAATGCCGTTTTCACGCTTGGCTGCATCAGCCCAACGCATGATTTCATAAGCCGCGCCGCAACAAGCCATGCCGCCGCCGATAAGAAGAATGTCAACTTCTTCTTGTACTACTTCAGGATTTTCAAAGGTTCCAGACATCTTAATTTACCTTTCAATATTCGTTAACAATAACCGTTCGTCGCGTCTTACTTGCGGATCAGCTCGGCAGGGTTGCCGGCACGGTAGCCATTCATCTGGTTAAAGAAACCGGACTTGGAAATGTTTGCCATGCTTGCTTCAGGCTTGCCGCCGTAGCAGTCGATCGAGCCTTCTGGCGTGGTACGGATCGGGAATTTGAAGCGCTTCAGTGTACCGTTACGGAATTTGATGGTCCACATGATGGAGTCGGAACCACGCAGAGGCTGCACGGAGCCACCCAGTGGCACAACGTCAGCATAGTGACGTGCTTCGATTGCCTGTTGTGGGCAAATCTTCACGCAGGAATAGCATTCCCAGCACTGCTCAGGTTCCTGGTTGAACGCCTTCATGGCGTGGCCGGTTTCGGAACCATCTTTGTCCAGCTTCATCAGGTCGTGCGGGCAGATGTACATGCACGCGGTTTTGTCCTGACCTTTGCAACCGTCACATTTGTCTGTACGTACAAAAGTTGGCATTGCTTTTACTCCTCGGTATTGACATTAACAACTATAAAAAAGCCGGTTGCGTGGGCGACCGGCCAACCCTAAAAAACTATTTTGCTGAATGACCCTTGAGTTCGATTTTGACGTTCTCTTCAGCGCTCAAGCCGGCATAGTACTTTTGCAGTACCTTGGCGACTTCGGGGCGGCTGAATTCTACAGGCAGATCCTGGCCTTCAGACAGCATCGAGCGTACTTTGGTGCCGGACAGCAGGATGCGGTCGTCCTTGGTGTGCGGGCAGGTGCGCTGCGAAGCCATCCCGCCGCACTTGTTGCACCAGAAGGTCCAGTCGATGTTCATGTTCTTGGTTTCGAGTGCATCTTTAGGGATTTCATCAAAGATTTTCTGAGCGTCGAACGGGCCGTAGTAGTCACCCACCCCAGCGTGGTCGCGGCCGACGATCAGGTGCGAGCAGCCGTAGTTCTGGCGGAACAGGGCGTGCAGCAGCGCTTCGCGCGGACCTGCATAGCGCATGTCGAGCGGGTATCCGGCCTGGATTACGGTGTTGGGGGCAAAGTAGTTGTCGATCAAAGTGCTGATTGCAGCAGAACGCACATCAGCGGGGATGTCGCCCGGTTTAAGAGCGCCCAAGAGAGAGTGGACCAGCACGCCGTCCATGGTTTCGATGGCGATCTTGGCCAGATATTCGTGTGAGCGGTGCATCGGGTTGCGTGTCTGGAAGGCGGCGATCTTGGACCAGCCCATCTTCTCGAAGGCGGCGCGTGTCTCGGCGGGGGTCATGAACTGGTCGCCGTATTTCTCTTTGAAGCCGCCGGTGGACAATACCTTGACCGGGCCGGCCAGGTTGTATTTCCCCTGGGCCATGACCATCTTGACGCCAGGATGCTCCAGGTCGGTGGTCTTGTAGACCTGCATGCACTCGTGGCTCTTGTCGATGGTGTACTTGTCGGTCACCTTCATGGTGCCCATGATTTCGCCGCTTTCGCCATCCACCAGGGCGATTTCGTCGCCGTCTTTAATGCTTTCTTCGTCAGTCGACAAAGTCACGGGAATGGGCCAGAACAGCCCGCTGGCCATTTTGAAACCGTCACACACACCCTGCCAGTCGGAATGGGTCATGAAACCATCGAGAGGTGTGAAGCCGCCGATGCCAAGCATGATCAGATCGCCAGTCTCGCGTGAGCTCATTTTCACCTTGGGCATGGACTGCGCGCGCGTCAGCTCGGATTTCAGATTGTCGCCAGTCAGCAGCAAGGGCTTGAGGTCGCCGCCACCGTGTGGCCGAACTAGTTTGGACATGTGCTCTCCATTTCTTTGGTTAATGGTTTTAGATACAGGGGTTCGGTAAGGTTTTGCGAAGAATAGCATGTAGGACTAAGCGATTTAATCCATATATTTTATCTTCGAATAAGTTAATTCGATAATTTTGTCCGGATACCCATCAGATTATCAGAATATGCTGATTTACCGTTACGCCTGTATTTTCATTTGGTCCAAGTGCAGGGCTTGCGGTGCGAGGCAGTTCAGGCATCAAAAAAAGCGGGCATGTCGGATTTTTCTACTTCAATGATATCAACCCAGCAAGGGGCTTTGGCGTCAGGTGAGAATTCGAGGCGCTTGGTTTCTTCAAAAACCTGACCCCAGCGGTTGTAGAGGCAGTCGGCTATCTTGTGATAGCCCATGTCAAAATAGGAATTGTGGAGATCACCCAAAGTGCGGGCGAAAGACTCCATTTGTTCCAAAACATTGGTAGGGTAGCCTTGACGATTTGGGTCGGTGTACTTCACCAGTTCGCGGCGGATGGCGTGCAGAAAAACTTTCTGGCCTTCATTCAGGTCGTGCTCACTACGCTTCACGCCGCCAATGTTCAGGATTTCGTCGATATACTGGTTAAGGCGCTTGCCAAAATCAAATGTTGCCATATTAAATTCTCCAGGACTTGTTTAGCTGAACGAGTAAATTAATTTTAAAGTATTTCACCGGCAGGGTTGTTTGTCTAGGGAAGCGCCGCAATGAACTGGGTCCTTTTCATCAGCCGGGTTGCATGATTGGGTTGCTATGCAGGCTACAGACCCGAAATTACGCAGCCATTTCCTAACTTAACAATCTTAGTTAATAATCCCAAAGAAATCCTTGATCCTGTGTAGTATTTCAGAGTGCGCCTGCGTGTGCGAATGCTGTGCCGCGGCAATTCCGTCCTGAGCCGAATGTAGTTCAGCTTGGCGGGCTACAAGAATCCGGCTGATTTCCTCGGCAATCGATGGGCGCGACTGGATGATGCTTTCGAAGGCTTCCTTGTCGAGGCGGTAGCATTCCACGTCGGTTTTTGCGATTACCGTGGTGCTGCGGGGCGCGCCGGTCATCATGCCCATTTCGCCAAAAAAACTGCCTGCATGAATGGTGGAAAGTGTTTTGTTGCCGGTGCTGGATTCCAATACAACTTCGGCTTCCCCCTCCGTCAGGATGTAAAGCCAGTGCGCAACCGCACCCTGCCTGGTCATGAGGTCGCCGGTGACGAAGGGGGCGTACTTCAGACGCGCCGCCACAGTGTTCAACTCCTCGTCACTGAAGGACCGGAACAGGTCAACCTTGCGCAGGATTTTCATGCGGCGCGTGATTTCGCGGGAATGTCGGATTTCATCGTGCTTCTCGCCTTCTTTGAAGAGATGGATGTTGCCTTCCGGCACAGGCAGGCGTATGTCGGCACGCTGCAGGGCGGCGTAAATATGGGTGCGCAATGCTGAATCAGTGGGGTCGTCGACGGCGATGTCCGTCAGCCAGTAGCGCACCGCATAGCGCGCCGAACTCTTGTCGAAATCCATCATCACGCAGTTGGGGCGAGGCTCCCGTGCCACGTTCTGAATATCGGCGGACTGGATGGCTTTTTCGACGATTTCTATTACGCGTGCCGGCGGAATGTTGTAATCTACGTTGAACCCTACCCATCGCCGCCATAATTCGGGTTGCCCAACGCGTTTGCCGAGGACGCTGAATTTGGATTTCATCAGCACGCTGTTGGGGATGATCACAGTTTCCCAGTTGCGCGTTTCAACGGAAGTCGAGCGCCAGCGAATGTCGACAACCTTGCCGATCACGTCATCTACCTTGATCCAGTCACCAACCTGGATTGAATTGTCCAGTTCCAGGGCGAGCCCTCCCAGAATGTTGCCTAGCGTGTCCTGCATGGAGAAAGCGATGACCGCGGTGATAACGGCAGAAGTGGTGACGATGCCGCTCAGGTCCATTCCTGCATAACGCAGGCGAATCATGCCCCATATCAGGTAGCCGACGATGACCAGTATGTCTTCAAGAATGCTGGGGGTGCTGAGGCGTGCGGCCGGCAGCAGGACGCGGAAAATAAGCATTCCGCACAAGCGGATCAGGACTATGCCTTCAGCTACGATAAATATTTCATGAAGGATGGAGGCGGCCTTTGCCAGACCCAGAGAGTGAAATACTCCGCTGATGAGCAGGCCTGACAGGCAGATGATAAAGAAGAATAATGTGTGTGTCAGTGTGCGGCGGTCTGCAGGCCTGAGGCGATAAAGCAGCAAGGCAATGATCAGGACCGAGCCGATCAGGTAGCCAATGCTCTGGTGCCAGGCGAAGGTGGAAATTTCTTGCCATGCGTTCATGATGCAACTGTAGCAATAATCCTGAATAAAAGGGAACTCCTGTAAAATTCGACTAAATATTGGGCGGGGAATGGAATGGCTTGGTACAGCTTGATTGCGGTTGGGGCAGGGGCGGCAGTGGGGGCATGGCTGCGCTGGTGGTTCGGCCTGTGGCTCAATCCGCTGTTCCCGGTATTGCCGCTAGGCACCTTGGCAGCCAACCTGATCGGCGGCTATCTGATGGGCCTGGCCATGGTGCTGTTCGCCGAGCATCCCGGCCTTCCGCCGGAGGCGCGATTGCTGATTGCGACCGGTTTTCTCGGTGGCCTGACCACTTTTTCCACTTTTTCGGCAGAAACGGTCACCCTGCTGTTGCGCGCCCAGTATGCCTGGGTGGCGGGGATTGTGGGTTTGCACGTGGCGGGCTCGCTGGCCATGACCCTGCTGGGTATCTGGTCTGTAAAAGCATTCAGGGGGTGAATATGCAGGGTGTGTGTCTGAAACTGTTTGCCAGCGAGTCCAAGCGGCATGAGGGTATTTTGCTTTATGAGTGGCTGCTGGAAGAGGCGAAAGCGCTGGGGGTTCGTGGCGGCACTGCCCTACGGGCAATTTCCGGCTTCGGACGCCACGGCAGGCTCCGCGAAGAAGCCTTTTTCTAAATGGATTTGTTCGATCAATTCATTCTTTTTGCCGCTTCTTTTGCCGCCAACTGGTTTTCGGCGCTTTCAGGCGGCGGGGCTGGCCTGATCCAGTTTCCCATGCTGATTTTTCTGGGACTCCCTTTTGGGGTGGCGCTCGCGACGCACAAGGTGGCCAGCGTTGCGCTTGGCCTGGGGGCCACCATCCGGCATTTCCGCGAAAGCCACCTGGAGAGGCGCTTTTCGCTCATCATCCTGGGCGCGGGCCTGCCCGGCGTGGTTCTGGGCGCCAATGTCATTCTCAGGGTTCCCTCCCGCATTGCGCAGCTTGCGCTCGGCATCCTGACCATGGGCTTGGGGCTGTACTCCGTTTTCAAGCCCAGGCTGGGCATGGAGCACGCCCCGCGCAATCGCGAGGGGGCTGCGCTGCTGGCCGGGGTGGCCGGCCTGTTTGTGGTCGGCTTCCTGAATGGTTCGATCACCTCAGGCACCGGCCTGTTCCTGACCATGTGGCTGATCCACCATTTCGGGCTGGATTACAAGCGCGCCGTCGCCTATACCCTGGTGCTGTGCGGCCTGGTGTGGAACGGCACCGGGGCGGTGGTGCTGGGCATGATCGGCACCATCGCCTGGGACTGGATGCCGGCATTGCTGCTCGGCTCGGTGACAGGCGGATACCTGGGCAGTCATTTTGCGCTTAAGAAAGGCAATCAATGGATCAAGCGCGCTTTCGAAATCGTGACTATCCTGATCGGCCTCAAGCTGATCCTATCCTGAAAGCTTCGATGAATTCCAGTATCAGCCATAAAATTCGTGGTTCTCGCGCCAGTTATGTGGCTCGTGATTTTTTTACCAACAGCGCCCACTACGCCATCGCCAATATCCTGCTTGAAATGCTGAGCGAGGGGCCCCATGGCTATCTGCTTTCGCCCGATCCTTACGCCATCCTGCTGTCTGCCCTGGCGCAGGCCTATTTCCTGGGCACCATGCAATTCCGCGAACAGCGATACCATCTGCTGGGAAACTTGATCGGGCCGGCACTTTACACCCTGTTTGAATTCTTTATCGATGGCATGGTCTTTGTCGCCACGCCGAACCATATCGGCTACTGGCTGTTTGCACTGGCGATAGGTGCCCTGCAACAGGCTCGGGTGTCGCTGCCCGAACGGCTGTCTGGCCTTTGGATAGTGCTGGAAAACCTGGCGCGGACCTACATCCTGGTGGCCGGTTACTGGATGTTCGAAGCACGCACGGAAGTGGCCGACCACAGCCTGGCTGGATTTTTTTCCAATGCCAGTCATGTTTACGTTTTTCTTGCCGTGAACCTGATCGCCCTGCTAATTGGTTTGGCAAATGTGCAAGCACATCGCTACTTGATTATTTTGCGTGACATGGCGGCTGAACTGCAGCGTTATTCGGTATGGCTGCTGGGCGCGCGCTTGCTGGAACAGGCTGTTTCCGACCCGGCTGCGATGAGCTTGAAGCGGCAATATCGAGCCGTTGTTTTCGCTGACATTCGCGGCTTTACCGGCTGGAGTGAAAGTATGCCGCCGGAACAGGTGGTGGCCATGCTCAACAGCTATTTTGAGTTGGCCGAGGAGGCCTGGCGCGATATTTCGATCATCAAGGCAAAATTCACCGGTGACGAAGCCATGATCGTTCTCGATAACGCAGTGGATGCCGTCAGGGTGGCGCGCAGACTCAACCTGAATACCCGTGCGCAACTCGCAGCGCATGGGCTTTCTGTAGGCATTGGCATTCACAGCGGCCCATTGGTGGAGGGGCTGATGGGGAGCCACGAGCTGAAGGGTTATGATGTGGTGGGTGATACCGTCAACACCGCCAAGCGGATTTGCGATAGTGCCGCGGGTGGCGAGATTCTGATCTCACGCGATGCCTGCCTGGACTTGCCGCCGGGAGAGGCCGAGGAACAGGCGCAGCAGATACCGCTCAAGGGAAAACAGGTGCCACTCGACGTGTTCCGCCTGGTGTTGGCGTCCCCGGCTTCTGGATTATGAAGAGATTTTCCGCCACAATGGCACTTTTTTGCTGCGCCCGATGCGCGAAGCATTTTTGATCAGAGATTAACCATGAATCTGCACGAATATCAGGCAAAACAATTGTTGCGCGTACAGGGGATACCCACCCCGCGCGGCGTGGTGCTGGACGATGCGACCCAGGCCGGAACGGCGGCGGGCCAACTGGGCGGAGAGGCCTGGGTGGTCAAGGCGCAAATCCATGCCGGCGGCCGCGGCAAGGCCGGCGGGGTGCGCGTGGTGCGCTCGATGAACGACCTGACCCAGAGCGTGAACGCGCTGCTCGGCAGCCGTTTGGTGACTTATCAGAATGCGCCCGACGGACAAGTGGTTTCGCGCATCCTGATCGAGGAAACGCTGGACATCGTGCGCGAGATCTATCTCAGCCTGACCGTGGACCGCGAATCTGAGCGCATCGTGCTGGTGGCTTCCGGCAGCGGCGGCATGGAGATCGAGGAAATCGCCCGCACCGACCCCGACAAGATCCTGCGCGAGGTATGCGACCCGGTGTGGGGCCTGCAGGACTTCCAGTGCCGCAACATCGCCTTTGGCCTCAACCTGCAAGGTCCGCAGATCGCCGCCTTTGGCAAGATGGCCAAGGGGCTGTTTGCACTGTTCATGCAGAATGATCTTTCGCTGGTGGAGATCAACCCGCTGGTGGTAACCGCCAGTGGCGAACTGGTGGCGCTGGACTGCAAGATCAGCGTCGAGGACAACGCCCTCTACCGCCAGAAGGAACTGGCCGCCCTGCGCGATTCGACCCAGGACGACGCCAAGGAAGTCGCGGCGCGCGAGGCGGACCTCAACTACATCGCCCTCAGCGGCAACATCGGCTGCATGGTCAACGGCGCGGGCCTGGCCATGGCGACCATGGACCTGATCAAGCTGCACGGCGGCCAGCCCGCCAACTTCCTCGACGTGGGCGGCGGCGCCACGGCCGAGACCGTGGCCAAGGCCTTCAAGATCATTCTTTCCGATGCCAACGTCAAGGCCATCCTGGTCAATATTTTCGGCGGCATCATGCGCTGCGACATCATCGCCGAAGGCATCATCACGGCGGTCAAGGAAGTGGGCGTCAAGGTGCCGGTGATCGTGCGCCTGGAAGGCACCAACGTCGAGCTGGGGCAGAAGATGCTGGCAGAAAGCGGTGTGGGCGTGATCTCCGCGAGCGACCTGACCGATGCGGCCAAGCGCGCCGTGGCTGCGGTGCAATGATTTTTGAACCGCAAAGGCGCTAAGGCGCAAAGAGTTCTCAAAACTTCGTGTCTTTGCGCCTTTGCGGTTAAGTTAGGACTTTAAAAAATGAGCATTCTGGTCAACAAGAACACCAAGGTCATCTGCCAGGGCTTCACCGGCAAGCAGGGCACATTCCACTCCGAGCAGGGCATCGCCTACGGCACCCAAATGGTCGGCGGCGTGACGCCGGGCAAGGGCGGGCAAACGCATCTCGGACTGCCGGTGTTCAATACTGTGCGTGATGCCGTGAAGGAAACAGGCGCCAACGCCACCATGATCTACGTACCGCCGGCCTTTGCAGCGGACTCGATCATGGAAGCCGCGGCGGCAGGGATAGAGGTCATCGTCTGCATCACCGAGGGCATCCCGGTGCTGGACATGATGAAGGTCAAGGCGGCGCTGAAAGACAGCCCCTCCGTGCTGATCGGCCCCAACTGCCCCGGCATCATCACGCCGGAAGAGTGCAAGATCGGCATCATGCCCGGCTTCATCCACAAAAAAGGCAAGGTCGGCATCGTGTCGCGCTCCGGCACGCTGACCTACGAGGCGGTGTACCAGACCACCAAGGCCGGCCTGGGGCAGAGCACCTGTGTCGGCATCGGCGGCGACCCGATCAAGGGGCTGGACTTCATCGACTGCCTGCAAATGTTCCAGGACGACCCCGAAACCGAGGCCATCATCATGGTGGGCGAGATCGGCGGCAGCCGCGAAGAGGAAGCCGCGGAATACATCAAGGCCCATGTCACCAAACCGGTGGCGGGCTACATCGCCGGCCAGACCGCGCCCAAGGGCAAGCGCATGGGCCATGCCGGGGCGATCATCGCCGGCGGCAGCGGGCTGGCCTCGGACAAGATCAAGGCGCTGCAGGCCGCCGGGGTGGTGGTGGCGGAATCGCCCGCCGGGCTGGGCGAAGCGGTGCTGGCGGCGATTCGTCAGTCATGATGAGGGAGCCGCTGATGAAAAAAGCCAGCGTACTGTTCGTGTGCATGGGCAATATCTGTCGTTCCCCCACGGCGGAGGGGGTTTTCCGCGATCTGGTGATGCGCTCCGGCCTGGATAGTGCGATACACATCGACTCGGCAGGCACGCATGCCTATCACATCGGAAAATCGCCGGATACACGGGCAAGCGCCGCTGCGGCCAAACGGGGATATGATTTGAGCGCATTGCGCGGCCGCCAGGTGAGCGAGCAGGATTTTCTGCTCTTCGACTATATCCTGGCCATGGATGAGGACAATCTGTCCAACCTGAAGCGTATCTGCCCTGCCGGGCACGAGCACAAAGTCACCCTGTTTCTGGCGCACAGCCGTAATTTCAGCCAGCGTGAAGTGCCGGACCCTTACTATGGAGGGACACAGGGCTTCGAGCATGTGCTTGATCTGGTGGAAGATGCCGCGCAGGGCCTGCTCGACAAGCTGGTAGCAGCGCATTCGCTGCGTCCCTAATCTACTAGGCCAATACCCATTTCAATTGTAGCTCGGACTAAAGCTCGCCCTACAATTCTCACCCTTCACCCTTCAAACCCCTTGCGCGTTCTGCCCGTAGCTTTTGAATTTCTCCAGAACCACGTCCATTTCCCCATCGGAAAGCAGATTGGGCGTGCCGATCTGCAGGGCGCGGCAATACTGCTCGCACAGGCCTTCCACTTCCACCGCCAGCGCCAGTGCGCGCTCCAGCGTGCTTTCCGCGACCAGCAGGCCGTGATTGGCCAGCAGGCAGGCTTTGCGCTCTTCCATTGCGGCGATTGCGTGATCGGACAGTTGCTGGGTGCCGAAAGTGGCATAGGGCGCACAACGGATGGTCTTGCCGCCCGCAGCCGCGATCATGTAGTGGAAGGGCGGGATGTCGCGGCCCAGGCAGGCGAGGGTGGTGGCGAAAGTGGAATGGGCATGCAGCACGGCATTGAATTCAGGGCGCGCGACGTACAGGTCGCGGTGGAAGCGCCATTCGCTCGATGGCTTGCGGCTGCCCTTCGCATTGCCGTCAAAATCCATCCATACCACATCCTCCGGGGTTTGTTCCGTGGCCGCCATGCCCGAGGGGGTGATCAGGAATCCGGCACCGCAGCGCACACTGAGATTGCCTGATGCGCCCCGGTTCAATCCTTCCTGTTGCGCCGCGCCGGCTGTATCGATCAGCGCCCGGCGCAGTTCGGCTTCACTCATTGTTTTTGCTCTGGATATAAAGCCAGCAGACCATCGCGTGAAGCCGGGCAGACGCCGCGTTCAGTGACCAGGCCGGTGACCAGGCGCGCTGGAGTAACGTCGAAGGCGTAATTGGCTGCAGGGCTGCCGTGCGGGGTGAGGGTGACGCTGACAATTTCGCCCTCTGCTGTTCTGCCTCGGATATGAGTGACTTCCTCAGCTTCGCGCTGCTCAATGGGAATGTCGCGCACGCCGTCTTCCAGCGTCCAGTCGATGGTGGGGCCGGGCAGGGCGACGTAGAACGGGATCTGGTTGTCGAAGGCCGCCAGCGCCTTGAGATAGGTGCCGATCTTGTTGCACACGTCGCCGCAGGCGGTGGTGCGGTCGGTGCCGACGATCACCATGTCCACCATGCCGTGCTGCATCAGGTGGCCGCCGGTGTTGTCGGCGATCACGGTATGCGGCACGCCGTGCTGCATGAGTTCCCAGGCGGTGAGGCTGGCGCCCTGGTTGCGCGGCCGTGTTTCGTCCACCCACACGTGGACCGGGATCCCGGCGTCTAAAGCGGCATAGACGGGCGCCAGGGCCGTGCCCCAGTCCACCGTGGCGAGCCAGCCGGCATTGCAGTGGGTGAGGATGTTGATCGGATCGCCCTTGGCCTCCAGCATGCCCCGGATCAGCTTCAGGCCGTGTTCCCCGATGGCGCGGTTGATGGCCACGTCCTCGTCGCAGATTGCGGCGGCTTCCTGCCAGGCTGCCTGGGCGCGACTTTCTGGCGGCAGGGGCAGGAGCAGGGTTTTCATGCGCGCCAGCGCCCAGCGCAGATTGATGGCGGTAGGGCGGGTGGCTGCCAGTATCACGCAGGATTCTTCCAGTGCCGCATCGGAATTCTTTGCGCTCATCGCCAGCGCAACCCCGTAAGCCGCCGTTGCACCGATCAGCGGGGCGCCGCGCACCAGCATGTTCCTGATGGCGATGGCGGCATCGTGCAGACTTTCCAGCCGCACCGTGACAAATTCGTGCGGCAGGCGCGTCTGATCGATGATTTCAACCGCCACGCCACCCTCGGCGGGCCAGATGGTGCGGTAGTGCTTGCCCTCTACGCGCATTTACAGCACTTTTCTGACATTCTTGATGCTCCCGTCTTCCGGGCTGGTTTCAATGCTGAAACCCAGCCGCGTCATCAGCTTGAGCATGCTGCGGTTGTTGGTGAGCACTTCGCCTTCAATGGTTTTCAGCCCCTTGGAACGGGCGGCATCCATCAGCGCGATCATCAGTTTCTGGCCGAGCCCCTTGCCGCGCATGGCATCGGCCACCACCAGGGCGAATTCGCAGCTTTCGCCATCGGGATTGATGGCGAAGCGGCACACGCCGAGTTCCAGTTCGCTGCCGTGTTCCTGGGTGACGGCGATGAGGGCCATTTCGCGGCTGTAGTCGATCTGGGTGAAACGCGACAGCATCTCGGGGGAGAGTTCCTGCACGCTGCGCATGAAGCGGAAATAGCGCGATTCCTCGGACAGGTCGTGGACGAACTTCTGCTCCAGTTCGGCGTCTTCCGGGCGGATAGGGCGGATGACGATGTTGGTGCCGTCGGCCAGTTGCCAGTGGCTGACCAGGTGCGTGGGGTAGGGGTAAATTGCCATGTGGGCATAGCGGTCGGCGCTGGGCTGGCGGTATTCCACCACCACGCGGGCATCGGCGGCAAGCGCGCCGTGCTCGTCCACGATCAGCGGGTTGATGTCCATTTCCATCAGCAGAGGAAGTTCGCACACCATTTCCGACACGCGCAGCAATACGCTTTCGAGCGCCTCCATATCAGCTGGGGGCATGTGGCGGAAGGCGCCCAGCATTTTGGCGACATGCGTGCCCTGGATCAGGTCCTTGACCAGGAAATGGTTCAGCGGCGGCAGGGTGACGGAGCGGTCGCCCATGATTTCCACCATGGTTCCGCCTGCGCCGAAGGTGATCACCGGGCCGAATACCGGATCGTTGGTGACGCCGACCATGAGTTCGCGTCCGTTGGGCTTGACGATCATGGGCTCGATCGAGATGCCATCCATGAGCGCGTTGGGGCGGTTGCGCTGCACATTGTCCATGATTTCATGGTAGGCGGTGCGCACCGCCTGGGCGTTGCCGAGATTGAGCAGCACGCCCCCCGCATCGGTCTTGTGGGTGATGTCGCGCGAATTGACCTTCATCGCCACCGGGAAGCCCAGTTGCTCCGCAATCAGCAGCGCCTCGTTGGGGCTGCGCGCGATCATGGTTTTTGCCACCGGAATATGGAAGGCCGAGAGCAGCGCCTTCGATTCCATCTCGTTGAGCACCTTGCGCCGCTCCAAGAGGGCGCCGTCAATCACCATGCGCGCGCCTTCCACGTCGGGTTCCAGGTGGTGCGACAGCGGTCCCGGCATCTGCATCAGGAGTTTCTGGTTGCGATAGTAATCGGACAGGTAGGAGAATACCTCCACCGCCGGTTCCGGCGTGCGGAAACTGGGTTTTCTCGCTGCGGTGAAAGCCGCGCGGGCTTCTGCGACTTGGGAATCGCCCATCCAGCAGGCCAAGAGGGGTTTGCTGTACTGATTGGCGAGTTCGATTACCGCCTTGGCGGCATCCAGCGGCCGGGTCATGGCCTGCGGGGTAAGAATGGCGAGGACGCCATCCACGTTGGCGTCTTCCAGGCAGGCCTTGACGGCATGGTGGTAACGGTCGGCCTGCGCGTCGCCGATGATGTCCACAGGGTTGCCGTGCGGCCAGTTGGGGGGCAGCACCTGGTTGAGCCGCTCGATGGTGGCGTCGGACAGGGTGGCAATTACCAGCCCCAGGTCCGAGGCGCGGTCGGTCGCCATCACGCCCGGCCCGCCGCCATTGGTGACGATGGCGAGGCGGTTGCCGGTCGGGCGGAAGCCGGATGCCATCGCCTTGGCGGCGGCAAACAGCTGGGTGATGGTCTGCACCCGCACCACCCCGGCGCGGCTGACGGCGGCGTCGAACACGTCGTCCGAACCCACTAGCGAGGCGGTGTGCGACATGGCAGCCTTGGAGCCGGCCGCATGGCGTCCAACCTTGACCAGGATCACCGGCTTGATGCGGGCGGCGGCGCGGATCGCGCTCATGAAGCTGCGCGCGTTGCGGATGCCCTCGATGTACAGCAGGATGCTCTGGGTTTGGGGGTCGGACACCAGGTAATCGAGTATTTCGCCAAAATCCACGTCGGCGGACGAACCCATGGAGACCACGCTGGAAAATCCTACATCGTTGCTTTGCGCCCAATCCAGAATGGCGGTACAGAGCGCGCCGGACTGTGAAATGAAGGCCAGCTTGCCGGTATTCGCGCCACCTTTGTTGAAGGTGGCGTTGAGGCCGATGGACGGGCGCATCACGCCGAGACAGTTCGGACCGATCAGGCGGATACCGTAGAGGCTGGCATTGTCCAGCACGAGTTTTTCCAGCGCTTGCCCTTTGGGGCCGGTTTCACCGAAACCGGCGGTGATGATCACTGCCGCCTTGACGCCATGCTTGCCGCAAGCCGCGATAATGTCGGGCACGGTCTGGGGCGGCGTGGCGATCACTGCCAGTTCAACCGGCTGGCCGATATCGGCAATCGAGGCGTAGGCCTTGCGGCCCTGGATTTCCGGGCTCTTCGGGTTGATCGGGTAGAGCCCGCCCTGGTAGCCGCTTTCGATCATGTTCTGGAACACGATCTGGCCGATCGCATCAACGCGCTCGCTGGCGCCGAATACTGCGACGGATTTTGGCGCGAAAAGGGGATTGAGATAGTGTTGGCCCATGATTTTGCGATCCAAATGAGAGAGAGGGTATTATAGATACGGAATATGACCATTGTGCCACAAATTATGACAGCAAGTCTTATATAAGACCTACCCGATGCATACAGCCTACATTTCCCACCCTGCCTGTCTCAGGCACGATATGGGCGCCGGCCATCCCGAGTGCCCGGCGCGCATCCAGGCGATCGAAGACCAACTGATCTCTTCCGGCCTGTTGCACTTTCTCGATCACCACGATGCGCCCATGGCGACGGATGAGATGCTGGCCCGCGTGCACCAGCCGGGTTATATCGCGGCCATTCGTGCCGCAGCGCCTGAGGCCGGCATGAGCTATCTCGACCCCGACACGGCGATGAACACCCATAGCCTGGAAGCGGCGCTGCGAGCTGCCGGCGCGGCTGTTCTGGCCGTTGATCTGGTGATGTCGGGGCGGGCGGAAAATGCTTTCTGCAACGTGCGCCCGCCCGGGCACCACGCGGGAGCGGCCAGTTCCGGCGGCTTCTGCATATTCAACAATGTCGCGGTTGGGGCGGCTCATGCACTGATGCAGCATGGCCTGGAGCGGGTGGCTATTGCAGACTTTGACGTGCATCACGGCAACGGGACGGAAAACATCTTTCACGACAACCCGCGCGTGATGTTGTGCTCGACTTTTCGGCACCCTTATTACCCGCATTGCGGGGCTGGCAGCGGCAACGATCATGTCATCAATGTTCCGCTCCCTGCAGGCACCCGGGGGGATGGTTTTCGTGCGGCGGTGATTGAGCAGTGGTTCCCAGCGCTGGAACATTTCCAGCCGCAGATGCTTTTCATCTCGGCTGGATTCGATGCCCACCGCGAGGATGACATGGGTGGCTTTGCATTGAGGGAAGCGGATTACGTCTGGGTGACCGAGAAACTCAAGGAGATCGCTGCTCGCCACGCTTCCCGTCGCATCGTTTCGGTGCTGGAAGGCGGCTATGCCTTGCATGCCCTCGGGCGCAGTGCAGCGGCGCATATCAAGGTGCTGAGCGGATTGTGAGCTTCGATTATTTTGAGCACGACGCCGACATCGGGGTCGTCGGCCGTGGCGCGACGCCGGAGGAAGCATTCGAAGGCGCTGCGGCGGCCATGTTTGCGATCATGGTGGATGCAGGCCAGGTCAGGCCGCTGATACAGTTCGTATTTGCCTTCACCGAGGATGACCTGGAACTTGCGCTGGTGACCTGGCTTAACCGGCTGCTGGCCGAGGCACGCCAGCGGGGCCTGGCCTTAGGGCGATTTAGCCTAGGCCGTGTTAATGGAGAATGGCAGGGCATCGCTTGGGGCGCGCCGTGGGATGCAAACATGGCCCGTGGAACCGAGGTGAAGGGCGCGACCCTGACCATGCTGCGTGTCGGGCAGGTGGATGGGGTTTGGGAAGCGCGTTGCGTGGTGGATGTGTGAGTTTAGCGGTCAGCTGATAGCTGATAACCAATTACCGGAATCTGAATTATGGACATGTCCCGCCTGGAAAAGATTGATGCCTGCACTTGGAGCGCGCCCTTGCACGCGGGGGAAAAACGCGCCCCGGTGCTGCTCTACGGCAGCGAATCCCTGCTCGCCGGCATGGATGACAAGGTGCTGGAACAGATCACCAACGTGGCCTGCCTGCCGGGCCTGGCGGGCAGCGCCATGACCATGCCCGACGCGCACTGGGGCTATGGTTTTCCCATCGGCGGCGTGGCGGCGTTCGACCCCGACCAGGGCGGCATCATTTCCGCCGGTGGCGTGGGCTTCGATATTTCATGCGGCATCCGTTGCCTGCGCACCAATCTCGATTTCCAGCAGATTGCGCCCCACCTCGAACAGCTTGCGGACGCGCTGTTCCGCGCCATTCCTGCCGGCGTGGGTGAAGAGGGCAAGCTGAAGCTGACGCCCGCCCAATTGAACGATGTGCTGACGGGCGGCGCGCAATGGGCGGTGCAACATGGCTATGGCCACGCGGATGAACTGGAATATGTGGAAGAACACGGCCGCATGAAAGGGGCCGTGCCGGACAACGTTTCCGATGTCGCCAAGAAGCGCCAGCGCGGCGAGATGGGCACGCTTGGCTCCGGCAACCATTATCTTGAGTTGCAGGTGGTGGAAAAAATTTATGACCCTGCCGCAGCCCGTGATTTCGGCCTGCATCTGGGACAGGTTATGGTTTCCATCCATTGCGGCTCGCGTGGCCTGGGGCACCAGATCGGCACAGACTACCTGGTGTCCCTTGCCAAGGCGGCGGGCCGTCTCGGGATTCATCTGCCCGACCGCGAACTGGCCTGCGCGCCGATCAATTCGCCGGAAGGGCAGGAATATCTCGGCGCCATGAACGGCGCGATCAACGTGGCATTGGCCAACCGCCAGATACTTGCCCACCTGACGCGCGAAGTGTTCGACGAAATCCTGCCGCAGGCAAGCCTTGAAACACTGTTCGATGTTTCCCACAACACCTGCAAATTGGAAAGGCATGCGGTGGATGGCAAGGAGCGCATGCTCTACGTCCACCGCAAGGGGGCGACGCGCGCCTTCGGCCCCGGACATCCGGCATTGCCGGAGCGCTACCGCCAGGCAGGCCAACCGGTGATCATCGGCGGCAGCATGGGTACGGGCTCCTACGTGCTGGCGGGTACGAAGGAAAGCGAGAGCCGCGCATTCTCCTCGGCCAGTCATGGCGCAGGGCGCGCCATGAGCCGCACACAAGCCCTGAAGCGCTGGCAAGGCAAGGAGTTGATCCGTGATCTGGCGAGCAAGGGCATACTGATCCGCACCCAATCCATGCGCGGGGCGGCGGAAGAAGCGCCGGGCGCCTACAAGGATGTGGATGAGGTGGCGGCGGCAACGGAGCAGGCGGGACTGGCGAAACGGGTGGCATTCTTGCGGCCGAAAGCTTGTATTAAAGGGTGAGTGATTGACATGGACGAATCATCGGTTTTTTCCAAAACCGCAAGAAGCATCACGACATTGCACGTAGCGACCTCATTTGATCGGTGAGCCCGTGGATTGTGAATAAGCATTGTAAATTCATAATATTACGTGCTCTGTTGAGCGGCCAACTGAGGTTTCTAGGATTATGCTCACCGCGCAGATTGGGGAAGAGGATGTGATGCACGGCCTGCGCGCCGGTGCCGATGGCTATATTTTCAAGCCATTTTTACCTGGGCCGTTATTGCAGTGTATCCGTGGCGTATTAAAGTTGTAGAGGAAGGAGGTAACTTGCTGGAACTAAATAAGGCCTGGGAAATTTACCATACGGCCGATCTGATTCATTCGTCGCAAGTGGTGACAGATGCCGTGGCACGGCTGGCCGGGGAGATTTCGTTACAATTGGCAGACAAGCAACCGCTGGTGCTCTGCGTGATGGGCGGCGCGACGGTGTTTGCGGGGCAGTTGCTGCCGCTGCTAGCTTTTCCGCTGGATTTCGATTATGTGCAGGTGTCGCGCTATGGGGATGCCATCCGCGGAGGGAAAATGATGTGGAAAGTCCCGCCTCCAGCGAATGTCAAAGGGCGGGTGGTGCTGGTGCTGGACGATATTCTGGACGAAGGGATCACCTTGGCAGAAATTCGCGTCAGCGTGCTGGAGCTTGGAGCGGCAGCTTGTTATAGCGCAGTATTAGCCGATAAGGGAATTGGCCGCCCCAAGCCCATCCATGCCGATTTCGTCGGATTGCGCGTACCGGACCGCTACGTGTTCGGTTTTGGTATGGATGTTCACGGCGCGTGGCGCAACTTGCCCGCGATTTATGCTTTGAAAGAGGAATATTAGAACCTCTGATTAAGTCAAACGCGGATCGCGTTACATCGAAAACGGACTTGCGCATACCCGCAAGGGGCATCCCCGCCGAGAGCGGCAGCATAGCTGCTCGCTCTGGCGTGAAGGCGCGCGACGAAGGTCGTAGCGAGCCTACGATGCCGAGGAGCGCAACGTGGCGCAAGTCCGTTTTCGATGTAACCCAAAGGGACGGGGTTTTGCGGGCGCCATGCGGCGTCGAGAGCCGCTTGTGTAGAATGACTGCACGGCGCGTCTCTCTCCTTGCCTGGCGCCCGCAAAACCCCGTCGCGACCGTGTTTGACTTAATCAGAGGTTCTATAATGTTAGGAATTATTGGGGGCAGCGGCCTGACGCAGATATCCGGCCTTGAGGAGGTGCGCCGCAAAGTGGTGAGGACACCCTACGGCGAGCCATCAGGTGCGCTGACATTCGGCAAGATCAATGGGCGCGAAGTGGTGTTTCTGGCGCGCCACGGTTATGGCCACACCATTCCGCCACACGAGGTGAATTACCGGGCCAATATGTGGGCCTTGCATGCCGAGGGGGCGAAGGACGTGGTTTCCATCGCCACCGTCGGCGGAATTCATGCCGACATGAAACCGGGGGTCATTGCCATTCCCGACCAGATTATCGACTACACATGGGGGCGCAAAAGCACCTACCACGACTGTCAGGAAAAGTGTGGCTCGAAGGCGGTTGTGCATATCGATTTTACCTGGCCCTACTGCGACGGGATGCGGCAGTTGTGCATGCAAGCCTGCCGGGCGGCTGGTGAGACGTTCATTGACGGCGGGGTTTATGCCGCCGTTCAGGGGCCACGCCTGGAAACAGCCGCGGAGATCAACCGCCTGGACCGCGATGGTGCCACCATGGTGGGCATGACCGGGATGCCGGAAGCGGCGCTGGCGAAGGAACTCGGCCTGTGTTATGCGGCGCTGACGGTGTCGGCGAACTATGCCGCAGGGCGTGGTTCAAGCGCGCAAGCGATTGCTTATGATGCCGTGGACGTTACGCTTAAACAGGCGATGCAGCGAGTATTGAAAATACTTTATCAGGTCGTTGAGCTTCGTGACTGCTAGAACCGTGCTAAGAATGGGCGACCCCCGCCTGCTGGAGAAATCCCGCCCGGTGGCCACCTTCGATACGCCCGAATTGCACGCCCTCGTTGCAGACATGCGCGACACCATGCTGGCGCTGAATGGCGCCGGCCTGGCCGCGCCGCAGATCGGCGTCGGGCTGCAGGTGGTGATTTTTGGCGTGAGCGGCAACCCGCGCTACCCGGATGCCGAAGTGGTGCCGGATACCGTCCTGCTCAACCCGGTGCTGGAATATCCCGGCGATGAAATGGAAGAGGGCTGGGAGGGGTGTCTGTCGCTGCCTGGCATGCGGGGCAAGGTGCCGCGCCACAAGCACTTGCGCTACCGGGGTTTTGACCTGACGGGCCAGCCCATTGAGCGCACCGTCTCGGGATTTCACGCCCGGGTGGTGCAGCACGAATGCGATCATCTGAATGGCATCCTGTACCCGATGCGAATTGCCGACATGCGCCTGTTCGGTTTTACCGAAGTGCTGTTTCCGAATCCGGCACTAATGGAAGAATGATTTGGCAGTTTGCTGGTAAATCATTCTTCCTTCTGGCCATGAGTCAGGCCGGCATTTGATATTGCTCTTCCTGCAGCTTGGCCTGCGCCGCCGCCAGCCGGGCGATTGGCACGCGCGGGCCGGAACAGGATACATAACTCAGCCCGATGTGGTGGCAGAAGTGGATCGAGCCGGGATGGCCGCCGTGTTCGCCGCAAATGCCCACCTTCAGGTCCGGCCGCGTCTTGCGGCCGTTGTCCACCGCCATTTTCATCAGTTGGCCGACGCCCTTGATGTCCAGCACCTCGAACGGGTTGTCCTGCAGGATGCCTGTTTCGTTGTAGGCCGGCAGGAACTTGTTCTCAGCATCCTCGCGGCTGAAGGAAAAAGTGGCCTGGGTCAGGTCGTTGGTGCCGAACGAGAAGAACTCGGCGGTTTCCGCCATGCGCCCGGCGCGCAGGCAGCCGCGCACCACTTCCATCATCGAGCCGAACTTGAATTTCACATTGATGCCGTGGGTCAGTTCGACGATCTTGTGGATACGCTCGACGTAGCTGTGAATGCGCGTCAGCTCCTCCACCGTGGCAACCTGCGGCACCATGATTTCTGGATAAATCTCGATCCCTTCCCGTGCGCATAATGCAGCGGCTTCCAGGATGGCCTGGATCTGCATCGAGTAGATTTCCGGGTAGGTAATGCCGAGGCGTACGCCACGGTGCCCCAGCATGGGGTTGACTTCGGCCAGGGCGCGCACTTTTTTGAGGATTTTTTCTTTCTTGCTGATCACATCCTCTTCCAGGTGCGAGGCCTTGAACGTGCCCAGGCCGCCCATCAGTTTGTTCAAACCGTCGGCGTACTGCTGGTAGAGCTTGGGATTGAGCAGTTTCAGCGTATCCGGCAACTCTTCCAGGCCGTTGATGGTGTCGCTCAACTGGTGCAGGTGGGCGATTTCCAGCTCGAGCTGTGCTGCGGTGGGGAGGAATTCGTGCATCGGCGGGTCGAGCAGGCGGATGGTCACCGGCAGGCCCTTCATGGCCTTGAAGATGCCCTTGAAGTCGGAACGCTGGATCGGCAGCAGCCGGTCAAGCGCGGCCTGGCGCTGCTCGGGGGTTTCCGCCAGGATCATCTCCTGCACGATGGGCAGGCGGTCGGTGCCGTTGAACATGCGCTCGGTGCGGCACAGCCCGATGCCCATGGCGCCGAATTCTCGCGCCTTGACGGCGGATTCCGGCGTATCTGCGTTGGCCATCACTTTCAGCCGCGCCACCTCGTCCGCCCAGCCAAGCAGGACGCCCATTTCCGGCGAGAACTCGGCTTCCACGGTGGGCACTTCGCCGGCATACACATGGCCGCTGCCGCCATCGATGGTGATCACGTCGCCCTCGTGCAGCGTGGTGTCACCGATCACCGCGCTGCGCAGCTGGTCGTTGATCACGATCTGCTCGCAGCCGGAGACGCAGGGTTTGCCCATGCCGCGCGCCACCACGGCGGCGTGCGAGGTCTTGCCGCCGCGGCTGGTGAGGATGCCCTGGGCCTGGAAAAAGCCGTGGATGTCCTCAGGCTTGGTTTCCTCGCGCACCAGGATGATTTTCTCGCCGCTGCGGCCACGGATTTCAGCCGTGTCGGCGTCGAACACGATCTTGCCCGAAGCCGCGCCGGGGGAGGCTGGCAGGCCTTGGGCCATGGATTTCCCCTTGAAGCTCGGCGACAGCTGCGGCACCAGCAACTGTTCCAGTACCGCGGGTTCGACGCGCAGCAGGGCGCGCTCCTTGCTAATCAGGCCTTCCTCAAACATTTCCACCGAAGTGCGCACCATGGCGCGTGCGTTCATCTTGCCGTTACGGGTCTGCAGGCAGTAGAGGACGCCTTTCTCGATGGTGAACTCGAAATCCTGTACTTCCTGGTAGTGAGATTCCAGGCGGTCGTGCAGTACCAGCAGCTGGCGGTAAATCTCAGGCATTTCCTGTTCCATCTCGGCAATGGCCTTGGGCGTGCGGATGCCCGCCACCACATCCTCGCCCTGGGCGTTGGTGAGGTATTCGCCGTAGATCAGGTTCTCGCCCGTGCCCGGATTGCGCGTAAAACCCACCCCCGTGGCGGAGTCGTTGCCCATGTTGCCGAACACCATGGTGCAGATGTTGACGGCGGTGCCGTTGGCCAGTTGCTTCGTAATCCTGAACTGCTTGCGGTAATCCACCGCGCGCTTGCCCATCCAGGATCGGAATACCGCGCCCACGGCGATTTCGAGCTGTTCGTAGGGATCCTGCGGAAAGGGTTTGCCGCTGTTGCGCTCGACGATGGCGAGAAATTCATGCGCCAGTTCGCGCAGATGATCCGTGCCAAGATTGACATCCTGTTGCGCACCACATTTGCGCTTGAGCGCTTCCATGCTGTTCTTGAAGTGATCCCTGCCGATGTTCAGCGCGATTTCGCCGAACAGCTGGATGAAGCGCCGGTAGGCGTCCCAGGCGAAACGCTCGTTGCCGGTCTGCTGGATCAGCCCTTGCAGCGAGGTTTCGTTGAGGCCCAGGTTGAGTATGGTGTCCATCATCCCCGGCATGGACATTGCCGACCCCGAGCGCACCGAAACCAGCAAGGGGTTATCGCTGCTGCCGAAGCCCTTGCCGGTTTTCTTTTCCAGTGATGTCATGCGGCTTTTGATGCCATCCATCAGGCCATCCGGCAACTGGTTCTTTTCCAGATAGGCGAGGCAGGCTTCGGTGCTGATGACAAAGCCAGGCGGCACGTTCAGGCCGATCTGTGTCATTTCGCACAGATTGGCGCCTTTCCCGCCCAGCAACATCTTGTTCTTGCCGTCACCTTCCTCGAAAGGGTAAATATATTGCTTGCTGTCGGTCATGGCATCTTCCCCGAATATTCTGGTGAAACTGTAAATGGAACCTGAATTGGAATTCTGCGACCAAATCCGGCATGGTGACAAGCAGATTGATGAATCTTGTATAAGACTGGCGTGATGTTCATTGGCGCACCTATGGTTTAATCCGAAAGAAGCGATTTTTCGCGTAAAATGCACCCTTTTGTGGCGTACCCGCAGAGTGGGTTGCCCGTCCAATTTTTACTTTGGCTTTCTGGAATTATGGTTCGAACCCGTTTTGCTCCCAGCCCCACTGGCTACCTTCACATCGGAGGCGCCCGCACTGCATTGTTTTCATGGGCTTATGCCCGCCTGCACCAAGGCACTTTCGTGCTGCGTGTGGAGGATACCGATCTTGAACGCTCCACGCCGGAATCGGTTCAGGCCATTCTTGACGGCATGAGCTGGCTCGGCCTGGATTACGACGAAGGCCCGTTTTACCAGATGCAGCGCATGGATCGCTACAAAGAGGTGATCCAGCAACTGCTTGATGAAGGCAATGCTTACTATTGTTATGCCAGCAAGGAAGAGCTGGAGGCCATGCGCGAGGAGCAGGAAAAGCGTGGCGAGAAGCCGCGCTACGACCGGCGCTGGCGCGATTCGAGCGCCATTCCCCCGGCCGGGATTTCTCCCGTGGTGCGTTTCAAGACCCCGCTCGAAGGCGTGGTCGTCATCGATGACCTGGTCAAGGGCCGCGTGGTGGTCAGCAACAGCGAGTTGGACGATCTCATCATCGCCCGTTCGGACGGCACGCCCACCTACAACTTCTGCGTCGTGGTGGATGACTGGGATATGCAGATTACCCATGTTATTCGCGGTGACGACCATCTCAACAATACGCCGCGCCAGATCAACATCCTCAAGGCGCTGGGCGCGCCCCTGCCGCAGTATGCCCATGTGCCGATGATTCTCGGTGCGGACGGCGAACGCCTGTCCAAGCGCCACGGGGCGGTGTCGGTGATGCAGTACCAGGAAGACGGTTATTTGCCGGAAGCCCTGCTGAATTATCTCGCACGCCTGGGGTGGGCCAAGGGTGACGAGGAAGTATTCAGCATGGCGCAGTTTGTCGAATGGTTCGACCTCGGCAGCATCTCGAAATCGGCGGCCAAGTTCAATCCGGAGAAATTGCTGTGGCTGAACCAGCAGTACCTCAAGCAAACCGATGGACAGCGCTTGGCGGAACTGGCCAAACCCTTCATTCAGCGCGATTGCTGCGACCCCGCCGCGGGCGGCCCCGATCTCGCCGTGGTGGCCGACCTGCTCAAGGAGCGGGTCGGCACGGTGGAGGAACTGGCCGATGCCGCCGTGTATTTCTACCGCGCGCTGGATGCCGAACCGGCCTTGTTGGAGCAGCATGTTCCCAAGGAAATTTTACCGGTCATGGAGGAAATGGCGGAGAAATTTGCAGCCATTGAATGGACCCGCGAAGCCATTCACGAGGTCATGAAATCGACGGTTGCCGCGCACGGCCTAAAACTGCCCAAGGTGGCAATGCCGCTGCGCGTGCTGGTGACCGGCGAATCCCAGACCCCTTCGGTTGATGCTGTGCTGGCCCTGATCGGCAAGGATGAAGCGGTGGCGCGCCTGAAAAAACAGCTGGCGCGGGTGGCGGGCGGTTTCATTGCGACACCGGGTGAAAGCTCATAAAATCGATACAAAATCCACTGAAACAGGCTTTTAATGCGAATTCTGCTTAGCAACGACGACGGATATTTTGCCCCTGGCCTGGCCGTTTTGGCCGAAATGCTGTCTTCCGTGGCGCAGGTGACCGTAGTGGCGCCCGAGCGCGACCGCAGCGGCGCGAGCAATTCGCTGACCCTTGACCGCCCCCTGATGCTGCGCCAGGCAAGCAGCGGCTTCTATTACGTCAACGGCACGCCGACCGACTGCGTCCATCTGGCGGTGACCGGAATGCTGGATCACCTGCCGGACATGGTGATTTCCGGCATCAACCACGGCGCCAACATGGGCGACGACACTATCTATTCCGGCACCGTGGCGGCTGCGACGGAAGGGTTCCTGCTCGGTGTCCCGGCCATTGCGGTATCGCTGGTGAGCAGCCAGCACGCCCATTTTTCAACGGCTGCCAGGGTGGTGAAGGAAATGGTGGAGCGCTATCAGCGCCACCCCCTGGCGCAGCCGACACTGCTCAACGTCAACGTGCCCGACGTGCCTTACGAGGCGCTGCAGGGTATTGAAATTACGCGCCTGGGCAAGCGCCACAAAGCCGAGCCGGTAGTGAAGGCGGAGAACCCCCGTGGCCAGACCGTGTACTGGGTGGGCGCTGCCGGACTGGCGCAGGATGCCGGCCCTGGGACGGATTTTGAAGCCGTGTCCCGGCATGCGGTCTCCGTCACGCCGCTGCAGATAGATCTGACCCATTATCAACAGATGGATAGCTTGAGAGAGTGGCTATGAATGTCCGGATCAGCGGGATAGGCATGACGTCCCAGCGCACGCGCCTGCGCATGGTGGACCGGCTGCGCAGCCAGGGCATCAAGGACGAAGTCGTGCTGTCCGTAATGGGCTCCATCCCGCGCCACATTTTTATCGAGGAAGCCCTTTCCAGCCGGGCGTATGAAGATACCGCCCTGCCGATCGGTTTTGGCCAGACCATTTCCAATCCTTACACCGTGGCGCGCATGACCGAAATCCTGCGCAATGGCCAGGAACTGGGCAAAGTGCTGGAAATCGGCACGGGTTGCGGCTATCAGACCGCCGTCCTGTCCAAGTTGTCACGCGAGGTCTTTACCGTGGAGCGGATTTCACCTCTGCTCACCAAGGCGCGAAAAAACATCCGGGAGGCGCATTGCAACAACGTGCGTGCGCGCCATGCCGATGGCGGCATCGGCATCGCCGAGGCAGCCCCTTTTGACGCCATCATCATGACTGCGGCATCAACTCATATTCCCTCTGCTTTGCTGCAGCAACTCGCACCCGGCGGCCGCCTGGTGATGCCGATTGGCTCGGGCGATCAGCAACGCCTGCACCTGATCGAGCGCACGTCCAAAGAATATGTTGAAACCGTGCTCGAGGCGGTGAAGTTCGTGCCGCTGCTGGGCGGAGTTGTGTGATGCACCGGTTGGCCCTCTTGCTGACAGGCCTGCTGCTGGTATTGAACGGCTGCGGCTCCACGCCCCGCTATGCCCCGGTTCAGGACCGGGCCCAGTCAGGCAAGGGCGGCGCTATCAAATCCGCGGCAATCAGCCGGGAAGGGGACTGGCGGCCACAGACACATACCGTGCAGAAGGGCGATACGCTCTACGCCATTGCGCTCGAATATGGCTATGACTACAAGGAACTGGCCGAGCTGAATGGCATTTCATCGCCCTACGTGATCCGGATCGGCCAGCAGTTGCGCCTGAACACACAGCCGCAGACACAAGCCCTGGTTTCTGCCCAGCAGGAGGGCGGAGTAGTGACTTCAGCCTTGAAACCCGTGACCTCTGTGGCCGAAGCTAAGGATGGGGCGCTCAAGACCCAGCCCAAGGCAGTGAAGATTCCCTATTCCGTTGAGGCCGAGACTTCGCCTCCAGTGGCAACGCCGGGCAAGCTGGAGGTGGCCGCTGCGAAGACGCCTCCTGTAGAGGAAAGAATCAAACCTGGCGAAGCCAAACCGGCACCGGCAGGCAGCGAGGGGAATAAATCCGCCACCGGGGCAGATGATGAGGACCTGGATTGGGGCTGGCCTTCAAAAGGCAAGATCGTTTCATCCTTTAACGAAGGCGCCAGCCTCAAGGGGCTGGATATTTCCGGCAAGGCAGGCCAGCCTGTGCTGGCTTCGGCTCCTGGCAAGGTGGTGTATAGCGGCAGTGGCCTGCGCGGTTACGGCAAGCTGGTGATCATCAAGCACAACAAGACCTACCTCAGTGCCTATGCGCATAATAGCCAGATTCTGGTAAGAGAAGGGCAATCCGTAGTGAAGGGGCAGCGTATTGCCGAGATGGGCGACAGCGATGCGGATCAAGTGAAGCTGCATTTCGAGATCCGGCGCATGGGCAAACCGGTTGATCCGCTCAAGTATCTTCCGGAAAGCTAATCCCCGGCCTCCTGCTGCAACTCGTGAGCCCAAACCAGCGCCTTGACGTATATCGTGTTGACCTGTTCGATGCTGATGCCGCTGATTCTGGCGTGGTGCTCAATACTCGGCTGATCGTGCTCCACACAGGCAATGGCGAGCTTGAGGAACGGTGCGTAGGGGCCGTCGCGACGCAATAACGCCTTCCCCATGGAGGGGCTTATGGAGAAGTGGCTGAGCGCCTTTTCCAGCGGCATTACGAACAGCGTGTCCAGGCATGAAAAAATGCCGGAAACAAATAGACCGGCCTTGTCCTCTGCCGGCAACTTGTGTTGGCCGAACAGTTCAGTCAGACGGCCGCGAAGCAGGGCATTTTCCAGCAAGGTGCGCTCATGATGGCACGGGGATGCATCCTGGCAGAACAGCAGCAGGCTCAGCCAGCGATACAGGGCGTCATGTCCAAACCTGGCCAGCACCTCTGAAATGGAATGTACTGCCTGTTCCAATCCATTGGCGGGTGAGTTGATCTGGCGCAGGATGCGGAGGGCGAGGGCGCTATCCTGCTTCAGGGCTTCCTCGATCTCGGTGGCTTCGGTACGATTTTCCAGCATGTTCATGAGCACGATGATTTCTGCCCGGTAGCGGCTGATCAGCGGTTCCATATCTTGAGTGTAGTGTTCCAGTCGGCTGCCCTGATAATGGCGGAACGAAAGCCGGGTGGCGATTCTGAGAGCTTCCGCGGTGTACACGTTTTTAGCGATCAGCGTTTTTTCACTCAGGCGCGGAATCGCTTCCAGTTGCGGCCCAAGGTCGGCCTGGCTGTGGGGGTGTATGTCGAAGCGAATGAAATCCGCCATGCCGAGCAATGGGTAAAGCCCGTGCGAGTAAGTGAAGTTATCCAGGGAAAAGCGTAACCCATGGCTTTTCAGTTCGCGGCAGCATGTAATCTGCCTGTCGGCATTTTCCACTTCGGGACGGAATGCTAGAACCACGTTGTGCCCGCTAAATTGCATTAACAATCCATGCTCAAGCGTGGCGGGAGAGATATGGATGAAAACGAGTTCATCGCCAATCAGTTGTGAAATCTCCAGTGCGAGAATGCTTTTCAACAACAATTCGTCATGCATGCGGTTCAACATGGGGCTGGCTCTGCCGCCAAGAAGCTCGCTGGAGTGGTTGAGCATCAGCTCATATCCGATAATTTCCTGCTTGTCGCATGTGGCGATCGGTTCCCGGCGGATGAAACCCAGGTCCATGTAATTTTCGGGTGTTTCACGGGATTTTGTCAGCGCAGCAGTTTGCTGTGCGTTTTCAGGTATCTTGCCGACAGTGGGGAGGGTCAAGATGCCACCCTCCAGGTCGGATGCCATTCCGCCTGCATTCGATAAACTCATCCGGAAATGCAAAACAGTTGACGAATCGAGTCCAAAAAAGTGTGCGATCTTCCTGAACATCATGGCTGACCAATAGTTGGGCCGACTATGATATGGCTATACCAGATCGATTGAGAATCGGGCCGAAGCGCGTTTTAGGCTAGGGGTTTCCCTGATATTGCAGGAGCGGCTTCAACTGTATACAGCAGCCAAGCCAAGGGGCATGTGCGGATGATCGAAATATTTCAGCCAATGGGTGAAGATTAATCACATTCCATATGCCTCGTGTTTGATATGTATGGGCTAATTCGAATTGGATTTTTCCTGCTCGATCCACTGCACAGCAAAGTGGGTCAGTTCGGCGGCATTTTTTAGACCCAGCTTGTCCTTGAGATGTGCGCGGTGAGTCTCCACTGTTTTAACACTGCGTTTCAGTTCGCGGCCAATGTCGCTGGTGGAGTAACCGCGGCCAATGAGGCGGAAAACTTCCAGCTCCCGGTCGCTCAGCAAATCAATGGCGGAAAGCCCGCCTTCATCGCCATTAATGACCCTTTGCAGGATTTTCCCCTGCAAGCGTTCACTCAGATAGATCTCGCCGCGCAGGACTTGCCTTATCGCGGTCAGGACTTTTTCCGTGGCTTCCTGCTTCATGACATAGCCTTTTGCTCCGGAGCGCAGTGCGCGTTCGGCGTAAAGCGATTCGTCGTGCATGGAAATAATCAGTACCGGAACCTTGATCTTGTGCTGCCTGAGCATTTTGATCAGTTCTATGCCGGATATGCCATCCAGGGAAATATCAACCAGCAGGATATCCGGTATGCATCGAGCCATTATTTCGATGGCTTCCTGCGCGCCACTGGCCTGGCAGCAGGTGACCAGATCATCTTCCTGGTCGATCAACTGGGAAATGCCCTGTCGCACAATCGGATGGTCGTCGACGATGGCGACTCTGCGCTTTTGCTGCATGCTGTTTCCTTTAGAGAGAAGCCGTGATAAGTGTCCCATTTCCTGGTTTGCTTTCAATCTCCAGCTTGGCGCCGATCATATTGGCACGGTAGCGCATGATCTGGAGCCCCATGCCGTTACCTCCTTGGGTCAGATCGGTCAGGAAACCAGTGCCGTCATCACCAATGCTGAGCCGTATTCTACCTCGGGGCGCGGACAGCTCAATTGAAATATGCATGGCATGCCCATGCTTGACCGCGTTGCTGATCGCTTCCTGGGCGATGCGGTAGAGATGGTTTGCGGCTGCATTGTCCCGCAAGGCAATCGGCGTATTGGTGGTGAGTTTGCAGCTTATGGAATACATTTTCTCGATATTTCCGGCGAGTTCCTCCAGTGCCGACATGAGTCCATGCTCCGCTATTTCGACAGGCTGCAGGCCACGAGCCAGCAGCCGGGTTTCGGAGATGGCCTGGTTGATCAGGGTGACAATCTGGGTGCAATCAGCGCTCTCTTTCAGATTTTTGGCGGCAAGTTTCTGTGCTAGCGCCTTGCTCAGAAAGGCGATTCCGGTCAATTGCTGGCCGAGGCCGTCATGCAGTTCATGGCCGATGTGTTCTCGCTCTCGCTCGCTGATTTCCATGATCTCCCGCTCTAGCTGGCGAAGCCGTCTTTCATTCTGCTTGCTCTCGGTGATGTCGGTGGCGATCTCCAGCCGCACGATGCGCCCATCCACCCATTTGATCGCGCTGTCCTGAATCAGATACCAGTGCTGGTTGGCGGCGTTATGAAATTCCCAGATAACGGGTTCGCCGGGGGTGCCGTCGGGTTTGAGCAGCTTGGCGTTGGTGCAGAAGGCGCAGGGGCCGCTCTGGTTCGACTGGAGCGCCTGCCAGCAGATTTTTCCGGTCACGTTGCCGAAGGACTCCTGGGCGTACTTGTTCAGGAACAGGATTTCATGATTTTGCATGTCGGCAACGTAAACCAGGGCATCCAGGCTGTCCAGCACGGTGGCAAGGATGGCCCGTCTTTCTTCTTGGGCGTCCTGCACCGCCTTGAGCGCGATGGACATGTTGTTGACGCCGCGTTCGAGAATGGCGAGTTCTCCGGTTGCATTTGTTTGGATGCGAGTGGACAGATCACCCTTGCCGATTCTGGCAACGGCGCCCGCCAGCATCATGATGGGCCCGCTCACCTGGCGTGCCATGCGCAGCGCCAGCAGCGCGGCTAAGGCCAGTCCGGTCAGCGTGATCAGCAGGCTGTTGAGAATAAGCTGGTTCTTTCTTGCAATGCTGGGTAAGCGCGAAATTTCGACAATAACATGCCCCAGCACCCTGGCCTCATGTCTAGGGTCGGAGGTTTGTGGGCTGGTGTCCAGGTAACGCTCCACTTCGGTCTGGCTCTGGAAAATGGGCGCGGAGAATATCAGCGTATCCGCCTGCTCGATGACGCCTGGCTTGGTGGGGCTGATCCCTCCAAGAGCAGGGGAGGCAAGATAGTGCCCGCTTGTGGCCAGGATGCCGCCGTCCGCGTTGGTAATGGCTACTGCGGTCACATCGGCTTCCTGTAATGTGCTCTGTGCCAGGCGGGTGAGCAAGTCGTAATTACCTGAAAAAACGCCAAATTCGCTGGCGGGAGAAAGCTGACGCGCAATCGCGAATCCGCGTTCATGCAGGGCCTGTTCGATGTCGCGCAGACGGGTGGTAATGTCATAAAGGGTCAGGCCGGCGGCAATAATCAGCGCCGGCACCAAGGCAAGAAAGAGAACTCGCCCCTTGATGCCCCAGTTCACCGAATGTCCTGGGGAATGCATGCGCGGCTCAATTCAGCGCGTAATAAACGGTAATCTCGCTGCCATTGCCGGCATGCTCGATTTGGGAGCAAAGGTTTTTTACCAGGGCCAAACCACGTCCATATGGACGAAAGCTACTGATTTCTCCAGTAAACATTCCTCTATAATCATATCCTTTTCCACTATCCTTAATGTTAATCCTTAATAATTCGCGATTTTCCTGGCGCAGGCGTTCCACTTCAATATTCAGCATGCCCTGCTGCAAGTTGGCGAGACGCTGTCGTCGTGTTTCGAAGTAGAGCTCAAAGCCATCTTCCGTAAATTTCAGGGCCGAATCCAGATCCAGGATGCCATGGTCCAGAGCATTGTTAAACAGCTCGGTAAAAATCAGGAATATTTGCCCGCGATGGGCGGGGTGAAGATGCAATTGATCCATCCACCCCAGCAGCATCGGCACCACGTCGATCTTCTTCAGTTCCTCGGCGGTAAGGCGCACGCCCACTTTCCAGCGGCAAGGGCATATGTCTGACGTGTCAGCGGTCTGCGCCGAGCTTACAGCCGGAGCGGATTCGTCAGAAGCGCTGACGGGGCAGAACAGGGCGGCGAGCGAAACGTCATCATGGGCGGCAATTCCATCCATGTGGAGCTCAATCGCTTGAACCAGATGTTCGAAGCGCTGTTCCAAGGGTGTGGCGGCAAGAGCCTGCTCCAGGCGAGCCAGGCCAAACTGTTCCCCCGCTTCGTTTTGCGCCTCAAGCAGTCCGTCAGAGCACATGTACAACTGGCCCGGCTCATTCCACTGAAAGGCTTCGGTAGTGGCGTCGAATTCTGTGTCATCGAAAATCCCCAAGGCCGGATGGGCGGATTTCCAGCTGCGCTGAACCTTTCCCGCTTTATCCACGAACAGGGCGGGAGGATTGCCGCCATTCCAGATATGCAGAATCCGTTCGCTGAAGTTGAGCGACACCAGGGTTGCGGCGACAAAGCGGTCAGTGGGCATCAATTGCTTGATCTTGCGATTGAGCTCATGGGCGATGGATGAGATGGCAAAGCCCTTGGAGGTCATGCTATAGAACACTTCTACCAGAGGGATCACGTTCAGGGCGGCGGAGAGGCCGTGGCCGGTGCCATCGGCGAGGAGGAAGTGAATATCGTCCGCCGGGGTAAGCGCTACGAGGAAAATATCGCCACTGAAATGTTGCGCCGGCTTGTTCCAGAGGCGGATCGAACTATGATTGTAATTGTCGTAATGGGTAATCTTCTCGATCAGGTGCTTGGCCAGTTGCACTTCGTGTTCGTTATTGTCCCGGTAGCGCTCCAGTTCTTCGCTGTTTTCCACGATTTTGCGCTGCATTTCGGCGATGCGGCTGACGGCCTTGATCCTGGCTTCAAGAATCACCAGATTGACCGGTTTGGTGATGTAGTCGTCGCCGCCAACCTGGAGGCCCCTGACATGATCCACGTCCTGGGATTTGGCGGAGAGAAACATGATCGGCACCCATTTATGTGGGGACAATTCGCGAATTCTGGCGGTGGCCTCGTAACCGTCCATCACCGGCATCATGACGTCCATCAGGACCAGGTCGGGTGACTCGTCCTGGAATTTATGCACGGCTTCCAGGCCATTGCGGGCCAGCGTGGTCTGATGGCCGAGTTTGTTGATGAACTTGCTTACCAGCAGCAAATTCGGTTCGGTGTCATCTACGACCAGGATCTTGAGATTTTTCGACATGAACAGGTAGCGAGGGCTGAGGTGGATCGGCTGAATGCGGGCCTATGGGGAAAATGCTAACGAATGGTGAATAGCTTGTTGAAGTTTGCCACTTCCAGCACCTGCTGCACTACGCCACGGCAGTTGGTGAGGGCCATGGATTTGTTGGTGCCGCTGATTTTTTCACGCAACAACAACAGCATGCCCAGCGCGGAACTATCGAGATAATCCACGCCACCGAGGTCAATTTCGATTTCCCTGGCTTCCGGATGCTGCAGGATTTCATCGTAAGCATCGCGAAACTGGCGGTGCGAAATGAAATCGAAGCGCCCATTCATTGTAATTTTCGCCTTGTTGTCTTCCATTGAGGTTTTGATTTGTATGGTGGTCATGGTTGTCCCCTAAATTATTGACGTTTATACCCTGAATGCTCGCGTTCCCAGGCTGGCCAAGTGCTTCATGACTCTGGATGCCATCTCCTGCAGTGGCGCTACTTCATCCACTCCGCCCAAGCTGATGGCTTCCTTCGGCATGCCGAATACCACGCAAGTGGCCTCATCCTGAGCAAAATTGTATGAGCCGGCCTGTTTCATTTCCAGCATGCCGGCAGCGCCATCCTTGCCCATGCCGGTAAGAATCACGCCAATGGCGTTCTTGCCGGCGCAGTTGGCGGCGGAACGGAACAGTACATCCACCGACGGGCGGTGGCGGTTGACCAGCGGCCCCTGGTTGAGCTCGCACACGTAATTGGCGCCGCTGCGTTTCAGCAACAGGTGGGAGTGGCCCGGTGCTATGTAGGCATGGCCGGGCAGCACGCGGTCTCCGTTCTGTGCTTCCTTGACCGATATCTTGCACAGGCTGTCGAGGCGGTTGGCAAAGGAGAGCGTGAAAGCCTCCGGCATATGCTGGGCAATCAGGATGCCGGGGCAATCGGGAGGCAGTCTGATTAGAAATTCCTTGATCGCTTCCGTTCCGCCGGTCGAGGCGCCAAGAATGATCAGTTTCTCGGTGGAAGCAATCGGATTCGCCAGCGATGGCAATACTGCATCCGCACTCAGCCGCGGCGCTACAGGGGCGCCCTGGGTAGTGGGTAGAGTCTTGCGCAGTTTAGCCCGGGCGGCGGCACGGATTTTGTCGGCGATGTCGTCCGAATATTCCTGCAGGCCGAGGCTGATGCCCATCTTGGGCTTGGTCAGAAAATCCACCGCGCCTAGCTCCAGGGCCCGGAAGGTCACATCTGACCCGCGTTCGGTGAGCGAAGAAATCATCACCACCGGCATTGGCCGCAGCCGCATCAGCTTCTCCAGGAAATTGAGCCCGTCCATCTTGGGCATTTCCACGTCTAGCGTCAGCACATCCGGATTGAGTTGCTTGATCAGCTCGCGCGCCACCAGCGGGTCGGGCGCAGCGCCGACAACCTCCATATCGGGCTGGCTGTTGATGATTTCCTTCAACAGGTTGCGGATCAGGGCAGAGTCGTCAACAACCAGAACTTTGATTTTTCCCATTTTTATATATCGGCTTTCAGTGCCCGGCCATCAGAAATAAGGATTTCACGTAAAAAATTCCACATCGCCTTCCATCTTGGAGTATTGCAGGCGGGTGCTGTATTCCTTTTCCCGCTCCACAATCGTGTCATTGTGGACACGGCGCAGCTTTTTGACCAGCACCTTGCCCGTTTTAGGGAAGAAGTAAACCTTGCGTGGGTAGATGTCGAGCATATCCTGCGCCACCACCTTGATTTTTTCCATTTCCAGAAAATCGAGCACGAATTTTGCGTTGCGCTCGCCGACATTGGCCACCACAAACCCTCGCAGCACGTTTCCTCCACCGAACACCTTGGCTTCAAGATTGGCGCGCTTGGCGCCCATTTTGAGCAACTGGTTGAGGAGGATTTCCATCGCATAGGTGCCGTAGCGAGCCGAGGTGCTCAGGGGATTGGCCTGATCCTGGCCGCTATCCGGGAGCATGAAGTGGTTCATGCCGCCAATGCCGCTTACCCGGTCACGCACGCAGGCCGCCACGCAGGAGCCCAGCACCGTGACCAGCAGCATATCGCGCCCGGTGGTGTAATACTCGCCCGGCAGTATTTTTGCCGCCTGCATATCGAAGTTGCGGTCAAAATAATGATTGGGTGCGAGGATTTCCTCATACCCATGCTCAGCCATGGTGCGCCCTGGTCTTGTCGGCAACCTGGTACACGGTGTTGCCGATCAGCTTGAACAGGTCCGCCGCGTGGTGAAAGCTTTCCGAATGGCCGGCAAAGAGCAGCCCGTCCGGGCGCAGCAAGGGTATGAATTTTTCCAGGATGGAGTGCTGGGTGGCTTTGTCGAAGTAGATCATGACATTGCGACAGAAAATGGCATCAAACGGCGGGCGGAGCGGCCAGTTGTTATCGAGCAGGTTGATCTGGCGGAAAGTGATCATGTTGCGCAGTTCAGGACGTATCCGTGCATAACCTTCCTGCTGGCCGGTACCCTTTAGGAAGAAACGCTTGACCTTGTCCGACGACACCTTTTCCAGCCGCTCCATGGCATACACGCCTGCCTCGGCTTTGGCCAGTACGTTGGTATCCAGGTCGGTGGCGATGATATTTACCGGCGGGGTATAGGAGTTGAACGCCTCGACCATGGTCATTGCCATGGAGTAGGGCTCTTCGCCTGTAGAAGCGGCCGAACACCATAAATTGAGCGGATGGCGGCCTTTGTGCTTGCGTGCATGCTCGGCCAGGATGGGAAAGTGGTGCTGCTCGCGGAAAAACGAGGTGAGGTTGGTGGTCAGGGCATTGGTAAAGGCCTGCCATTCGGTTTCATTATTGCTTTCAAGTAGTTTCAGGTAGTCGCGGAAAGTATTGATGCCGGTGGCGCGCAGGCGCCGGGCCAGACGGCTGTACACCATGTCCTTCTTGCTGGGATTAAGGGAAATGCCGGCATGGCTGTAAATCAGCTTGCGCACAGCCTCAAAATCCTGCTCAGTGAACTGAAATTCGCGGTCATTGGTTGACATTGGATATTGCTCTTAATTTAATAGCCGGGTGGCTGTCGATCCAAGGCGGCCGCTATCCACCTTGAATGGGCTCACTGCTTCGGAAAGGCTGTTGGCTTGTTCTTCCAGCGATTCTGCTGCGGCCGCGGCTTCCTCGACCAGGGCGGCGTTCT
>CAYLMA010000016.1:0-67567 GCA_964384915.1 uncultured Sulfuricella sp. | reverse complement strand
ATGCCGGGTGGTGTGGCAGGGGTACGGCCCAGAATGGCCGTCCCCTATGCCGATTGCTCTACGTTCCATATTGACTATATGCGGCGCAATGCCAGTTGGTTTTTGTGTCACACGCCCGCTGCAAAGTTTGAATGCGCTTTGCGCATATTTTTTGGGTGCCGGGGCCGCCCGGCAAGCGGGTCACTTTTCTTGCTTCGCCAAGAAAAGTTAACCAAAAGAAGGCGACCCCACTGCGCCGCCCTACGGGTTCCTTCGGTTTGGCAAACAAATTGGGCGTCTGCGCAACTCGCCCTAGCAGGGCACACAAACCGTGCCCTGCCGCGGAGCTCAGACAGGGCGCAGCCGACACCCCCCCAATTTGTTTGCCAAACCGAAGCGGCGCAGTGGGGAAGCTGGGGGGCGCCAAGACCTAATGTTTTATCTGGGAGCGTGGGGTCGCTCCAAATTCCCCTTGAGCCACCGCCGAGCAGCACAGCCAAGCCGGGGGCCTTCGGCGAGGACTGTCTGAGCGCGCAGCGCGAGTTCCGCAGCCGCCCGGCTTGGCGAGCAGCGCAGGGTACCCCCGAAGGGGGCGGTGGATGGGGTTCGCCTTCTTTGGTTTACCTTTCTTGGCGAAGCAAGAAAGGTAAACAGCCGCCGGGCTGCCCCCGGCAAGCAAATACCCGCGAAGCGCACCAAATAGCTATGTTTCACCATATGCGGCGTAATGCCCGTTGGTTATTACGCCCTACACTTGAACCTTTGTCAGCATGCTTAAATCTCCTTGCCGTTGCTGTCAAGCAGCGTTAACTGGGCGCGTTTGTAATTCGATGAAACACCCCAGTCTTTGTATTCACGCAGCGCCTCCTTGATGCAGGCAATGGTTTCGGTATCTGGCTGGCTGGATTCCAAGCCGATTTGTCGCGTAATTGCATTCTCTTCCGAGGAGATTTCAGACTCCAACAGGATCCACGTGGTGAAGGAATACTTGCCCTTGCGGTCAATAAAACCCCAGTAGTCCTCACCAGCAGATTCCATGCTATGCCCCCCACCACTACGGAACAGCACCATGTCGCGCTCGTGGTCGAGGGTCCATTTGCTTCTTCTTTCAGCCATTGCATTTAAAGTCTTCTGTGCCTGTCTAAAAAACTCCGAAGTTTCCTGTTCCAGCGGCGGGACGTATTCATTTTTAAAAGCCATGGCGATGCTCCCGTATTTCAATATCAATATTCGTAAACGCGTGTTCTACCGCGTCCGGCAGAGGTTTTGCTTTGCGCCCGACAATCTTCCTTTCAGGAATTGTGAAAGGATATTTCATGCGGCGCAATGCGATTCGAATATTGCGCACGCAGGAGATGGCCTTGGGCCATGCTCATGCCGGGAAAGAATGAACTCCTCCCGGCCTGTGCGATAATATCGCCTCATGTCTTCCATCCATCTTCTATCCGACCTTCTCATCAACCAGATCGCCGCCGGCGAGGTGGTCGAGCGCCCCGCCTCGGCCTTGAAGGAGCTGCTGGAAAACAGCCTGGACGCGGGCAGCGGCGAGATTTCGGTGCAGTTGCAGCAGGGCGGGGTGAAATCCCTGCGCGTGGCGGACAATGGTTCCGGCATCACGCGCGACGAGCTGCGCCTGGCCTTGTCGCGCCATGCCACCAGCAAGATCGCCAGCCTCGACGACCTGGAGCGGGTGAAGAGCCTGGGGTTCCGCGGCGAGGCGCTGGCCAGCATGGCGGCGATTTCGCGCCTGGCGCTCACCAGCCGCAGGCAGGGCGAGCGCCATGCCTGGCGCATGGAGGCGGCCGGGGGCGAACTTTCCGGCCTGCAGCCGGCGGCGCTGGAAGCCGGGACGGTGGTGGAGATGCAGGACATCTATTTCAACACCCCGGCGCGGCGCAAGTTCCTCAAGACCGAGGCGACCGAATATGCGCATTGCGAGGAGGCCCTGCGCCGCATGGCGATCAGCCGCCCCGACGTGGCTTTCGGCCTGCAGCACAACGGGCGCAAGATCTGGCAGTTGCCGCCGGCCCGGCTGGTGCAGCGCGCCTCAGCGGTGCTGGGCGAGGAGTTCGCTGCCGCCTCGGTGCAGCTCGACGAGGGCGCGGGCGGCCTGCGCCTGCACGGAATGGCGGGGCTGCCGGGCTTCACCCGCGGCAGCCGCGATGCGCAGTACGTCTACGTCAATGGCCGCTTCGTGCGCGACAAGCTGGTTTCCCATGCCATCCGCGAAGCCTACAAGGACATCCTGCACCACGACCGCCACCCGGCCTTCGTCCTGTTCATCGAGCTGGAGCCGGAGATGGTGGACGTCAATGTGCATCCCAGCAAGATCGAGGTGCGTTTCCGCGAATCGCGCGCGGTGCACCAGTTGATCTACCACGCGCTCAACAAGGCGCTGGCGGCGCCCATCGCCACGCGCCAGGCGGAGCAGCCTTCATTCTCTTCTGCGCAAGCCGCATCCCCCTATGCGCCGTCACCCACCTATGCCACGCAGACGCGCATGCCGCTGGGCGTGGAGGAACGCAGCAATCTCTACCACACCCTGTTCGGCCAGATCGCCCGGCCCGAGCCGGCATTCACGCAGCCCGAAGCCGCGCCCGAGCCGGAGGTGCCGCCGCTGGGCTATGCCATGGCCCAGCTCCATGGCGTGTACATTCTTTCTCAGAGCGTGCGCGGCCTGATCATCGTGGACATGCACGCGGCGCACGAGCGGGTCACCTACGAGCGGCTCAAGGCGGCGATGGAGCAGCATGCCATGAGCGCGCAGCCGCTGCTGATCCCGGTGTCCTTCCACGCCACGCAGCTCGAAGTGGCCGCCGCCGAGGAAAGCCGGGAAGCCTTGGGCGAGCTGGGCTTCGAACTGGCCGCGCTTTCGCCCACCACGCTGGCGGTGCGCGCGGTGCCGGTGCTGCTGCAGGATTCCGACCCGGTGCTGCTGGCGCGCGACGTGCTGAAGGAAATCCGCGAATACGGCGCCAGCCGGGTGGTGACCGAGCGCCGCAATGAACTGCTCGCCACCATGGCCTGCCATGCCTCGGTGCGCGCCAACCGCAGGCTCAGCGTGCCGGAAATGAACGCCCTGCTGCGCGAGATGGAAGCCACCGAACGTGCCGACCAGTGCAACCACGGCCGTCCCACCTGGCGCGAAATCTCCATGGCCGAACTGGACCAGTTGTTCATGCGCGGAAAATGAGGCTGGGAAAATCAGTTAACCACGGGGCACACGGGGAGCACGGGGAAACCCCAAAATTCGGGCAACAACTCACTTCCTACGCCTATTGTGTAGAACCATGTAGCCTATTGGTTTTACCCAGTGTGCCCCGTGGTTAAAACAAGGTTTTCAGCATGAGCTTACTCCCCCCCGCCATCTTCCTCATGGGCCCCACCGCCAGCGGCAAGACCGGGGTGGCGGTGGAGCTGGCGCAGCATCTGCCGGTGGAGATCGTCAGCGTGGATTCGGCGCTGGTCTACCGCGACATGAACATCGGCACCGCCAAGCCCGATGCCGCCACGCTCGCCGTGGCGCCGCACCACCTCATCGACATCATCGACCCGACCCGGAGCTACTCTGCCGCGCAGTTCCGCCATGACGCCCTGCGCCTGATGGCGGAGATCACGGCGCGCGGCCACATCCCCCTGCTGGTGGGCGGCACCATGCTGTATTTCAAGGCGCTGCGCGAGGGGCTGAACGATCTGCCGCAGGCCGACCCGGCGCTACGCGCGGAGCTGGAAGAGCGCGCGCGGCAAGAGGGCTGGCCGGCCATGCACCGGGAACTGGCGCGCCTCGACCCGGCGACGGCGGCGCGCCTGAAACCCACCGATGCGCAGCGCATCCAGCGCGCGCTGGAAGTCTGCCTGCTCAGCGGCGCGACCATGTCCGGCCTGCTGGCAAAGGAGCAGGAGGCCGAGCTGCCCTACCGCCTGCTGCAACTGGCATTGCTGCCGGGCGACCGGGCGGTGCTGCATGAGCGCATTGCTCAGCGCTTCGACGCCATGCTGAAGCAGGGCTTGCTGGAGGAGCTGGAGTTTCTCAAGGCGCGCTATGCCTTGACGCCGAACCTGCCCGCCATGCGCTGCGTCGGCTATCGCCAGGCGTGGCAATACCTGGAGGGCGAATACAATGCCGCCGAGATGCGGGAGCTGGGGATCATCGCCACGCGCCAATTGGCGAAGCGGCAACTGACCTGGCTCAGGGGGATGGAAGGGGTGGCGCAGTTCGATTGCCTCGCCGCAGACCTGGCGCACAGGGTGCGCAGCACTATTTCAGCCGAAATTTCCTAGCCGTCTTTTGCCACCCAGGGCAGGGTCAGCCGCGCTTCGGTGCCGCCGCCCTCGCGCCCCAGCAGCTCGATTTTCCAGCCGTTGGCTTCCGCCAGTTGGCGCGCGATGGCGAGCCCCAGGCCGCTGCCGCCTGTGGTGACGCTGCGCGAGGATTCCAGGCGGTAGAAGGGGCGGAATACGCTTTCCAGTTGATCGGGCGGGATGCCCGGGCCGCGGTCGAGCACGCGGATCACGCCGGCCTCCGGGCGGCATTCGCAGATCAGAGTGACCGGCTTGCCGGCGCCGTAGCGCACGGCATTGCCGACCAGGTTGCCGAGGATGCGCCTGAGCGCCATCGGGCCTGCCGGGCAGATGCACGGCGTTTGTGCTTGCCATTCCACCTGTGCGCCTTCGTTTCTCTCGTTATCCGCCAGTTCTCGCAGCAACTGGCTGAGGTCGATCTCCTGTTCCGCTTCCTTTTCCAGGCCACGGCTGAGGGCCAGGAATTCGCCGATGAGGCGGTTCATTTCCTCCATGTCACGGCGCAGCCGGTCAATGTGCCGGGGTGCGCTGTCCTCGGGCAGCATTTCCAGCGCCAGGCGCATGCGCGCCAGCGGCGTGCGCAGGTCGTGGGAGACGCCCGCCAGCAGGGTGGTGCGGTTGGCCAGCAGTTCCTTGACATGGAACGCCATGCGATTGAAGGTGCGGGCCAGGCTGGCGAGTTCTTCGGGGCCGGTTTCTGGCAGGGTTTCCGGGGTGTTGCCCTGGCCGATGCGCGTGGCCGCTGCGGAGAGCCGCGCCAGCGGGTGGGTGATGCGCCGCGCCAGGATCACGGCGGTGATCAGGGTGAGCGCGACGGTCGCAGCCAGTAACAGCAACACAGCCAGGGGCGGACGCATGCCGAGGTGTTCCCTGGGAAAGCCGATGCGGATCAGGTAGTCCCCGCTGGGTATCTCGACCCAGAACCAGGGCTCCTCCCAGTGCGTGGTCTTGACCTCGATGGCTTCGCCGGTGCGCGCCTGGAGCGCGCTTTCCAGCAGCATCAGGTAGGGCAGGAAGTCATGGCTGCCTTCCGGCAAGGGCGTGGTGGCGCGGAACAGCCAGAGGTTGTGGCGTTCGGCCAGTTCGAGTTCGAAATCCTCGCGCGTTTGCGGCGGCAGTTCCGCCCAGGTCTGGGCGGACAGCACCATGAGCGAGGCGAGGTCGTCAGCGGAGCGTTTGGCGATGGGCAGCATGACGTAATACGCGGCCACGCCCAGGGTGATGAGCTGGAATACGATCAGTGCTGAAGCAACGGTGGCGGCGGTGCTGCGGAACAGGCTGCGGCGCCTGAACCAGGAAATGCCGGCCGGCATCAGGAAGCCTTGCCCTGCGGGGCAAACAGGTAGCCCTCTCCCCACACGGTGCGGATATAGGCCGGGGCGGCTGGATCATTCTCGATCTTGCGCCGCAGCCGCGTCACCCGCACGTCGATGCTGCGGTCGAAGGGCGTGCGTTCGTAGCCCTTGATCAGGTCCATCAGCATGTCCCGGCTCAGGACGCGGTTGGGATGTTCGACAAAAATCCGCAACAGGTTGAATTCCCCGGCGGTGAGCGCCACTTCCACGCCATCGTGCACCAATTGGTGGGAATTGACGTCCAGCCGGTAGGGGCCGAAGCTGAACACGCCGCTGGCGGGTTCTTCCGCCTCGGGTTTTGCGCTTTCCTTGCGCCGCAGCACGGCGCGGATGCGCGCCAGCAGCTCGCGCGGGTTGAAGGGCTTGGCGAGGTAGTCGTCCGCGCCCACTTCCAGCCCGATGATGCGGTCGATGTCCTCGCCGCGCGCCGACAGCATGATAATGGGCTGGGTCCCCTGCGCCCGCAGCTTGCGCGCCAGGGTCAGTCCGTCTTCCCCCGGCAGCATCAGGTCGAGGATCACCAGGTCTGCGGGCTGCTCTGCCAGATGCCGTTCCATTTCAGCGCCATCGTTGACGGCGGCGACCGCGTAGCCCTGTTCAGTCAGGTACTGCTGCAGCAGTTCGCACAGGCCGGGGTCGTCGTCCACGACGAGGATGTGTTCTTTGTTGCTTTCCATGTCTGCACTATACAAAATCATGGTGTGCTGCGCCATGCGTCCTTGCGGTCAGTAACACACTGTTACATTTTCGTGCTGGCGCGAAATGTTTTTGAAACGGCCGGAACCCATGATGCACATTATGCATTGCGCTGCTTGAGTTAAATTCCGCCTGTAGCGGTTGATTCAATAAAAAATGAGAGAGCAAATGACAAGCAAACAATTTTTGCGCATCAGCGCGATCAGTTTTGGCTTTCTGGATGCAGGCAGTGTGCTGGCGCAGGAAAGCCTTGAGAAAACGTGGCAGGAAAAACAGCTGGCACAGCCGCAGGCGGGCCGGAAAGGGGAAGTTGATCAGGATGATTTCCGTAATCGGGTGCAGACGCGCATGCGCTCCATGAATCAGGAAGAGCGCGCGTTGATGAACGATCTGAGTGTCAATGGAAGGCAGCGCCTGGAGGCGGAGAGCGCCGCTCAGGGCCGGGGGATGGAAGGCAGCCGTTTTGGCCGTGGCTACGAAGCCCGGCAGATGCAGCAGGGCCCGGCCGTTTCCGGTAGCTCGTCCATGAGTGGCGCCGGCGGCGGGCCAGGCATGGGGGCCTCGGGAGGGGGCGGAAGAGGCGGAGGAGGCGGCAGAGGCCGTTAATCCTGATTATTTTGTGTCGTTTCCAAGGAGTTTGAAATGCGTAAATCATCAATGATGGTCATGCTTCTAGCCGTTGCTCTGGGTTCCGGGACGGCCGCTTTCGCCCGCGGAGGTGGAGGCGGGATGGGCGGTGGTTCGGGCATGATGGGCGGCGGACATGAGATGGCATCCCAGGGCGCCCAGGCTTCTTCCGGCGCGCGGCAGGAACAGGACAGGGTCAGGGAGCAGAAGCGCATTCAGGAAAGGGTGCAGTCATCTGATGGGCAGGGCGGCACTAGCCAGATCCGCCAGCAAACCCGTGATCAGATCCGCCTTCCCCAGCCCTAAGATTCTGAAGGGCGGCATGCGCTGATCAATGTCCCACGGTTTCTGCCGAGGGTTTCTATGGCGCAGGTTTCCGGGGGGCGTTGCCAGAACCGGCATTCATCGCCTCAATCGCCTCTTTCAAGGCTTGGGCAGCGGCCTTGGGGTCCTTGTTGCTGATCGTCATTTCACCCGTGCCCGTGGGCGATGCCGCGCTTCCCTCTGCGGCATTCTCCTGCGAAGCGGATGCCTGGCTCTGCGGCTGTTCCTTTTTCAGCGCCTCGATTTGAGCTTCTAGCTCGTCATTCTTTTTCCTGAGCGCTTCGATTTCGGCCTGGGGTGTTCCAGCCGGCTGGCTGCCGTGGGAAGAGCCGGCAGCTGCTGGCGGGAGTGCTTCAGGTTCCTGGGGAGACAGGAAGGTTTTCCAGGCCGCAAAACCGATTCCCACGAGCAATGCAATCAGCAGGCCAATCGCTCCGCCTATGATCAGGCGTTTTTTGATGTGCATGGGCGCAATGGCTGGCGCATCTTCGGTCTGGGCGTCTGATTTCTCGTGTTTAATGGGGGCCTGAGTTTCCTCCCCGCTCTCAGGGTCTGGCGCGGGAGATTTTTTGAAGCGCTGGGCAAGGCCCGCAAACATGGATTTTATGCGGGTGAGGATTCCCGGTTTGGCTGGCGTGTCCAGATCGGGCGCTTCCATTGCCACGGTTTTGTCATCCTCAGCTTCCTGGGTTGTTTCTGCTTCACCTCCGGTTACCGGTTTTTTCTTCCAGAACATCAGATTCATTGGATTTCCTCTTTGTGCGTCACCCGGGCCGTGGCGCTGCCAATGGCAAAGGTCAGGGAAACTTCCTCATCCAGCGATATTTCAGCACTGCTGCGTATGATTTTTCCGCTGGCTGCGCGCACCAAGCTGAAACCTCTTTCCAGCACGGCTTCGGGATTGAGGTGCTGCAGGCTCGTGGCAATGCGGTAAAGCGTGGCTTGCTGACCTTGCAGCGATTGCCTCATGGCCAGTTCCAGGCGTTGCCCGAGTTGCTGCTGACGGGCCAACAGTATTTGCGGTGACGGCGCCGCACCCGAGAGGCGACGGGCAAGTTGTTGCACGCGCCATTCCTGCTGTTCCATGAGCCGCTTAGCCGCCTGCTGCTGGCGCTGGCGCAGGTGCTCAAGGTGTTGCAGCTGGCTTTGGATGCGCGTGCCGGGATGCACCAGGCGGCGCGTCAGGTAATCCACGTGCTGCATGCGCTGCTCCAGAGCGCGTGCCATTTGCCGCGTTAATCGGGCATTAAGCGTGTCTAGGCGGTGCAGCAGGTCGGCGCGGTGGGGTGTGGCCAGTTCTGCCGCTGCAGTGGGGGTGGGCGCGCGCTGGTCGGCAACAAAATCGGCGATGGTGACATCGGTTTCATGGCCAACACCGCTGACGATAGGGGTGTTGCATGAGGCAATCGCACGGGCCACGATTTCCTCGTTGAATGCCCACAGATCCTCAATGCTGCCGCCGCCGCGGCACAGGATCAAAACGTCGCATTCGTTGCGGCTGTCGGCCTGCAGAATGGCGTGCGCGATCTTCTGTCCCGCGCCTTCTCCCTGTACCGGCGTGGGGTAAAGTATCACCGGAATATTCGGCATGCGCCGGCTCAAGGTGGTGAGCACATCGCGCAACGCGGCGGCGGCGGGAGAAGTGATGATGCCGATGCGCCGTGGAAAGGGAGGCAAAGGCCTTTTTTGCGCCTGGTCGAACAGCCCTTCTCCGGCCAGTTTGGCCTTGAGTTTTTCAAATGCCTCGAACAGCGCGCCCAGCCCCGCGCGGCGTATGGCTTCAACGCTAAGCTGAAATTCGCCGCGCGCTTCATATAACGTGACCAGCGCGCGCGCTTCCACCTGCATGCCGTTTTCCGGCTTGAAATCGACGGATTGACTCTTGTTGCGGAACATTGCGCAGCGCACCTGGGACTGGCCGTCCTTGAGGGAAAAATACCAGTGGCCGGAAGCGGCGCGGGTGAAATTGGATATTTCGCCTGCTACCCACAGGAGTGGAAAGGTTTGCTCCAGCACGGCCCTTGCATGGCGGTTGAGTTCGCTGACAGTAAAGATGGGCTGTGCCATGGAGGATAGAGAAGACATGGACGAATTCTAAACTAATCCACAGCGGTAAAAAAACTTTCATCTCGGCTGGCTGATTGTCAATGGCTTATTTGTGTTTTGTTAAGTCACTGACAATTAACGTAAAAATCAGAAGTGCAAATTTTGTGCGGAATGAAAAATATGTTGTGGGGACGGAAGTTAAGCTAGTTATGGACAAACCATGCACAAAGTTATCCACAGTTTCTGTGGACAACAGTATAAAACCCAAGTCAGCCATGATGTTAAGGCGATTTGTCCGTGCGGGCTTTCTCGCTACGCTGAATTTTCACCCAGCCCTTGCCAATCAATAAATATTATGGCAACATCAACGCAGTTTATTTGAACGCTATCGAGGAGATCCTGGCAGTGAATCAACCGCTTTTGATTGGTGCTAACGGCATATTGGATTTGACTGGCTTGAGTTGCCCGCATCCCTTGCTTGGGGCAAAAAAAGTGCTGGACGGACTTAAGCCGGGTGAAGTGCTCTGTCTGATTTCAGACTGCGCCGGCACCAAGGACGATCTGTTTTCCTGGATCAAGCAGACCGACAACGAAGTGATTCGCACCGACAAGGATGCCGACGGTGCCGACGAATATTTCATCCGCAAGGGTCGGCGCCCTCCTTCCGCGTTCCATGTCGCGCTGGACATGAGCGGCATGGCATGCCCCGGCCCGATAGTCGAAGCGAGGAAATTTCTTCAGGGTATGCAGAGCGGTGAAATTTTGAAACTGATCAGCAGCTGCCCCGCCACGCGTGACGATATCGATGCATGGATTAAAAGCAGTGGAAACGCCCTTCTGGAAATACAGGAAATCGACCCCGGCGTACTCGCTTTTTATATCCGAAAGAATTAGCAAGAGCTAACCCCTCCCCCTTTTACCTGCCGCAGCACCGGGCAGGTTTTTTTGTTTTTGCGGGCTTGAAGAAGGCAGTTTGGGCCGGTCGCGAGAGGCGCCATGCTTGCTGAAAATGAGGCGGCAGGCTAAAGTTACAGGGTTAAAAATAAGGGGGGTAGGGCGTGTTATCCATAATTCAAGCTGCCGGCTGGCCAATCTGGCCGCTGATTATTGCATCGGTGATTTCGCTGGCAATTATCGGTGAGCGTTCGTGGTCGCTGTATGGCGGCTTGGTGGCGCCCAGGGGCCTGTTGCCGAAAGTGCGCGAATGGCTGCAGCAGGATGGCGTCAACGATGAGATAATTGCCAACCTTGAGCGGCATTCTCCTCTCGGGCGCATATTTGCGGCGGGGTTGCGCAATGTCAGCAGCTCGCGCGAAATGATGAAGGAAGCCATAGAAGACTCGGGGCGCGCGGTCACGCACGAGCTGGAGCGCTTCCTAACTACCTTGGGCACAATTGCTTCAATCAGCCCGCTCCTGGGGCTGCTCGGCACCGTGATCGGCATGGTGGAGATTTTCGGCGCGCTTACCCCGACCGGCGGCAGCCCCGCCCAGTTGGCCCACGGTATTTCAGTGGCGCTGTATAACACGGCCATGGGCCTGATCGTGGCAATCCCCAGCATGATCTTTTACCGCTATTTCCGTGGCAAGGTAGAAACTTTGGTGATGGAAATGGAACAGGAATCGATCAAGCTGGTGGACATGGTTCACGGCGAGCGGAAATAGGGCGCGGCGCATGAATTTCCAACGTGGCCGGTTGAAGGAAGATCCCGAAATCAACCTTATTGCGATGATCGACGTGCTGTTGGTGATCCTGATCTTCCTCATGGTGACCACCACTTTCTCGCAGATTGCCGAATTGCAGATCAACCTGCCTACCGCCGATGCCGAGAAGCAGGCGGAAAAATCGAACGAAATCACTGTCGCGGTTGATGCTTCCGGCCGTTATGTTGTCAACCGCGCACCACTGGCCAATCCCGGCGTGGATGCCCTGAGCGAGGCGCTGCGCCGCGCGGCTGGTGACCGTGCCGATCCAGTGATTGTGATCAACGCCGATGCCGAGGCTACGCATCAGTCCGTGATCAATGTCATGGAAGCATCGCGTCTGGCGGGCTACAGCCGTATCAGTTTCGCCACTCAGGCGAAGAACGGCAAGTGACCGCGACTCCTGATCCGGCTCCCGGGTCTGGTTTGTGGCTGGAAAAGCAATGGTATCGTCACAGTGCGTGGCAGCTTCTGTTATTGCCGCTCAGCGCCTTGTTCTGGCTGCTTTCAGCCTTGCGCCGGGTGGCGTTCAGCTATGGCTGGCTGGCTTCCGAGCGACTGCCGGTGCCAGTGATCGTGGTTGGCAATCTCACTGTCGGCGGCAGCGGCAAGACGCCGCTGGTGCTCTGGCTGGCGCAATTTCTGCGGCAACAGGGTTATCAGCCGGGCATCGTGAGCCGCGGCTATGGCAGCGGATCTGTGGAGGCGCGCTCGGTTGGCCCGGTTGACGACCCTGCATCGATGGGGGATGAGCCTGTCCTTCTAGCGCGCAAATCCGCCTGTCCGGTCTGGGTCGGATGCGACCGCGCGGCGGTGGGGCGCGCCTTGCTGGCTGCGCACCCCGGCTGTAATGTGATTCTCTGCGATGACGGTTTGCAGCATTACCGCTTGCGGCGTGATCTTGAAATTGTGGTGGTGGACGGGCAGCGCCGTTTTGGCAATGGCCGGCTGCTGCCGGCCGGGCCTTTGCGCGAAGGTTTGTGGCGTTTACGCCAGGTGGATGCGGTGGTGGTGAATGGCGGCGCGCCCCTTGATGGGTTGGCCGAGCAATTCCAGATGCGTTTGAACGGTGCGATGCTGGTCAACCTGTGTTCGGGTGAGAAGCGCGCAGCAGCGGAACTGGGTGCTTCAAGATTGCATGCCTTGGCTGGCATCGGCCATCCACAGCGGTTTTTTGAGCACTTGCATGGTTTGGGGCTGGTGTTTGCGGCGCACGTTTTTCCAGATCATCATGCTTACCGGCCGGGCGATCTGGATTGGCCCGATGCAGACGCGCTCTTGATGACCGAGAAAGATGCGGTGAAATGTGCGGCATTTGCTGATGAGCGTTACTGGGTGTTGCCGGTGACGGCTGAAGTTGATCCGGTATTCGGGGCAAAAATTCTGAAATTATTAAGGGAATGCGATGGACGCGAAATTGCTTGAAATTCTGGTGTGCCCCTTGTGCAAGGGGCCGTTGGTTTACAAGAAGGCGGCGCTGGAGTTGGTCTGTAAGCCCTGCCGCCTGGCTTATCCGGTCAAGGATGATATTCCCGTGATGCTGGAGGAAGAGGCGCGCAAGCTGCCGGCAGAGGAAGAGGTGTGATAGCTCAGGGCGTAAGCCCACTCGACCCCCTCTTGCCAGGGGGAAAGACGAGCTCCTCCCCTGACAAGGGGAGGGTGGGAGGGGTTGCCTTCAAAGTCGTCATCCCCGCACGCTACGCATCCACTCGCCTGCCCGGCAAGCCGCTGGCGGATATTGCCGGCAAGCCCATGGTGGTGAGAGTGGCGGAGCGGGCGATGCAAAGCGGGGCAGACGAGGTGTGGATCGCCACTGACCATGAGGGTGTCGCCGATGCGGTACGTGGCCACGGCCTGAATGTGTGCATGACCTCGCCGGACCACGCTTCCGGCACGGACCGCATTGCCGAGGTGGCGGCACTGCGCGGCTGGGATGAGGACACGCTGGTCGTCAACGTGCAGGGTGACGAGCCGCTGATCGAGCCCGGTTTGATCGGCGCCGTGGCGCAGCATTTGCACGACCATCCGCTGGCTGCGATTTCAACTGCGTGTCACCGTATTCATGAGCATGCCGAGATGCTCAATCCCAATGTGGTGAAGGTGGTGCTGGACCGGGAAAGCCACGCCCTGTATTTCAGCCGTGCCCCGATTCCCTACGCACGGGATGCGTTTGCCGCGGGCGAGTTCCCCGCGGACTTGCCGGTGTTCCGCCATATCGGCATCTATGCTTACCGTGCCGGATTCCTCAAGACCTATGGCAGTCTGGCCCCGGCGGCGATTGAACAGTTCGAGGCGCTGGAGCAACTGCGCGCCATGTGGCACGGCTACAGGATCAGCGTTGCGCTTACTTCCTTGCCGCCGGCGGCGGGGGTGGATACGGCGGACGATCTGGAGCGCGTGCGAGGCCTGTTCATGAGCGTAGGCAATTAAAGAGAATAGGCTTATCTCTTTATAAAAAAAATTAAATGTGCAGCGTTGGCTAATTGCAATACCCTTGCTGTACGTTAGAAAAACAAGATATTCTTATCCGCAATCGTTTGAGCACTAAATAATTAAGGAGGTAGACAATGCGTATGATTCTTCTCGGTGGTCCAGGAGCCGGTAAAGGTACACAGGCCAACTACATCAAGGAAAAGTTTGGCATTCCCCAGATTTCCACCGGTGACATGCTGCGTGCCCACGTCAAGGCGGGCTCGGAGTTGGGCGTGGCAGCCAAGAAAATCATGGATGCAGGTGGCCTGGTGTCCGACGACATCATCATCGGCATGGTTAAAGAGCGCCTGACCCAGGACGACTGCAAGAACGGTTACCTGTTCGACGGTTTCCCGCGCACGATTCCCCAGGCAGAGGCAATGAAAGCCGCCGGCGTGCCGATCGACTATGTGGTCGAAATCGACGTGGCCGATGAAGAAATCGTCAAGCGCATGTCCGGCCGCCGCGTGCACGTGGCTTCCGGCCGCACCTACCATGTCGTGTTCAACCCGCCCAAGGTGGCAGGCAAGGACGACGAGACTGGCGAAGACCTGATTCAGCGCGATGACGACAAGGAAGAAACCGTCAAGAAACGCCTGGACATCTACCACGCCCAGACCGAGCCGCTGGTCAAGTATTACTCCGACTGGTCCGTATCCGGTGTGGCTGGCGCGCCCAAGTGCGTGAAGATCGCCGGTGTCGGCAAAGTGGACCAGATCCGCGATGCCATTTTTGCTGCTCTGAAATAAGAATCCGGCTGCGATGAAAAAGAGAGCCAGCATCCCTGATATCACCAGCGCCCAGCTGTGGGTAGTGGAAACCGCGGTCAAGGAGCGTTTCGGCGCGGGTGTGATCGAGGTGCTGGTGGCGGATTCCGATATCCGCCTTGATCCTGCCGACCGTGAGATGACTTCCTGTCCGACCATGTACTGGACGGATGGCACAGCGCATTTCGTGATTTTCAAGGTCGGGGACGGCATTTATCGCAGCCAGTTCTTTTATTCCAAAAGAGAGCAGTACGGCACTGGCCGCCGCGAATACGACGATCTGGCGGAATGTGTTTCGTTGCTGTTGAAAATGGAGGCGGACCAACGCAGTATCAGGGCCGCCTAGAACGAAGATAATTGGAGGATGGGATGGCAAAAAAGAATGCGTTTTATGCTCAATCTGGCGGTGTGACAGCAGTTATTAACGCATCCGCCTGCGGCGTAATCGAGACCGCGCGCAAGAACAAGGATGTGATCGGCAAGGTTTACGCCGGCCGCAACGGTATTATCGGTGCGCTGACAGAAGAACTCATCGATACATCGAAGGAATCCGCAGATGCGATTGCAGCACTGCGTCACACGCCCTCCGGCGCTTTCGGCTCCTGCCGTTTCAAGCTCAAGTCGCTGGAAGCCAACAAGCGCGAATATGAACGCCTGATCGAAGTATTCAAGGCGCACAATATCGGCTACTTCTTCTATAACGGAGGCGGCGATTCCGCCGACACCTGTTTCAAGGTTTCCCAGTTGTCGGAAGCCATGGGCTACCCGATCCAGGCGATCCATGTGCCCAAGACCGTGGACAACGATCTGCCGATTACTGACTGTTGCCCGGGTTTTGGCTCGGTTGCCAAATACATCGCGGTTTCCACGCTGGAAGCTTCTTTCGATGTACGCTCCATGGCAAAAACATCCACCAAGGTGTTCGTCATCGAGGTGATGGGGCGTCATGCAGGCTGGATTGCCGCTGCTGGCGGTCTGGTGGAAGATCAGGGCATCCCGGTGGTGATCCTGTTTCCGGAAGTGGAGTTCGACCAGACGAAGTTCCTCGCCAAGGTGGACGAGAACGTCAAGAAGCACGGTTTCTGCACGGTTGTGGTGTCGGAAGGCTGCCACTATCCGGATGGCAAGTTCCTCGCCGAGCAGGGCACCCGCGATGCATTCGGCCACGCCCAGCTGGGTGGTGCCGCTCCGGTGGTGGCTAACATGGTCAAGGATGCGCTGGGATATAAGTTCCATTGGGCGGTGGCGGACTACCTGCAGCGCGCAGCGCGGCACGTTGCTTCCAAGACCGATGTGAAACAGGCTTACCAGCTTGGCAAGGCCGCAGTTGAACTGGCGGTCAAGGGCAAGAACTCGGTGATGCCGACGGTGCACCGCATTTCCGACGAGCCGTACAAGTACAAGATCGGTGTTGCAGATCTCAAGGACGTGGCCAATGTCGAGAAATTCATGCCCAAGGATTTCATTACCAAGGACGGCTTTGGGATTACCGAGAAGTGCAAGCGCTACCTTGCGCCGCTGATCCAGGGGGAGGATTACCCTCCGTACAAGGACGGCCTGCCGGAATACGTGACGCTGAAGAATGTTGCAGTACCCAAGAAATTAGCTGAATTCAAGTTGTAATGGTTCGCCATGACGCTTGATCGTGCCCGGCAGTTTCTCTCGATTCAGACCAGCTTTGGCGGCGGATACAATGCCAATTCAGCCAAGTTGATTCTGTCCGAGATGCAGAAAGAGCACGGTCAGGCGGTAGTGGATCAGCTGATCCGCGAGATGAATTTGGATGAGGTGTTCGGTTTTGAGCCAGGCACTCACTTCGAAAACGGCATCGCGGTGAAAAACGGTAACAAAGATTTGCCAAAATATTGAACGCATCAACTTGTAAAAATATAAGAAACAGAGTTTGACCGGGGCTGGGCAGGCCGCGGGATGATCAACGGGGGCGTAGGGCCAGCCCGGATTGGCCTAGTAATATCAGCAAGAAGGGATGGTGTCATCATGTCAGTCGGTCTTTTGTTTGCGCTAGTGTGTGCGGGTGCGGCGCTCCTGTACGGGGCGGTTTCGATTAAATGGATTCTGGGGTTGCCAACAGGCAACGACCGCATGCGGGAAATTGCAGCGGCGGTGCAGGAAGGTGCTTCAGCGTACCTGAATCGGCAGTACACCACGATTGGTATCGTCGGTGTGATTCTTCTTGTGGCCATTTTTGTGGCCTTGGGCTGGCAGACAGCGGTCGGCTTTGCTCTTGGTGCAATTCTGTCTGGCCTGACTGGCTTTATCGGCATGAACGTCTCGGTGCGCGCCAACGTGCGCACCGCAGAAGCCGCCAAGGACGGCATCAATGCCGCTCTGAACGTGGCCTTCAAGGGCGGCGCGATTACCGGCATGCTGGTGGTGGGCCTGGGTCTCCTGGGTGTGGCCGGTTACTACGCTTTCCTGACTCTCGGCGTGGGCTCCAGTGCCACCGAGGCAACTCATTCACTGGTGGGTCTGGCCTTCGGCAGCTCGCTGATCTCCATTTTCGCCCGGCTCGGTGGCGGCATCTTCACCAAGGGCGCTGACGTCGGCGCCGACCTGGTGGGCAAGGTCGAAGCCGGCATCCCTGAGGACGATCCCCGCAATCCTGCCGTGATCGCCGATAACGTGGGCGATAACGTGGGCGACTGCGCGGGTATGGCAGCCGACCTGTTCGAAACCTACGCTGTGACCATTATCGCCACCATGGTGCTGGGTGGCCTGATGATTACCGGCTCCCCTGAAGCGGTGATCTATCCACTGGTGCTGGGCGGTGTTTCAATCATCGCGTCGATTATCGGTACCTTCTTCGTCAAGACGCAGCCGGGCGCCAAGATCATGAATGCGCTGTACAAGGGCCTGATCGTGTCCGGCGTGCTGGCCGTGGTCGCCTTCTATCCCGTGACCACCTGGATTCTGGGTGAAGGCGTGATGATCGACGGCAAGATGGTAACGTCGATGAACCTGTATCTGGCCTCCCTGATTGGTTTGGTGTTGACCGCTGCGCTGGTGTGGATTACTGAATACTACACTGCAACCGAGTTCAGCCCGGTGCGTCACATCGCTGAAGCCTCTACTACCGGTCATGGCACCAACGTGATCGCCGGTTTGGGCGTGTCGATGAAATCCACCGCCGCTCCCGTACTTGCAGTATGTGCTGCCATTGGCGGCGCCTATGCTCTGGGTGGCCTGTACGGCATCGCCATTGCCGCGACTTCCATGCTGTCCATGGCGGGTATTATCGTGGCGCTTGACGCATACGGACCGATCACCGATAACGCAGGTGGTATCGCTGAAATGGCCGGCTTGCCGGATGATATCCGCAACATCACCGACCCGCTTGATGCGGTAGGCAACACCACCAAGGCAGTGACCAAGGGCTACGCCATTGGCTCCGCCGGTCTGGCCGCGCTGGTTCTGTTCGCAGACTACACCCACTCGATCAATGCTCACGCGCTCCTGATTGATCCCCTGGCCAAGGCGATGACCTTCGACCTGTCCAATCACATGGTTATCATTGGATTGTTCATCGGTGGCATGGTGCCTTACCTGTTTGCCGCCATGGGGATGGAAGCCGTGGGCCGTGCTGCAGGTTCCGTGGTGGTAGAAGTGCGTCGCCAGTTCAAGGAAATCCCGGGCATCATGGCAGGAACGGCCAAGCCCGACTATTCCAAGGCAGTGGATATGCTGACCAAGGCGGCGATCAAGGAAATGATTGTTCCTTCTCTTCTGCCGGTGGCCGTTCCCCTCATCGTTGGCCTGACCCTGGGTGCGCAAGCTCTGGGTGGTGTGCTGATCGGTACCATTATCACCGGGATTTTCGTGGCGATTTCCATGACTACCGGTGGTGGCGCCTGGGATAATGCCAAGAAATACATCGAGGAAGGCAATTATGGCGGTAAAGGCTCCGAAGCCCACAAGGCTGCGGTAACCGGCGATACCGTAGGCGATCCCTACAAGGATACGGCTGGTCCTGCTGTCAACCCGCTGATCAAGATCATCAACATCGTGGCGCTGATGATTGTGCCGCTGATCTAGAGCTGCTATTGATCGCACTTTAAAGGGCGGGCTCTCCCCGCCCTTTTTGTTTACTCAATGCTTGCGGCTATAATGCGTTTTTTTATCACGAGATCAAATCTATGAATCTGGACCGAGTCAGTTCCGGGCGGGACATCCCTAACGATTTCAACGTCATCATCGAAATCCCGATGCATGGCGATCCCATCAAGTACGAAGTGGACAAGGATACGGGCGCCATGTTTGTGGACCGTTTCATGTCGACAGCCATGCATTATCCCTGCAACTACGGCTACATTCCGCATACCCTGTCCGATGATGGCGATCCTGTGGACGTTTTGGTTATTACGCCGGTCCCCCTGATTAGCGGCGTGGTGGTGCGTTGCCGCCCGGTGGGCATGCTCAAGATGGAGGACGAGGCAGGTGTCGATGCGAAGCTTCTGGCCGTGCCTATAGACAAGTTGTGCAACATCTACCGCAATGTCGAGTCGCCACGCGATTTGCCGGAGTGGACCACTGCCCAGATCACGCACTTCTTCGAACATTACAAGGATCTTGAAACCGGCAAGTGGGTAAAGGTGCAAGGCTGGGTTGGCGCCGATGAGGCAAAACAGGAAATTCTGGATGGCATCAGCCGTTACCAGAATGCCGTCGAAAAACCGATGTTTTAATTAGCCTTCAGCGTCCAGCCTTTAGCGGTCAGCCAACAACTGATAGCTGATTGCTGAAGGCTGAGAGCTGAAAGCTATGTAAATGAAAATTTGCGTTATTTCCGACAGCCATGACAACCGGCATTTAATGGCGGCGGCAGTGGAGGCCGCCAAGGAGCAGGGGGCGGAGGCGGTGATTCATTGCGGCGACGTGGTGGCCCCGACTACGCTGAAGTCGTTGCAAAAATATGGCCTGCCGGTGCATGTGATTTACGGCAATAACACCGGCGATCTTTTTGCCATGTCCAAGCTGGCCACCGAAACAGGCAGCACGATCCGATTCTACGGCCAGGATGCCGGCATCAATCTCCAGGGGCGCAACATCTTCATCGTGCATTACCCCCATTATGCCCGCGCCTTGGCGACGACCGGGGACTGGGACATCGTCTGCTGCGGCCATGACCACAAGGCCTCGATTCAGAGTGTGCAGAACATCAAGGGCGGACACACCTGGTACCTCAATCCGGGTACGGTGGGGGGCGTGGGCGCGCCGGCAACCTACATTCTGGGCGACCTCGAAGCGATGGAATTCGGCATTTACGATGTGCCGCTGATCGAGGCGGGCTAATACCCGAGTAAGGATATTGTATATATCTCCTCTATCTGCGAATAAGAAGATTCGATTGTCTTGTGTGGCGTTCGCTGTGGATTGCCGCTTCATTTGGGTGGTAAGATGCATGAGGGTTGGAAAAGCTGGCGCGGCCGGATTTTCATAACAAAATCAAAGAGTATTTTTTAGGTATGCCGGTTCGTCCGGCAATTGCAAGCCGGTGTCTCAATATGGATCGTGTATCCGCTGGGGCACTATAATCCGTGATGGAGGGGATCTGATGACGGAAGTCGTTGCAACCAACCAGACCATTCTGGTCGTAGGCGGTGGCATCAGCGGCATGACAGCGGCGCTCGAAGCAGCTGAATGCGGCAAGGAAGTGGTGCTGATTGAAAAAAATCCGGCTCTGGGCGGTCGTGTGTCCCAGCTCTACCGTTATTTTCCGAAGTTGTGCCACCCCACTTGCGGCCTGGAAATCAACCAGCGCCGCGTCAAGCAGAACAAGCGTATTCGCGTGCTGACCATGGCCGAGGTGACCGGCATTACCGGTTCGCCAGGGGATTACACTGCCAGCGTCAAGATCGCGCCACGTTATGTGAACGAGAGCTGCACCGCCTGCGGCGACTGCGGCGATGCCGCGGAAACCATGGTGGATGACGCGTTCAACTACAATCTGGGCAAGGTCAAGGCCGCGTTTCTGCCGAGCCGGATGGCTTACCCCCAGCGTTATGTCGTCGATCCATCCGTGATTGGCACGCCCGAGGCCGACAAGATCAAGGCCGCGTGCAAGTACGGTGCCGTGGATCTGTCCATGCAGGAAGAAACGGTGCAGGTCAAGGCTGGCGCCGTCGTATGGGCGACGGGCTGGAAGCCTTACGACGCCAACAAGATCCAGCCATACGGCTACGACCGTTTTGCCAACGTGATCACCAGCGTCGAGTTCGAACGCCTTTCCGACCCGCATGGCCCGACCGGCGGCAAGATACTGCGTCCCTCCGATGGCAAGGAAGCCAAGAATGTGGCTTTCATCCAATGCGCCGGTTCGCGCGACGAGAACCATCTGCGCCATTGTTCGCGCATCTGCTGCATGGCTTCCCTGAAGCAGACCAACTACATGCGTGAAGCCTTTGGCGACGAAGGCAAGTCCACCATCTATTACATCGACATTCGCGCGATTGACCGTTTCGAGGATTTTTACCAGAAAGTCCAGGCCGATCCCAATGTGAAATTCATTAAATCCAAGGTGGCCAGGATTCTTGAAGACAAGGATGGCAACCCGGTGCTGCATGGCGTGGATACCGAAGGTTACCACCGCTATGCGACGCCGCATGATCTGGTGGTGCTGGCCGTGGGGATGGAGCCCTCTGTCAGTGCGGCCAACATCCCGGCTGAAATCGTCAGCGATTCGAGCGGGTTCATCGAGCAGGATCAGGCCAACGGTGCCATTTACGGCGCCGGTTGCGCCGCCAATCCGCTGGATGTAAACCGTTCGGTGCAGAGCGCCACGGCGAGCGCCTTGCGTGCGATTCAAGTGATTAACCGTGTTGCCAGAGCGGAGGGTTAAACAATGGCGGACATGAAAGTAGCGGCCTATATTTGTCAGGGCTGTGGACTGGGTGAGCGGCTTGATACCGCCGATCTGGCCAAGGTGGCCCAGAAGGAAGGCAAGGCTGCGGTTGTGAAAGAGCACCCTTTCCTGTGTAACGCGGAAGGTGTTGCGATGATCCGCAATGATATCGACAACGAAGCGGTCACTCATGTGATGGTCGCGGCCTGTTCGCGCCGCGCCAAGACGGAAGCTTTTGGTTTCACGGATGTGGCCGTGTCCCGCGCCAACCTGCGCGAAGGCGTGATCTGGGTTCGCCCGGATGACGAGGCATCGCGCGAAACCACGCAGGAAATGGCTGCCGACTACGTGCGCATGGGTTGCGCCGAAGTGAAGAAAATGAAACTGCCGGCAGGCAACGCGGCAACAGCGATCAATCGCCGCGTATTGGTGGTGGGCGGCGGCATTTCCGGCATGACGGCAGCGCTGGAAGCTTCCAAGGCCGGGTACCAGGTGGTGCTGGTCGAGAAAGGCGCTGCTCTGGGCGGCTGGGCTGCCAAGTTGTACAAGCGTTCGCCTTCGCGCAGCCCCTACGCCGATCCTCAGGACACCGGCGTGGACGAGATGATTGCGGCCATCAGCGCCGACAGCAATATCAAGGTTTACACCAACTCCATCACCAGCAAGACGGAAGGCGCGCCCGGCCGCTTCAAGGTCGATATCAGCCAGGAAAGCGGCGCCACGGTGACCGAAGAAGTGGGCTCGATTGTCCAGGCTACGGGTTTCACCCTGTACGACGCCAACAAGCTGCCTGAACTGGGCTATGGCAAATCTGCCAACGTGGTGGACCAGGGCGGCCTGGAAGCGCTTGCCAAGGCTGCCAACGGCGGACCCATCAAGCGTCCTTCCGACGGCGGCGAAGTGAAATCCGTGGTGTTCGTGCAGTGCGCCGGCCAGCGCGACGAAACCGGCACGCACCTGCCGTACTGCTCCGGTTCATGCTGCCTGACTTCGGTCAAGCAGGCGATGTACTTCAAGGACAGCAACCCCGATATTGACACGGTGGTGGTCTACACCGACCTGCGCATGCCCGGCAACGGCGAGGATTTCTACCGCAGCGGCCAGAACAAGGGCGTGACTTTCACCAAGGGCAAGGTTAGAAGCGTGGAAGCCACCGGCAACACCTGCAAGGTGAATTTCCAGGATCTGATCCTGAACGAGCAGACCGCGATCGAGAATGCCGATCTGGTGGTGTTGGCAACAGGCCAGGTGGCCAACTCGGGTGTGGACGTCGATGCCAAGCTGAAGGCGGAAATCGCTGCGGCAGCAGGCGACAGCACGCTGCTGGACGCATACAATGCCTCCCAGGCTGAGGGCGCGGTCAAGCCGATATCCGTGCTCAACCTGACCTACCGTCAGGGCCCGGACGTGCCGCAATTGAAGTACGGCTTCACCGACTCGCACTTCATCTGTTTCCCTTATGAAACCCGCCGTACCGGTATTTATTCCGCCGGCCCGGTTCGCCGTCCTATGGACATCGTCCAGGCCACGGAAGATGCCACCGGCGCCGCAATGAAGGCGATCCAGGCGGTGGAAAATGCCGCCGTGGGGCGTGCCGCGCATCCGCGTTCCGGTGATCTGTCCTACCCCATCGTCCGTATTGAAGGCTGCACCCAGTGCAAGCGCTGTACAGTGGAATGCCCGTTCGGAGCCATTGACGAGGATGAAAAACGCTACCCCGTGTTCAACGAAAGCCGCTGCCGCCGTTGCGGCACCTGCATGGGCGCCTGCCCGGTGCGCGTGATCTCCTTCGAGAACTACTCGGTGGATACCGTTGGCTCCCAGCTCAAGGCCGTTGACGTGCCGGACGAGTTCTCCGAGAAGCCGCGTATCCTGATTCTGGCCTGTGAAAATGACGCCTACCCCGCGCTCGATATGGCGGCCATGAACCGGGAAGTCTATTCCGCCTGGGTGCGCGTGATTCCGGTGCGTTGCCTGGGTTCGGTCAACACCATCTGGATTACCGACGCGCTCAACAGCGGCTACGACGGGGTGATGATGCTGGGCTGCAAGCATGGCGACGATTACCAGTGCCACTTCGTTAAGGGCTCGGAACTGGCCAGCTACCGCATGAGCAAAGTGGGCGACACGCTTCAGGGCATGGGGCTGGAACCTGAGCGGGTTCAGGTCTTTGAAGCTGCAATTACCGACATTGAGCGCTTGCCGAAATTGATCAACGAGTATTCGGACCAAATCGCTGCATTGCCGCCCAGCCCGTTCAAAGGCTTCTAGGAGGAAACAGGAATGAGTATTGAAAAGTACCGTAGAAACTTCCTCAAGGAAGTCGAAGAGCGCGTAGAAGAGGGCCATTGGGTCAAGATGTGCATGCAGTGCGGCGTTTGCGCCGGCTCCTGCCCGTTGGGCGCGCACTGGGAGCATACGCCTCAGAAAATCTTCATGATGATCCGGGCCGGCAAGCGCGAGGAAGTGCTGTCATCCGATTCCATGTGGATGTGCACTTCCTGCTACCAGTGCATCGTGCGCTGCCCTAGAAAGCTGCCGATTACGCATATCATGCACGGCCTGGCCTATCTGGCAAAACGTGAAGGCTTGGCGCCCAAGAATCAGCCGACTGCGCAGTTTGGCCAGCTGTTCTGGGACAACCTGATCAAGACCGGCCGGGTCAACGAGCTGAAACTGAGCCTGGGCATGTACTTCAAGGACGGTTTCAGCCAGGGCATCAAGAATGCCATGGCGATGCAAAGCGTCGGCCTGGGGATGATGAAAGCCAAGCGCTTGAACCCGATGGAAATCATGGGCGGTCACGGCGTCAAGGACAAGAGCGGATTCCAGGCCATGCTGAAAAAGGCGCGGGAACTCGAGGATAGCCGCAGGAAACTGGCGTAAGGAGCGAGATACATGGCTAAGAAACAATATTCTTTTTACCCCGGCTGCTCTTCGCAGTCAGGCGCATCGTCCAGCAACTACCTGACCTCGACCCAGTCCATGGTCAATTTGCTGGATGTTGCTTTGAACGAAATACCGGACTGGAATTGCTGCGGCGCTTCCATCGGTTACGCCGGTGGCGGCGAGTTGCCGCGTATTGCCCTGTCGGCACGCAATCTGGCACTGAGCGAGCAGCATAATCCGGGCCAGGAAGTGGTCGCGACCTGTGCCGCCTGCTGGCTGGCAACGCGTGAAGCCAAGGAGCGCCTGGATCACAGCGCCACCCTGCTGGCGGAAACCAACGAAGCGCTCAAGGAAGCCGGCCTGGTATTCAAGAACGAAGCGCCTCCTGCCCGCCACATGGTGGAAGTGCTGATCGAGGATATCGGCTATGAAACCCTGAAGAGCGGCGTGAAAAAACCGCTCGAAGGCATCAAGTTCGCAGGCTACGTGGGCTGCCAGACCAACCGGCCTTTCGGCATCGACGGCGAATCTTTCGAGAACCCCATGTACCTGGACCGCATGGTCGAGTCCATGGGTGGCGAAGCGATCACCAACTACGACCAGAAAGTAACCTGCTGCGGCGGCGCGCTGGCTTTCTCCGAGCCGGAAAAGAGCCAGAAGCAGATCCACGACATCATCGAATCCGCCTACGACCATGGCGCGGACATGATCGTCACGCCTTGCCCGCTGTGCCAGGCCAACGTGGAGATTTACCAGGGTGAAGTGAACAAGCGCTACGGCAAGAAGTTCAATATCCCGGTGACCTACTACAGCCAGCTCATTACCGTAGCCTACGGCGGCAGCAGCAAGGATGCGGCGCTGGATGGCCAGATCATCCGCGCCACCAGGCTGGAAGATATTGCCAACAAGTAATTGCAGCAGTTAAAGATCGAAGGGGGCGCCAGGCGCCCCCTTCTTTTTTGCGCCAGCGCCACCATATTCGGCAAGCGATGTGATTTACAGGAGTGACCCATGAAACGCCCAAAAACGACCGATGAATATATTGATCTCATGCACCAGGCGGTGTACGAGGTGGATGAAATCAGTTCCATCATGGACGAGGACTCGGATGAGTTTGCCCCGTTCCGCCCCTATATCAAGTTGCTCGATACCCAGTTGCGCAAGATGTACGATGACATGTTGAGCGGCACGTACAAGTTCGATCCCAATGGGCCTGAATTAGCCTTTATGGAAGTGGTGCGCCGCCTCGGCCCCCGCCTGCCTTTTGGCAACCTGCTCAAGGTGATCGATGAGACGCATCGTTTTGGCCTGGATGTTGACGGAAAATAGTTAAAAGGGGAGATCCAGACCGGATTCCGCTGTCAGCAGCACTTGGCGGAATTCATCCTGAATACGTTTCAGGGCATGCTCAGTATCACCCTCGAAACGCAGCACGATTACCGGCGTGGTGTTGGAGGGGCGCATCAGCCCGAAGCCGTCGGCATACTCAACACGCAGGCCATCGAGCGTGATGATTTCATGAGCCGTGGGGAAACGGGCCGTTTCGCGCAGCTTGTCAATCAGGGCGTAATGTTCGCCTTCCTTCATCCAGATTTGCAATTCCGGCGTGTTGACGGTATCCGGCAGGCCGTGCAGGGTGGCGTTGATGTCAGCCTGGCGCGACAGGTATTCGAGCAGGCGGGCGCCCGTGTAGAGGCCGTCGTCGAAGCCATACCAGCGTTCCTTGAAGAACACATGCCCGCTCATTTCGCCCGCCAGCAGGGCGCCGGTTTCCTTCATCTTCGCCTTGATCAGGGAGTGGCCGGTTTTCCACAGCGTCGGCTTGCCGCCGCGCTCGCGTATCCAGGCAAACAGGTTGCGCGTGGATTTGACGTCGAAAATAATTTCCGCGCCCGGGTTGCGCGAGAGCACGTCATCCGCGTACAGCATCAACTGGCGGTCCGGGAAGATGATCTGGCCGTCCTTGGCGACCACCCCGAGGCGGTCGCCGTCGCCGTCGAAGGCGAGGCCGATTTCGGCGTCCGAGGTCTTGAGGCGCGCGATCAGGTCCTGCAGATTCTTGGGGACGGAAGGGTCGGGATGGTGGTTGGGAAAATTGCCGTCCACTTCGCAGTACATTTCCTCCACCTCGCAGCCCATGGCGCGATAGAGCGCGGGTGCGAAGGCGCCTGCCACACCGTTGCCGCAGTCTACGATAATCTTCATCGGGCGGAGCGGTTTTACGTCACTGGCGATGCGCTGGATGTATTCCTGGGCGATGTCGTGCTGGCGGTAGTTGCCGCTGCCCTGGCTCAAGTCGCCTTGCTCGATGCGCTTTCTCAGGCCCTGAATCGTGTTGCCGGAGAGTGTTTCGCCGCCCAGCACCATTTTCAGCCCATTGTAGTCGGGCGGGTTGTGGCTGCCGGTGACCATCACGGCCGAGTTCGCGTGGAGCTGATAGGCGCCGAAATAGGTCATCGGCGTTGCTGCCATGCCGATGTCAATCACGTCAATGCCGCTTTTCAGGATGCCGCGCGCCAGCGCGCCAGCCAGCTCCGGCCCCGAGAGCCGCCCGTCGCGCCCGATCACGATTTCGCTTTGCCGGCGCGCCATGGCTTCCGAGCCGATGGCGTGGCCGATGGCTTCGACGATTTCCGGGGTGAGCGATGTGCCGACGATGCCGCGGATGTCGTAGGCCTTGAAAATTTCTGCTGGAAGCGTGGTCATGGTGAATTCCGGGAATAAATATTGGATTTTGTCACAAGGGGCGTATGGCCAGACCGGTCAAAGCCGGAAGGGCGCCACGTTCAGGGGATAAAATTGTTCGGTGGCGTGGCGTTGCAGAGCTGCTGCTGATCCGGGGCAGGAAGAATGTCGCCAATGTGAAATCCAAAGGCGCCGCTTTGCCGCTCGGAGAAATAAAGCTGTAGCGTCCGGCGCACGCTGGCAAAGGCGATCTCGTCCCAAGGCAGGTCCTGCTCCCTGAACAGTTTGACTTCCAGGCTTTCCGAGCCGGCGCCGAAATGCGGCTGCAGCAGGCGCGCCCGGAAGAACATATGTACCTGGCTGATATGGGGTACGTTGAACAGGGTATAAAGCGCGCCGATTTCAACCTGTGCCTGTGCTTCCTCCAGCGTTTCCCGCGCGGCCGCCTGAGCCGTGGTTTCGCTGTTTTCCATGAAGCCCGCGGGCAGCGTCCAGAAGCCATGGCGCGGCTCGATGGCGCGGCGGCAGAGGAGAATCCTGTCCTCCCATTGCGGAATGCAGCCAATCACCATTTTCGGGTTCTGGTAATGGATGGTATGGCAATGGTCACATACGTGGCGCGGCACGCTATCGCCTTCAGGAATGCGCAGGCTGACCCTGGCGCCGCAGTGGCTGCAATAATTCATGGGTTTGCGTATAGAAATGTCATTCACGGAACTTACCAAAAAAACACCAGGCTGGATAGTGATCATCAAGTTTGCTTGAATGCGTTTCAGGCTCTAAAGCGCCGCACTGCCACTCTGAGCCTGGAAAGCCAGGCTGGATGCCGCTGTCCGTAGCGCAGCGCGATATAAAGCCGGGTGATGCGGTTTATTTGGCTTGCCAATTCGGGCCTGGAGCGTGATGCCCTGGCGGCAAAGTCCACAGGGCCTTCGCCGGGCGCGCGCGCAATGCCTTGGCGCGCCAGTTTGGCGCAGAATTTATCATATGCGGCGAGCGCCGGGTCGATAGCCCTGCGGGGTGAGCGCCACAGCATCCACGCAGCGATTCCGGACAGCACAGAAGCCAGCCCGGCCATCATTGCCAGCGCCATGTTTTGCCACGAATCCAGCCCCTGATTAATGCCCGACAGGAAGCGCTTCTGCCTTTCCTGGTCGTAGCCCAGCACCCATTGGTTCCAGTTGTTGTTAAGCAGGTCCCAGGACAGCCGTATGCGCATCAGCCATGCGGCATCCAGCTGCACCAGGGCCGGCGGCAGCTCGGTGGCGGGCAGGGCGCTGGCGATCCCGGTTTCGATGCGGTTTGGTGACACGGCTGCTGTGGGGTCCACCCGCACCCAGCCTGCGTCATCCAGCCATATTTCGGCCCATGCGTGGGCATCGGACTGGCGCACGATCATGTAATCTCCCATGGGATTGGGTTCGCCGCCCTGGTAGCCGGTCACCACCCGTGCCGGAATGCCTGCCGCGCGCATCAGGAACACGAATGAACTGGCGTAGTGTTCGCAGAAGCCGCGCCGGGAGCCGAACAGAAAATCGTCCACCGCCTGCTCGCCCGGCCGGGGCGGTTTTAGCGTGTAAACAAAGGCTTCCTCGCGAAATAAGGCCAAGGCATGTTGTGCGATGGCGCGTGGCGTTGTATGGCTGGCGCGCCACTGTGCGGCCAGTTGCCTTGCCTTGGGGTTGCGTTCTGGCAGATGCAGGGCGCGCTCCCATGCCTCGTCCGTGAGGCGCTCGCCGAGGCGATACTCAGGGTAGGAGGTCAGGCTGTAGCGCATGCGCTGGTGAAGCGCGCTTGGAGCCATGATCTGGAAGTCGGCTGTAACACTGCTGCCGGGGGGCAGCCTGTCAGGCAGGTCGAGCGCGAACAGCCAGCGCTGGTTGTGCGGCTCGATGGTGACCGTGTAGCTGAGCGGTTTGCCCAGTGGAACGAACTGGGCAGCGCCTACGGGTGCCTGGTTCCGGGTGGACCAGCTTGTGCCGTCGTAATCCCAAAACACTGGGCCGCGCCAGTAGCGCTGCGAATTGCTCGGCGCCGGTCCGTCGAATTTGACGCGAAAAGCCACGGCGTCGGAGCGGATCAACTGGCTGATCGAACCGGGATTCATGGTGTCCGACAGCCCGGTCACGCCGGAATAGGCGTCCTTTGGCAAGCCCCACAACGGACCGACGCGGGGGAAGAACACGAACAGCACCAGCATCAGCGGAATGGCCTGGAGCAGCATGACGCCGGCCAGGCGCAGCCTGGGGCGGGATGCAAACCGCTCCAGAGGATGGCTATAGCCGATCATGGTGGCGGTGGTGAGCAGCACCACCAGCAGCAGGTAAAGCGCGGTGGGGATGCTCTGCGAATAGAGGAAATGGGTGATCACCAGGAAGTAACTCAGGAAGATCACCACCATGGTGTCGCGCAGAGACTTCATTTCCATCAGTTTGAGCGCAATCATTACCACCAGCAGTGCGACCCCCGCATCGCGTCCCAGCAAGGTTTGGTAATGCCAGAATATGCCGCCGGTGGCAGCGGCGGCAATCAATAGCAGCAGCCATTTTCGCGGCAGGATGGCTTGTTTGCGCAGAATGGCCAGGCGCCACCAGCCCAGGACAAGGCAGGCGGGACCCACCCATAGCGGCAGGCGCCCGAGGTGTGGTGCGCTGGCGAGCGCCAGGGTGAGCAGCAGCCAGACAAGATTGGTCATGGGGTATGCCCAAATAGGGCCAGGGTTTGCAGGCAGCGGCGCATCTGTTCCCGCCCATGGGCGGGCGGGTGCTTCAGGCCCGGAAGTTTGAGGCCGTAGCGGAGCCCGGCGCGGTCGGCATCCAGCACCCAGCGTGTGAGCCGGGATAGCCTGGCTTCCGTGTCCATGCCGGGCAAGCTATCCCAGTCCAGCCAGACTTCCTGCGCGGCTTCGCCGGAAAACTGTTTGGTTAGCATGCCCCGCTCCTGGGCCACCGCCTTCCACGCCACGTGGCGCAATCCGTCGCCAGTGCGGTAGCCGCGCAGTCCGCTGAAATCCTCCTGCCCATCGCCTTGGGGCTGACCTTGTGGCTGCGTGTCCGAGTTGCCCAAAGGGAGCGGCATGGTCTCGACTGCGGGGCGGGGATACACCAGGCAGCTCATGTCCAGGTTGAGGTGGCACCAGACGCGAAACAGACCGAGGGGAAAGGTGGAAAACAGGCTGAAGCGGCCGGGATGCAAAAGCCCACGCTCGGTGGCCGGAACGCTGAATTCGAGTTTGGCGGGAATCCCGGCTGCGATATCGCTGTAAGCAATAGTGGTTTTTCCGCGGCCCAGGCCGATGGCAAAGCGGGGCCGGGCGGAAGGATTGTCCAGCAGGAGGAGAAAATGCGCCTCCTGCCCGGCAAATACCGGATCGGCCTTGCCCGCCTCGACCCGAAGCTGCGCCAGGTTGCGGTAGGTATGGAGGATGGATACCACCGCCAGGCTGGCAAGCAGGAAAGTGAGCACCAGGCCCATGCTGTTGGCGTAATTGATGGAACCAAGCAACATCACCAGCAGCATCAGCGCATAGATCAGTCCGTGGCGGGTGGGCAGGATATACAGCCGCCGCTGGGTCAATGTGACCGGGCCGTTTTCCTGGGCCGGCCGGAGCACGCGCTCCAGAAACGGGATGCGCGGGGAGAGGCGGCGCCGCTTCGACCCGTCGGACCCGGCCATGGTCAGGGGATTGCGACAGAAGCCAGCAGATGCTGGGCCAGCGTGGCGCCGCTTTCGCCGGCGAATTCCGCGCCTGGTCGCAGGCGGTGTCCGGCCACGGCGGGCAGGATGGCTTGCACGTCTTCCGGCAGGACTTCCCTGCGCCCATCGCTGAATGCCCAAGCCTGGGCGCCGTGCAGCAGGCCCAGTCCGGCGCGAGGTGAAAGGCCGTTCAGGAAGCGTGGTGTTTGGCGCGTGAAATGGATCAGCGCCTGAACATAGTCCAGCAAGGCGTCCGACACGAATACTTGCGAGGCGCGCTGCTGCAGGGCGGCAAGCTCCTGTGGTTCAAGGCAGGGCTGCAACTGTGCCAGCAATTCGCGCCTGTCCTTGCCCTGCAACAGGGCGCGTTCGGCTTGGGCATCCGGGTAACCCAGTTCGATGCGCATCAGGAAGCGGTCAAGCTGGGATTCCGGCAGGGGAAAAGTGCCGATCTGGTAAGCCGGGTTCTGCGTGGCGATGACGAAGAACGGCTCCGGCAGGGGGCGGGTTACGCCTTCCGCCGTAACCTGGTGTTCTTCCATCGCTTCCAGCAGCGCGCTTTGCGCCTTGGGCGTGGCGCGGTTGACCTCGTCGGCAAGGATCAGTTGCGCAAATATCGGGCCGGGATGAAATTTGAAGCTGGCGCTGTCGCGCTCATAAATGGATACGCCCAGGATGTCCGCGGGCAAGAGATCGCTGGTGAACTGGATGCGCTGGAAGTGAAGCCCCAGTGTTTTGGCCAGCACATGCGCCAGCGTGGTTTTCCCCACGCCGGGCAAATCCTCGATCAGCAGGTGGCCGCGCGCCAGCAAGCAGACCAGTGCCAGGCGAATCTGCTTCTCTTTGCCCAGGATGATCTGTCCGGCTTGAGCGGCGATATGCTCGATGGTTGAATTCATTCTAAAAAAAGCACTTGAACCGCAAAGGAACAGAGAACGCAAAGGAAAAACAATGTGTTATCGGAATCTGCCCAGCCACCAGGGAGGTGAATGGCAAATGGATTCTATGCTCTTGTTTTCTTTGCGTCTTCGCGACTTTGCGGTTATGAACTGCGGCTTTTAGGTTCATGGCGTGTCTGCGAATGGTTTGTAACGGAGTTATTGTAACTGATGGCACCGCCACCAAGGACGGCGGTCAGGGAAACGAGCCGGTCGGGTGTCCGGCAGAGCTTTACTGAGTGGCAGCAGGTTCGCTACCAGGCAATGCCCTTGCTGGCCGGGTGTTCGCCGCGCTTGAGGGCATTAAGCGCTTCGGCTGGCGACTGGACAGCGATGCCGCGCGGGCAGAAAAAATCGTCATAGAGCATGTGGTGATGGCGGTTGACTTCCTGGTAGCGAATGTCTTCCCAACGGGCATTACGTGCCTTGCCCCAGCTGCCGTCATTGCGGCCGAAGGCATAGCGCTTCACTTCAGCCGAGCTGCAGCGCATGCCCTCGTAGCTGATGTTGCTTGCGCCTGTGGCGGACTTGATCACCAGCGTGTAACGCACCACCTTGTCCTCGCCAACTGTCACCGACGCGCTGTCTACGAAGAAGCGGTTGTCCGTTGTTGCGCTGACGTAGAAGGGCAGGAGGTTTTCCGGTTTCGGAGCGGGAGGGAGTTGGGTTTCCATCTCTACCCAGGGCTTTTCCTCGAAATCGTAATCGAATTTCCCCCAGCTTGACTGGTCAAACCCGGCTGCCATGGCTGTGACGGGCAGCAGGCAAAGAAGAAGGAGTGGTTTTTTCATAATTCGTCCCTGGCATGAAAAAACCCCGCACGCTTGTGGCGCCGGGGTTTGTTCTGGTTGCTTAGCCTGGCTGGTAACCGGCATCGCTTTCCCTTACTTCAGTTTTATTTCCTTGTATTCCACATGCTTGCGCGCCTTGGGATCATATTTCATGATCGCCATTTTTTCCGGCATGGTGCGCTTGTTTTTGGTTGTGGTATAGAAGTGACCGGTACCCGCAGAGGATTCCAGTTTGATTTTTTCGCGTCCGCCTTTAGCCATGATTTACTCCTTAAACTGCTTCGCCGCTGGCGCGCAGATCGGCCAGCACGGCATCAATGCCGTTTTTGTCAATGGTGCGCAGGGCCGCGCAACTCACGCGCAGACGTACCCAGCGGTTTTCGCTTTCAACCCAGAAGCGGCGATATTGAAGATTGGGCAGGAAGCGGCGCTTGGTCCTGTTGTTGGCGTGGGAAACATTATTTCCCGTCATCGGGCGCTTGCCGGTGACTTTACATACGCGTGCCATTTGAGGTGACTCCTAAATTTTGTATCGGGAATTCGAAAAACGCAATTTATACCATATTTTTGCCGCAGAACTCAAGCAAAAAATCGTTTTCCGTTCTCGAATGCCTGATCGATATAGGCCTCCAGCGCGGCGCGATCGGCCTGCGGATAAACACCCCAGTTGGCCTGGGTGGGGAGTATTTCCATGCCGCAGTAGCGCAGCACGCCGAGCATCGGCTCGATATACAGGGTGGCAAGATCGACATCCTGGCGCTGCTTGCTGCCGACATTCACCAGCATCTGCGCGCGCATCTTGAGCTGGCCCTCGGTGCGGCTACCCACGTGCTGGAAAGCGAAGCCCAGGGTCAGCACCCGTTGCAGCCAGCCGGTGAGGATGGCGGGCGGGGTGCTCCACCATACCGGGTAGGACAGCACCAGGCCGTCGCAGCTTCTGATGCGTTCCTGTTCGGCGCGGATTTCCGGCGAAACCAGGCCGTTTTGCCAGTTGTTCATTTCCTGGACGGACACCACCGGATTGAAGCCTTCGCCATAAAGGTCAGCTATTTCCGTTTCATGGCCGCTGGCGGCCACGCCCGCGATAAAACGCTCGGTCAGTGCCCGGGTGAAGCTGTCAGCTTGTGGGTGGGCGGTGACGATCAAGACTTTCACAATAAACCTCGTTCCGCAAAGGACAGCACTGTACCGCCGCCAACAATAAAATGATCCATGACCCGTGTATCTATGAGCGCCAGGGCGTTTTTCAAGGCCTGGGTAAGCATTTGGTCGGCGTTGCTGGGCTCGGCCACGCCAGAAGGATGGTTATGGGCGAAAATGACCCCCGCGGCATTGTGGTGCAGCGCCCGCTTCAGGATTTCACGCGGGTAGACGCTGGTCTGGGTCAGGGTGCCGCGGAAAAGTTCTTCGCAGGCAATGAGGCCATTCTGGGCATTGAGGAAAAGTGCGCAAAATACCTCATGTTCGCGTCCGCCCAGTGCTAGCCGCAAATAATTCTTTACCGCCTGGGGCGAATTCAGCACGTTGCCGCCCTGAACCATTTCTTCCTGCAGGGCGCGTCGCGCCATTTCCAGTACGGCCTGCAACTGCGCGTATTTGGCCGGGCCTAGGCCGGGAATGGCGCAGAAATCAGCCTGGCTGGCGTAACATAGCGCAGTCAGGCTGCCGAACTGCTTGAGCAGTTCGCGCGCCAGATCCACCGCGCTTTTCCCCGTGATGCCCATGCGCAGGAAGATGGCCAGCAGTTCCGCGTCGGACAGGCTGGCGGCGCCCTGTTTCAGCAGGCGTTCCCTGGGTCGCTCGTCTTCGGGCCAATCCGTTATCGCCATGGGCTTTCGTTTTCACGTAAAATGGCAGCCATTATGACCGATTTGGCAAAAAAACGCCTGTTGCTGGGCATTACCGGTGGCGTGGCTGCTTACAAGGCGGCGGAACTGGTGCGGCTGCTGGTGCGGCAAAATGTCGAGGTGCAGGTGGTGATGACGCAGGCGGCCTGCCATTTCATCACCCCGGTGACCATGCAGGCGCTGTCCGGGCGGCCTGTTTTTACCGACCTGTGGGACAACCGCATCGACAACGGCATGGCGCACATCGATTTTACCCGCGACGTCGATGCCGTGGTGGTTGCGCCCGCCAGTGCCGACTTCATCGCCAAGCTGGCGCACGGCCTGGCCGACGATCTGCTCTCCACCCTGTGCCTGGCGCGCATGTGCCCCTTGCTGGTGGCGCCGGCGATGAACAGGCAGATGTGGGAAAATCCCGCCACCCGGCGCAATGTCGGCCAGATTCGCGCCGATGGCATCGCTGTTCTCGGCCCCGACAGCGGCGCGCAGGCCTGTGGCGAAACCGGCATGGGGCGGATGTTGGAGGCGGAGGACCTGCTGGCAGGGATTGAAGCCTTCTTCCAGCCCAAGCTGTTGCTGGGCAGGCATGTCCTGGTCACCGCCGGCCCGACCTTCGAGGCGATCGACGCGGTGCGCGGCATCACCAATTCCAGCTCGGGCAAGATGGGCTACGCCGTGGCGCGTGCCGCCATGGAGGCCGGCGCGGAAGTCACGCTGGTCAGCGGCCCGACCTGCCTCAAGCCGCCTGCAGGCGCCCGCGTGGTGAATGTCACCACCGCCCAGGAGATGCTCAAGGCGGTGAATGAGAACGTCAATTGGGCGGATATTTTCATCGGCGTGGCGGCGGTCGCCGATTACTACGTGCTCAATCCTTCTGAGCAGAAGATCAAGAAGGACGCCCATATCCTGACCCTGGAGCTGGCGCCCAATCCCGATATCGTGTCGAACGTGGTCAACCTGCCCAATCCGCCGTTCTGCGTCGGTTTTGCGGCCGAGAGCGAGAACCTGTACGAATATGCGGAAATGAAGCGGCGCCGCAAGAACCTGCCCCTTTTAGCCGCAAACCTGGTGCAGACCGCCATCGGCGGCGAGGAAAACGAACTGGTGCTGTTCGACGACGACGGCACGCACCCCTTGCCGCGCGCGCCGAAAATCACCCTGGCGCGGCAATTGATCACCCATATCGCGAATTTGTACAAAAAAACACAGGAAAATGGAAAAGCAGCATGAAAATTGACGTAAAAATTCTCGACCGGCGCATGCACGAACAGCTTCCCGCCTATGCCACTCCCGGCGCGGCCGGCCTCGATCTGCGCGCCTGCCTGGATGGCGCTTTGGTGCTCAACCCGGGCCAGACCGAGCTGATTCCCACCGGCATCGCCATCCACCTGGCCGACCCCGGCTATGCCGCCATGATCCTGCCGCGCTCCGGCCTGGGCCACAAGCACGGCATCGTGCTGGGCAACCTGGTCGGGCTGATCGATTCGGATTACCAGGGCCAGCTCTTCGTCTCCTGCTGGAACCGCGGCCAGGCCGCCTTCACCATCAACCCCATGGAGCGCATCGCGCAACTGGTGGTGGTGCCGGTGGTGCAGGCCCAATTCAATATCGTCGATGAATTCGCCGACAGCGAGCGCGGAGAAGGCGGCTTCGGCAGTACCGGCAAGCATTAGTTAATTCACCACGGAGATCACGGAGGGCACTGAGATTTTGAATCGTTCTGACTCCGTGCCCTCCGTGGTTCAATTGTTTTTATCTTTTAGTAGAGTTAAGCAACCATGTTAAAAGCCTATCGTGACCACGTGGCCGAGCGCGCCGCCCAAGGCCTGCCGCCGCTGCCCCTTTCCCCCGAACAGACCGCCGCGTTGGTGGAATTGCTGAAAGCCCCGCCCCATGGCGAGGAAGATTTTCTCCTCGACCTGTTCGAGAACCGCGTCCCGGCCGGGGTGGACCAGGCCGCCTACGTCAAGGCCGCCTTCCTCGCCGACGTGGCGCATGGCAAGGTCGAGTCGCCGCTGGTCTGTCGCCAGCATGCGGTGCAGGTGCTGGGCACCATGCTCGGCGGCTACAACGTGGGCACGCTGATTTCACTGCTGGACGATGCCACCCTGGCGCCGGATGCGGTTCAGGCGCTGGCGCACACCACGCTGGTGTTTGATGCCTTCCATGATGTGGCGGAGAAGATGCAGGCCGGAAATGCCCATGCGCGGGAACTGATCCAGTCCTGGGCCAATGCGGAGTGGTTCACCAGCAAGCCGGCGCTGGCGGAAAGCATCCAGTGCGTGGTGTTCAAGGTGGACGGCGAAACCAATACCGACGACCTTTCCCCCGCGCAGGCCGCCTGGTCGCGCCCGGACATCCCGCTGCATGCCAAGGAAATGCTGGTCAGCAAGATGCCGGACGGCCTCAAGACCATCGATACCCTGAAACAAAAAGGCCTGCCGCTGGCCTACGTGGGTGACGTGGTGGGGACCGGCTCCTCACGCAAGTCCGCCATCAACTCGGTGCAGTGGTACATGGGTGCGGATATCCCGCACATTCCCGGCAAGCGCACCGGCGGCATTGTGCTGGGGAGCAAGATCGCGCCGATTTTCTTCAATACCGCCGAGGACTCCGGCGCGCTGCCGATCCAGTGCGACGTTTCGGCGCTCAAAATGGGCGACGTCATCACCATTTACCCGTTCAAGGGCGAGATTCATGACGCCGCGGGCAAGGTGGTTTCCAGCTTCAAGCTGGAGCCGGTCACGCTGGCGGATGAAGTGCGCGCCGGCGGCCGCATTCCGCTGATCATCGGGCGCGGCCTGACGGGAAAGGCGCGCGAGGCCTTGGGGCTGGCGCCGTCCGATCTGTTCATCCAGCCGCTCAATCCCAAGGACACCGGCAAGGGCTATACCCTGGCGCAGAAAATGGTGGGCCGCGCCTGCGGCGTGGCGGGAGTGCGCCCCGGCACCTATTGCGAGCCGAAGATGACCACGGTGGGCTCGCAGGACACCACCGGCGCGATGACGCGCGACGAACTCAAGGAACTGGCCTGCCTCGGCTTCTCCGCCGACCTGGTGATGCAGAGCTTCTGCCACACCGCGGCCTACCCCAAGCCGGTGGACGTCAAGCTGCAGCATTCCCTGCCGGATTTCATCACCTCGCGTGGCGGCGTCTCGCTACGCCCAGGCGACGGCGTGATCCATTCCTGGCTGAACCGCATGCTGCTGCCGGATACCGTCGGCACGGGCGGCGATTCGCATACCCGCTTTCCAATTGGGATCAGCTTCCCAGCCGGCTCCGGCCTGGTGGCCTTTGCCGCCGCCATGGGCGTGATGCCGCTGGATATGGCGGAATCCGTGCTGGTGCGTTTCAAGGGCGAGATGCAGCCGGGCATCACCCTGCGCGACCTGGTCAACGCCATTCCCTATGCTGCGATCCAGAAGGGCGAACTGACGGTCGGCAAGCAGGGCAAGAAGAACGTGTTCAACGGCCGCATCCTCGAAATCGAGGGCTTGCCCAACCTGAAAGTCGAGCAGGCGTTCGAGCTGGCCGACGCCTCCGCCGAGCGCTCCGCCAACGGCTGCACCGTGCGCCTCGCCAAGGAACCGGTGATCGAATACCTCAATTCCAACGTGGTGCTGCTGGAAAACATGATAGCAAACGGCTACCAGGATGCGCGCACCCTGCAGCGCCGCATCGACGCCATGAAGGCCTGGCTGGCCAGGCCGGAACTGCTGGAGCCGGATGCCGACGCGGAATACGCCTACGTTCTGGAAATCGACCTGAACCAGATCAAGGAGCCGCTCTTGGCCTGCCCCAACGATCCGGACGACGTCAAGACGCTCTCCGCCGTGGCCGGGGACAAGATCGACGAGGTCTTCATCGGCAGTTGCATGACCAACATCGGCCACTACCGCGCCGCGTCAAAGGTGCTGGAGGATGCCGGCCTGCTTTCGACCAAGCTGTGGGTGGCGCCGCCGACCCGCATGGACGAGGCCCAGTTGCGCGAGGAAGGCGTGTACGGCATCTTCGGCCGTTCCGGCGCGCGCATGGAAATGCCCGGCTGCTCGCTGTGCATGGGCAACCAGGCGCGCGTGGCGGACCGCGCCACGGTGTTTTCCACCAGCACGCGCAATTTCGACAACCGCCTCGGCAAAGATGCCCGCGTCTATCTCGGCTCGGCGGAGCTGGCGGCGGTGTGCGCCCGCCTGGGCCGCATTCCCGGCCTTGAAGAATATCTGGCCCTGGTGCAGGACAAGATCGCGCCCATGGCGGACAATATCTACCGTTACCTCAACTTCAACCAGATGGAAGCCTATGCCGTAAAAGGCAAGGTGATTCCGGTTGCGCAGGTTTAAAAAGAGAAAATCATGAAACTCATCATGTCCCTGACCAGTCCCTTTGCCCGCAAGGTGCGCGTGGTGCTGGCTGAGAAACGCATCGACTACGAGACCGTGGTGGATAGCCCTTGGGAAGCGACCACCCAAGTGCCTGAATACAATCCCCTGGGTAAGGTTCCGGTGCTGGTGATGGATGATGGCAGCACCCTGTTCGATTCGCGCGTGATTGTCGAGTATCTCGATAATCTGACCCCGGTTTCGCCCTTGCTGCCCAAGGAAAATCGTCCGCGCATTGCCGTGCGGCGCTGGGAAGCCCTGGCGGACGGGGTGACCGAAGCCGCTGCCAGCGTTTTCCTGGAGCAGAAACGTCCCGAGACTAAGCGCAGCGCGGAATGGATTGTGCGCCAGGAAAGCGCGATGTTTCGCGGCCTGGAATCGATGGCCGAGGAGCTGGGAGAAAAAACCTGGTGCACCGGTGATTTTTTCAGCCTGGCGGACATCACTGTGGGTTGTGCCCTAGGCTATCTCGATTTCCGTTTTCCATATGTTCAGTGGCGCGAGAGTCATCCCAATCTGGCCAGGCTGGCGGATAAGTTGGCGCAGCGCGCCTCGTTCGCCGAGACGGTTCCAATTGCCTGAGCGGTGCGCGCATTAGGGGTGCCCTTTAACCTGGTCATGAATATCGGCATCGTTATCATCGGCGACGAAATCCTCTCCGGAAAGCGCAAGGATGGCCATTTTGCGCATGCCGTCGAGGCGCTTGCCGGGCGGGGTTTGGAACTGGCCTGGTGCCGCATTGTCGGGGATGTCCCGGCGCGCATTGTGCAGAACCTGCGTGAGACCTATGCCTCCGGTGATGTGGTGTTTTCTTTTGGCGGCATCGGCGCCACCCCCGACGATCATACGCGCCAGTGCGCCGCCGAGGCTGCCGATGTTCCCATGCTGCGTCACCCCGACGCCGTGCGCGAGATCGAAGCGCAATTTGGACCAGACGCCTATCCGCGCCGCATCCTCATGGCAGATCTGCCGGTCGGCAGTGTGATTATTCCCAACCCGGTCAACCGGGTGCCGGGTTTTTCCTTGCGCCATCACCATTTTCTGCCGGGTTTTCCCCAGATGGCCTGGCCGATGATGGAATGGGTGCTGGATACCCGATATCCGGACTTGCGCGATCTGGCGCCCGAGAGCGAGGAAATCTTTACGGCCCTGGACGTGTCGGAAAGTTTTTTGCTGGATTTGATGAACGAATTCGTGGCGCGCTATCCCGATGTGCGCTTTTCCAGCCTGCCGCATCTTGGGGCAGACGGGGTGCGCCGCATCGAATTCGGATTGAAGGGCCGCCATGCCCAGGTGGCAGAAGCGCTGGCATTCCTGCAAGGGGGAGTCGGGCGGCGCGGCTACAAAATGCAAGCCGGGCGCGTTACAGAATAATCCCGCCGCCCAGGCAAACCTCGCTTTCATAGATCACTACCGATTGTCCCGGCGTCACCGCCCATTGCGGCGCGGCGAACTCCACCTCGCAACTGGCGTCATCCACGTGCCTGATGCAGCAGGGGGCATCGGCCTGGCGGTAGCGCGTCTTGGCGGCATAAACCCATTGCGGGTGGGGCTGGGTGCCGCTGATCCAGTTCAGGTCCGCAGCTCGGAGGCTGTCCTTGAGCAGCAGGGGGTGATCATGCCCCTGCACCACGACCAAGGTATTGCTGGCCATGTCTTTCGCGGCCACGAACCACGGTTCGCCCTGGCCGCCGATGCCCAGTCCCTGGCGCTGGCCGAGGGTGTAATAGGCGAGGCCCTGATGTTCCCCCACCACCTTGCCTTCCGGTGTCAGCATCGGGCCGGGCTGGCGCGGCAGGTAGCGCTGCAGAAAATCGCGGAAGGGGCGTTCGCCGATGAAGCAGATGCCGGTGCTGTCCTTTTTCGCAAAGGTGGGCAGGCCGGCGGCTTCGGCGATTTTGCGCACCTCGCGCTTGTACAGGTCGCCCAGCGGGAACAGCGTTTTCGAGAGTTGCGCTTGGTTGAGGCGGTAGAGGAAGTAGCTCTGGTCCTTGGTGCCGTCTTCCGCTTTCAATAATTCGAACGAGCCGAAACGTTCGCGCACCCGCGCGTAGTGGCCGGTGGCGATTTTTTCCGCGCCCAGCGCCAGGGCGTGGTCGAGAAAGGCCTTGAACTTGATTTCCGAATTGCATAGTACGTCCGGGTTCGGCGTCCGCCCGGCCTGGTATTCCTTGAGGAACAGGCTGAATACCCGTTCCTTGTATTCTTTGGCGAAGTTGACGGCTTCCACCTCGATGCCGATCTTGTCGGCCACCGCCAGCACGTCCATGAAATCCTGCTTGGCCGGGCAGTAGCCGTCTGCGCCGTCGTCGTCCTCCCAGTTTTTCATGAACAGGCCGATCACTTCATAGCCCTGCTGCTTCAGGAGCAGGGCAGCGACCGAGGAATCCACCCCGCCCGACATGCCGACGACAACCTTACTCATTGGGTTCCGCTCCCTTCATCCATTCTTCCAGCGTGAAAATGGCCGCTGGGTGCCCATTGTCGAAGAACCATGAATCTACCACGAATTCCTCGCCGCTTTCCTTTTCCGCAATGCGCGCGGACCAGTGTTCATTGAATATCCAGGGGGCGCGTTTGGCCGGTTCCAGCACCCGATGGAACTGCAGCCAGCCGCGTTCCTCCATCAGGCGCAGATATTCGCTGGTGTTGCGGGCGTGATCAATACAATCCATGCGCCCATCGACGCCCTCATCCGGAAAATTGCGCCCACGGTCGCGGAAAGTGGGGGTTTGCTGGCCGGCGACAATCTGAAACAGGCCGATGGCCTGGGAAATGGCCTGGCGCTCTTCCTCTGCGTTGTCTATCCAGGCAAACAGCATGTGAATGCGCGAGAGTTGTGCGCCTCGCAACTGGATTTCGGCACTGCTGGCGCAGCCGTAGTTATAGCAAATGGAAATTTCTTCGGCGTGCGCGCCGAGTGCCACGCTCCACAGCAGCAGAGCAAAGAGAAAAATACTGCGAAACATCAACGATGGGTAATCAGATCAAGCGGAAAGCGCTTGCCGGCAAGGTGATCTTCCACGCATTGAAGTACCAGCGGGCTGCGGTGACGCGCCTGGGAGGACCGGATTTCATCGACTGACATCCAGACGGCGCGCACGATGCCATCATCCAGCGCCTGTTGCGGGTCGTGGGCGCCGACTGGTCCTGAAAAGGCAAAACGCAGGTAGGTGATGTCCTTGCGCGGGTGGTGCCAGCTGTAGATGCCCTGCAGCCATTGCGGGGAGAAGGTATAGGCAGTTTCTTCCCGGGTCTCGCGGATCGCGCCTTGCTCAAGCGTTTCGCCGGGCTCCCAGTGGCCGGCCGGCTGGTTGAATAGCAGGCCCTGGTCAGTTTGCTCTTCCACCAGCAGAAATTTGCCGTTCTGCTCGATCACGGCGGCGACGGTGACGTTGGGTTTCCAGATCATAAGAGTCGGTAAAGATGGAGATTCGAGAAAACGCGATGATGCCACAAATTACCTGGCAGGAACGGCTTCGCGCCACTCGCCTGGCGCCAGGCCGTCCAGCTTCCATTCGCCAATCCGGCAACGGATCAGGCGCAAGGTGGGGAAGCCCACCTTGGCAGTCATGCGGCGTACCTGGCGGTTCTTGCCCTCGCTGATGGTGAGCTCCAGCCAGCTGGTGGGAATTTCCTTGCGAAAGCGGACTGGCGGCGTGCGCGGCCATAATCCGGGGGGGGCGGGAATGAGCTTGACGGTGGCGGGTTGGGTGGCAAAATCGCCCAGATCGACGCCTCGGCGCAGCTGCTCCAGCGCTTCGGGCGTGGGCAGTCCCTCCACCTGAACCCAGTAAGTTTTGGGCTCTTTGTGGCGGGGGTGGCTGATTTTGTGTTGCAGCTTGCCATCATCGGTTAAAATCAGCAGTCCTTCGCTGTCCGTGTCCAGCCGCCCGGCGGGATAGATGCCGGGGATGGCCAGGTAGTCCTTGAGCGTGGGGTGCATGCCATCGCTGCTGAACTGGCAGATCACGCCGTAGGGCTTGTTGAAGAGGATGAGCATATTTTTGAGAATGGACAGGATTTACCAGATTGACAGGATTATAAGGGCTATTCCCTTATCCTGCCCGCCCCGTCAATCCTGTCTGTTTTTTTGATTTGGGAGCAAAACATGTATCAGCACATCAAGGTGCCGGCCACAGGCGAAAAAATCCGGGTCAACAGCGACTTTTCCCTGAATGTTCCGGATTGCCCAGTCGTACCCTTCATCGAAGGCGACGGCACCGGCGTGGATATCACCCCGGTCATGATCAAGGTGGTGGATGCCGCGGTTGAGAAAGCTTATGGCGGCAAGCGCAAGATCGCCTGGATGGAGGTGTTTGCCGGCGAGAAAGCCACCAAGGTCTACGATGCGGATACCTGGCTGCCGGAGGAAACGGTGGCGGCGGTGCGCGAGTATGTGGTGTCCATCAAGGGGCCGTTGACCACGCCTGTTTCCGGCGGCATCCGTTCGCTTAACGTGGCGCTGCGCCAGATGCTCGACCTGTATGTATGCCTGCGCCCGGTGCGCTATTTCAGCGGTGTGCCCAGCCCGGTCAAGCATCCGGAGCGCGTGGACATGGTGATTTTCCGCGAGAACACCGAGGATATTTATGCCGGAGTGGAGTGGGAAGCCGGATCGGCCGAAGTGAAAAAGGTGATCGAGTTTTTGCAGCAGGAAATGGGCGTGAAGAAAATCCGTTTCCCGGAAAGCTCGTCCATTGGCATCAAGCCGGTTTCCATCGAGGGCAGCGAGCGCCTGATTCGCCGCGCGATCCAGTACGCCATCGACAACCAGCGCAAGTCGGTGACCCTGGTGCACAAGGGCAATATCATGAAGTTCACCGAAGGCGGCTTCAAGAAGTGGGGCTATGAGCTGGCGGCGCGCGAGTTCGGCGCGGAATTGATTGACGGCGGCCCGTGGATGAAACTGCCGAACGGCATCGTGATCAAGGACGTGATCGCGGATGCCTTCCTGCAGCAGATTCTGCTGCGCCCGGAAGAATATGACGTGATCGCCACCCTGAACCTCAACGGCGACTATATTTCTGATGCGCTGGCGGCCGAGGTGGGCGGTATCGGCATCGCACCGGGAGCGAACCTGTCGGATTCAATCGCGATGTTCGAGGCGACGCACGGCACGGCGCCGAAGTATGCCGGCAAGGATTACGTCAATCCCGGCTCGATCATTCTTTCGGCGGAAATGATGCTGCGCCACATGGGCTGGCTCGAGGCGGCGGACCTGGTTATCAAGGGCATGGATGGCGCGATTGCCGGAAAGAAAGTCACCTACGATTTTGCGCGTTTGATGGAGGGCGCGACGCAGGTTTCCTGTTCCGCTTTCGGCGATGCGATGATTCAGAACATGTAAGCCATTGTTCTTCTGAATGGCCCCCGGGTTCGGGGGACGTAAAAAAGCCCGTGGTATTCACCACGGGCTTTGATCATTCTGGAGCTGTATTAAGCAGCTTGAATGTTGGAGGCTTGCTTGCCCTTAGGACCTTGGGTCACTTCGAATTGGACCTTTTGGCCTTCTTTCAGGGTCTTGAAACCACCCATCTGAATGGCGGAGAAATGCGCGAACAGATCTTCGCTGCCATCATCAGGGGTAATGAAGCCAAAACCTTTAGCGTCGTTAAACCATTTTACGGTACCAGTTGCCATTACATACTTCCTTCAAAAAATTACGGGCTCAAACCCAAAACATGTTTGAAATTCAAGACCGCAAACGGCCAAACCGGCACTGCAGAAAACTTGAAACCAAACACAGTCGTCTTTTTACGTACTATATGACAGCAAGTCAAGCACTTTCGTATACCAAGCAAATATCGCAGCCTGCACTTGAAAAATTCTTCATTAGCGTCACAATTAGTGTTATTGAAAGAGTGTGACGGATATGCCTGGCAAGTTTCGAGAAAGTAGCGTAGCCGAGAAGCAGCAAAGCAGGCTGAAGCCGCCGCCGATGTTCAGGGTGATTCTGCTGAATGACGACTACACCCCGATGGAGTTTGTGGTGATTGTACTGCAGCAGTTTTTTTCCAAGAACCGTGAACAGGCGACAGAAATCATGCTCAAAGTTCACAGGGAGGGGCACGGTATATGCGGCGTCTATCCCAAGGATATTGCAGCAACCAAGGTCGAGCAGGTGGTGGCATTTGCCAATGAGCATCAACATCCGTTGCAGTGCGTGATGGAGGAAACATGAGGGAGGGCCTGAAATGATAGCGCAAGAATTGGAAGTCTCTCTGCACATGGCGTTCATCGAGGCGCGGCAAAAGCGCCACGAGTTTATTTCCGTGGAGCACCTGCTGCTTGCCATGCTGGACAATCCTGCCGCCGCTCAGGTGCTGCGCGCCTGCGCGGTGAATCTGGATGAGTTGCGCAAGCAACTGGCCGATTTCGTGTCAGAGCACACCCCTACCGTGGCCGGCACTGAAGAAGTCGATACCCAGCCCACATTGGGATTCCAGCGCGTGATCCAGCGCGCGATACTGCATGTCCAGTCTTCCGGCAAGAAGGAAGTGACGGGCGCCAATGTGCTGGTGGCCATGTTCGGCGAGAAGGACTCTCATGCCGTGTTTTTTCTGCAGCAGCAGGGAATCAACCGGCTGGATGTGGTGAACTTTATTTCGCATGGCATCAGCAAGGTGCAGGAGGGCGCTGCGCCCCGCCAGGAGCAGGAGCACGAGGCCGAACAGGATGCTGCGCCGGCATCGGCCCTGGATAGCTTTACCCAGAATCTCAATGTGCAGGCGCTGGCGGGCAAGATCGATCCACTGATAGGACGCGATCTTGAACTGGAACGCGTGGTTCAGACCCTGTGCCGCCGGCGCAAGAATAATCCGCTCCTGGTGGGCGAGGCGGGCGTGGGCAAGACGGCGATTGCCGAGGGCTTGGCGCGGCGCATCGTGGAAGGCGAAGTGCCGGATGTGCTGGCAAAAAGCACCGTGTATGGCCTCGATATGGGCGCCCTCCTGGCAGGCACCAAATACCGCGGCGATTTCGAGCAGCGCCTCAAGGCGGTGCTGAAGCAGCTGACCGATGATCCTCATGCCATCCTGTTTATTGATGAAATTCATACCCTGATCGGCGCAGGCGCGGCCTCCGGCGGTACTCTGGATGCGTCCAATCTGCTCAAGCCGGTATTGAGTTCCGGGGCATTGAAATGTATCGGCGCCACAACCTACAACGAGTACCGTGGCATTTTCGAGAAGGACCATGCCCTCTCACGGCGCTTCCAGAAAATCGACGTGCCCGAGCCGTCGGTGGCGGAAACCGTGGAGATTCTGCGCGGCCTCAAATCGCGTTTCGAAGCGCACCATGGCGTGAAATACACGGCGGCAGCCCTGACCATGGCGGCGGAACTTTCGGCGCGCTATATCAATGACCGCCATCTGCCGGACAAGGCGATCGACGTGATTGACGAAGCGGGCGCGGCCCAGCGCATCCTGCCCAAATCCCGGCAGAAGAAAACTATTTCCATCAAGGAAATCGAGGAAATCATCGCCAAGATCGCGCGCATCCCGCCCAAGAATGTTTCCAGCGACGACCGTTCGGCGCTGAAAACGCTGGAGCGCGACCTCAAGGCCGTGGTGTTCGGGCAGGGCAAAGCCATCGAGGCCCTGTCCTCAGCGATCAAGATGGCGCGCAGCGGCCTGGGCAGCCCGCAGAAGCCCATCGGCTCCTTCCTCTTTTCCGGCCCCACCGGCGTGGGAAAAACCGAAGTCGCGCGCCAGTTGGCCTATATCCTGGGGATAGAACTGATTCGTTTCGATATGTCCGAATACATGGAGCGGCACGCCGTGTCGCGCCTGATCGGGGCGCCGCCGGGCTATGTCGGCTTCGAGCAGGGCGGGCTGATGACCGAGCAGATCACCAAGCATCCCTACTGCGTGTTGTTGCTGGACGAGATCGAGAAGGCCCATCCGGATATTTTCAATATCCTGCTGCAGGTGATGGATCATGGAACGCTGACTGACAACAATGGCCGCAAGGCGGATTTCCGCAATGTCATTATTATCATGACCACCAATGCCGGCGCGGAACAACTCGGCAAAGGCAGTATCGGGTTTTCGCAGAGCCAGAAGGCGGGCGACGAGATGGCCGAGATCAAGCGTTTGTTCACGCCTGAGTTCCGCAACCGCCTGGACGCCACCATTTCGTTCCAGTCTCTGGATCAGGAAGTCATCCTGCGCGTGGTCGACAAATTCCTGATGCAGCTTGAAGAGCAGCTGCATGAAAAGAAAGTCGAGGCCACCTTCACCGACGCGCTCAAAGCCTATCTGGCCAAGCACGGTTTCGACCCGCTCATGGGCGCGCGCCCCATGGCCCGCTTGATACAAGACACCATCCGGCGCGCCCTGGCGGACGAGTTGCTGTTTGGCCGCCTGGTCAACGGCGGCCATGTCACGGTGGATATGGATGGCGATGCCGTTCTTCTGCGTTTCGAGGAAGAACTGGAAAAATCGGTTTAACGATTTAATCGTTTATGGACATGGCCTGCGGCCGGCGCTGGGATATTTTCTGCGCCGTGGTGGACAACTACGGCGACATCGGCGTGAGTTGGCGGCTGGCCCGGCAGTTGGCTGTGGAGCATGGGCTCAAGGTCCGTTTGTGGCTCGATGACCTCGCCAGCCTGCAAGCAATCCTCCCCGAAATTTCTGTCGCTCTCGAGCTGCAAATTGCTGCCGGGGTGGAAGTGCGGCAGTGGACCTCGCCTTTCCCGCCAGTGGAGCCCGCCGAGGTGGTGGTCGAAGCGTTCGGCTGCGAACTGCCCCCATCCTATGTGAGCGCGATGGCGGAGCTTGACCGCCAGCCGGTGTGGATCAATCTTGAATACCTCAGCGCGGAAAAGTGGGTTGGTGAATACCACGGCTTGAGTTCTCCTCATCCTCGCTTGCCCCTTCTCAAACACTTTTTTTTCCCAGGGTTTACGCCGGAAACCGGCGGCTTGCTGGCTGAAAGGGGGCTGGGACAGCGCCGTCGCGCATTTCAGGGCAGCGCGGAGCGCAAACAGGCCTTCTGGCAGTCCCTCGGGCTGATGCCGCCCAGGAAGGAAGAATGCCGGGTCTCCCTGTTCGGATATGAGAATCCGGCCTTGCCCGGCTTGCTGGCGGCATGGAGCGCCTCCCCCACCCTGATCACCTGCCTGGTGCCGGAGGGACGGCTGGTGGCGGGCGTTGCCAGCTTTCTCGGCCAGCCCGAAGTGGATTGCGACAGCGAGCACGAGCGCGGCAATCTCACCGTGCGTGTGCTGCCATTTATGGACCAGGTGCGCTACGACGATTTTTTGTGGGCCTGCGACTGCAATTTCGTGCGCGGCGAGGATTCCTTCGTCCGCGCCCAATGGGCGGCGCGGCCGTTCGTGTGGCACATCTATCCCCAACAGGAGGATGCCCACTGGGTGAAACTGCAGGCGTTTCTCGAACGCTATTGCGCTGGATTGCCGGCGGATGCGGCGTCCGGTGTGCGTGACTTCTGGCAGGCGTGGAACAAGGGGGAGGGCGCGGGCGAGGCCTGGCCAGGGTTCTGGCGGCATCGCGCGGTGCTGGAGCGGCACGCAGAGCAGTGGGCGGACGATCTGCTGAGCCAGGGCGGGCTGGCGGCAAATCTGGTGCAATTTTGCAATAAAAGGTTATAATCCTCCGCTTTTCCCCAGCCAATTTTTAGTCGTAGGACAAAAGTATTATGAAAACCGCACAGGAACTTCGCGCAGGCAACGTCTTCATGATCGGCAACGACCCCATGGTCGTGCTGAAGGCCGAATACACCAAATCCGGCCGCAACGCCTCCGTGGTCAAGATGAAGTACAAGAATCTTCTGACCAGTTCGCCCGGCGAGAGCGTGTTCCGTGCCGACGACAAGTTCGAAACAGTGTCGCTGGAGCGCAAGGATGTGACTTATTCCTACTTTGCCGACCCGATGTACGTATTCATGGACTCCGAATACAACCAGTACGAAGTCGAAGGCGAAAACATGGGCGATGCGCTCAACTATCTGGAAGACGGCATGCAGTGCGAAGTGGTGTTCTACAACGGCAAGGCCATTTCCGTCGAACTGCCCACCACCGTGGTGCGCGAAGTGATCTACACCGAGCCCGTGGCGCGCGGCGACACTTCCGGCAAGGTCATGAAGACCGCCAAGATCGGCACCGGCTTCGAGCTGCCAGTGGCTGCCTTCGTGGAAATCGGCGACAAGATCGAGATCGACACCCGGACCGCGGAATACAAACGCCGCATTTCTGGCTGATCGAGCATTCCTACACAACAAAAAGGGCGCCCTGCTGGCGCCCTTTTTGTTGTGAGGTTCCTGCTAGCCTTGCGACTTGATCGCCAGGATTGCCTGATTGCGCAGTACGCGCAATAGATTGAGTTCCTGCTCGGGTAGCTTGATATCTCCGGCTTTGGCCTTGTCTGCATAAATCAGGGCAATCGGGTTGTTCTTGAGCACCACCGGAAACAGCACGAAGGTATGGGCTGGGACGGCTTTGCGATACCACTCGGGGATGCGCGACTCGATTTTCGGGTCGTCGATGTCTTCAATGATGATGTCCACATTGTTCTTGAGGCTGACATGAAAGACATCGGGCGCGAAAGCCATGGGGAATTTGAACGCCTTGACGACCTGGCTTGAATCGGAGCCGAAGCCAGATCTTGCCACCATCAGGTTCTGGCGCGCATCCTTGAGACACAGGATGACGCGCGAAAAGCCGATGCTGGTATACATGGTTTCCATGACCATGCGCATGATGTCGTTGAGAGCGCGCCCTTCCACCAGCGAGTTGCTGATGTCCTGAATGCCCTGGGTCAGGATGCCTTGTGCATTTGGATGAATTCCGTGCCCCAGTTCGATCATGCGCGTCTGTTCGTCCGACATGCCTTCACCCAGGATGGCATCCGTCATGCCGCTGGCAGTGGCCTGAGTGCCCGTACGATCGGGCTGGCTGGTGGATTTGAGCAGTTGTTTGGCAACTGCGCTCTGGCGCAGATCGAGTTGAAGCGTGCTGGTGAATTTGGCAAATTCGATGGCTGCATTTTCTGCCACGCTATCGATGGTTTTCTGGCTGATCTCCAGTGGCGTGCCGAAGCGCTGCGTGATGCGCAGCAATTCCTTGATTCTTTCCTGCCCTGCTTCCTGGGTGGCCATGCGGCTGATTTCATGCGAGAAGGCGGAAAGCACGTTGAGCCGTTCCATGTCGGTGGACGGTTTCTTGACCCTGTCTGCAGGCAGGCTGCGCATGCTGTGGGTGATCTGGTCCGGGAAATTCCATGCCTTGGCGACGCCGATGCCGATTTCGTGGTAGGAGATCCCCAGCACCGAAACGGAAGCATTCTCCTCGCTCATGTTTTTTTGCTGCATCACCCGGTTGATTTCATCTACCTCCTCCATCAGGTAAAACATGCACAGCAGCTTGCCCAGGCTGTGGAACAGCGCGCAGATGAACCCTTCCTCGCCGTTGCGCACGCCCACCTTGGGCGCCAGGCCCTTGGCAATGATGCCGCCGTAGAGCGAGCGCACAAATTCGTCCTTGAGCTGTGCGGCATGTTCCTGGTTCTGCAAGTGGTCGAACAGCATCAGCGTAAGCGCGAGATTGCGTACCGCGTCGAATCCCAGAATCACCACCGCGCGTGAAACCGTACTGATGGTGCCGCCGCCATACTGGGTGTAATAGGCGGCGTTGACCACTTTCAGCAGTTTGCTGGTGAGCGCCACATCCTTGAGAATGGCGTTGGACAGCATGGTGACCCCCTCCGATTCGGAGGAGGCAATGCGGTTGATGGCGCTGATGGATTCCGAAAGGGCGGGAAAATCACTCTTGTGGCGCATGCGGCGCAGCAGGAAATCCAGCGTGCCCTGGTTGGCGCCAGGGCTGACAGGCTCGGATTCGGGCGTAAGATAGGCCTGTAGCGCTGTTTTCATCTCCTGGGCGGAGCTGTAGCGGCTGGATGGGTCTTTGGCCAGCGCCTTGAGGATGATGTCGTCGAGTTTCTCATCCACATGGCTATTGCGGGCGGAGGGCGGTGCAATGGGTTCCTGCACGATCAGGCGCAGGGTGTCGCGCGGGTCGCTGCCCAGCACCGCTGGTTTTCCCGTGAGCATCTGGTGCAGAATCATGCCGCTGGCGAAGATATCCAGCTTGGGGCTGATTTCCTTGCCGGTGATGTACTCCGGCGCCATGTAGCCGGGGGTGCCGAACAGCATCAGCACTTTCTCCGCGCCGGCTTTTTCCGAGATCCGCGTGGCGATGCCAAAATCCATGACCCGCGGCACGCCTTCGGCAGTAAGCAGGATGTTGGAGGGTTTGAGGTCGCGGTGAATGATGTTGTGCTGGTGCGCGTAAGCGACTGCGTCAAGGATCTGGATCGCCAGTTCCACCGCGCGCTGCGCGGGCAGGGCGCCTTCCTGTTTGATCAGGTGGGCAAGGTCGCTGCCCTGGACGAATTCAAACACCAGGTAGGGATTGCCCTCGTGCTCGCCGGCCTCGAAAATCGGCACGATATTCGGGTGCTGCAGCTTGCTCACCGTGCGCGCTTCATCAATCAGCGTTTGGGTGCGCGCGAGGTGGTCCTCCCCGCCGGCAAGGTGCACCGTCTTGATGGCCACCTCGCGCTGCAGATGCGGATCTTCAGCCAGGTAAACCACGCTCTGCGCGCCCTCGCCGAGAATGCGCAAAACCTTGAAGCGGCCGATGGTGGAGGGAGTGCCTGTTTTGGACATGCGAGTGAGAATCAGGGTTATTTGTGAGCTTGCCGGAGTTTAACCCAAATGTAATCGATTTTTTATCAGAATCTGGCCGGGAGGGTATAATTCCGAAACCTTATTTGGCGCCCTCAATCCATGGAACTCGCAACTTCACTTCTTGAAAAATACAGCAAGGCCGGTCCACGCTACACTTCATACCCCACGGCGCCTTATTTCACCGAAGCTTTTGGCGAAAAGGAATGGCTGGATGAGCTGAATCAAACCCAGCCAAGCGGCCGGGACATGTCGCTTTACGTGCATATCCCGTTTTGCGATACCCTCTGCTATTACTGCGGTTGCAACATGGTTGCGACCCATGATTACAGCAAGGCGGAAACTTATCTCGCTTACCTGTTCCAGGAAATCGACCGGGTTGCGGCGCTGACCTCGCCAGATCGCCTGGCCCGCCAGGTGCACTGGGGCGGGGGCACGCCCACCTTCCTGAAGCCGGCCGATATCCGCCGCCTGTTCCAGCATCTTGCCTCGCGCTTCAATATTGCCCCGAATGCCGAAATCAGCTGTGAACTCGACCCGCGCGAATTGAGCCGGGAGCATATCGCCGCGCTGGCCGAGTCCGGCTTCAACCGCGCCAGCATGGGCGTGCAGGATCTTGATGAGAAGGTGCAGAAGGCGGTCAATCGCGTACAGCCGGAAGCGCTGATCCTTCAGGTCTATGGCTGGCTGCGCGAGGCAGGCTTCAAAAGCATCAATATCGACCTCATGGTGGGGCTGCCACATCAGACCGTGGAGAGCTTTTCCATAACCCTGGACAAGATGCTGGCCCTCGGGCCGGACCGCCTGGCGGTATTCAATTACGCCCATGTGCCGTGGATGAAAAAACACCAGAAGCTGATCATAGAGAGCGACCTGCCCGATCTGCCCACCAAGCTGGCATTGCAGAAACTGATGATGGAACGGCTGGCTGACGCGGGCTATGTGTATATCGGCATGGATCACTTCGCCAAGGCGGATGACGAAATCGTGATGGCGCAGCAGAGCAAGACCCTGTACCGCAATTTCCAGGGCTACACCACGCACAAGGATTGCGACATCTATGCCTTCGGCGTCTCCGCCATCAGCCAGACGGCGGAAGTGTATGTGCAGAACGCCAAGAACCTGGCCGAATACCAGCGCCGCATCGCCTCGGGCGGGCTGGCGACGGAGCGCGGCCTGCGCATTTCCCGCGACGACATGATCCGCCGCGAGGCGATCAGCGGCATCATGTGCGACCTGGAGCTGGACAAGGCAAAGTTTGGCGGGCAATGGAATATCGATTTCGATACCTTCTTCGCCGATGCCCTGGACGATCTCAAGGATCTCGCCGCGGACGGCCTGATTGCGCTGGAACCGGGCATCATCCGGGTGACGGAAACAGGGCGTATCTTCCTGCGCAATATTGCCATGCCCTTTGACGCCTACCTGCGCCAGCAAACGACCGAAACAAAGCCGCGCTATTCCAAGACCTTATAAATCGGGACATCAAATGAAAATCGACACGAGAAACTTTGGCGAACTGGAAATCAATCCGGATGCAATCCTGACTTTTCCCCGTGGCCTGCCTGGACTTGAGGGCTGCGCCCGTTTCCAGTTATTGCATGAGGACAAGGAGGGGCCGGTTGTGTACTACCTGCAATCCCTGGACGACCCGGCCGTTGCATTTTCGATTGTTGATCCTGCCTTGTACGGCTTCAACTATGAGCTGACACTGTCGGATGAAGAGACTGAGCTGTTGCAGTCGGAAAGCCCGGCGGAGCTGGCGGTAATGCTGATGGTATACAAGCCCCTCGGAACGGATGGTGAAAAGGCTGTGTTTCCTGGCGGTGTCAGCGCCAACATCAATGGGCCTCTGGTGCTGAATCTTGGAAAAAAACTGGGCTTGCAGAAGGTGCTGGTGGGGCCGAAGTATGACATTACCCTGCGGGATTCTGGCGGCGCCTGAATTAACCTGAAGAGGCGAGTCCCCCAAAAGGCGCTGCGGCGCCTTTTTTATTGGCGGATCAAGGCTTGCGCCAAGTGTCAGCATGAAATATGCTGGACCGATAAGATATTTCATGGCACTGGCCCCGTGTTCAATCTATTCACTTTGTTCAGCAAAAAGCAGACTGGTGTTCTCAATAATCTGAAAGCCGCTGATCAGTGGCTGCTGACATTGCACCAAGAGGATGAATACGAAGCTCAAAAACAGATTGCCGAGGGCTTGGCCGGCTTTCTGAAAAGCCAGGAAGCGCCTTCCAAGGAACGCCTGAAGGTGCTGATGCATCTGGATGAAAGCAGCCAGGTATTCCAGCACAAGCTAGGTTCAGCATACTTCCATCACCAGGCTGACTTGAAACGCGCCGAAGACGCGATGTGGAAAAGCATGTCCACACTGTTTTCCCAGTTCGCGCATGCCTACCAGCAATTTATCCGTGAAATCGTGGCGAAACGCGGCAAAACCGAATTCAGCCGCTACCTGCCCACCATTACAGCGCGAGCCCTGCGCTACTACGGGCAGAGCATCAAATGGGGCTATTTCCACAAGGAAGCGGTGCAGCCGGTCATGTGGAAGCGCCTGCACAAGTATTACCAGATGAGCGAGGAAAGCCGTTTCGCCGGCACCGAGGTCAGCCTCGACAGCAAGCGGCTGAGCAGTTGCAGCAACGAATACCTGCACATCCTGCTGCTCGACATGATCAAACCCATGACCCTCAAGCCATCCCAGCTGGAAAGAGTGGATCGCTGGCTCGATCGCTGGGCGCCTCTGGTGGAGCTGGATCGAGACTGCGATCCGGATACGCACATGCACTGCGTGGACCTCTCGACCGGCGCCGGCGCGCGCAAGCTGCTGCAAGAAATGCATAGCCCCACCCTGCGCTGCTGGAGCATGGCAGACCTCTACCTGCAGATCCGCAAATCGCGCGCCAGCCTGAGTGAAGGCGAGTGGAGCGAACATGTGGAGCTGGGTGAAGACTGCATCGTCCCGGATTGCATAGACCTGCTGGATTATGTCGCGCGCTACTGGATTCGCCCCGAAGCGGCGCGGCGCCTGCATCGCGCGCCGGTGGAAGACAGGATGATGGAAATGGCGTGCGGCGTCGGGGCGATCTACAGTTGCCTGCAGACAAGCGATAAGGATTGCGGCCAGAAAATCCCGTTCGAACACTGGGCGGTGCAGGACGAGAGCGAGGGCGGCTATGGCCTGGTCGAAGCGCGCCATACCGAGCGCGCGCAGGAAGGAAAACTGGTCCTGGTCAAGCCTTCCGGCCACAATGGCAGCTGGGAAATCGGCGTTGTGCGCTGGAAAAAGGATGGCGAATCCGGCTTGCCGGCGCTGGGGGTCGAACGCCTAAGCGATGACCCCAAACAGGTCACCCTGACTGCTGTCGAGAACAGCGAGGGGCAGGCCATCAAATCCGTATTCCTGCCAAAACTCTACCAGCGCGACATCGACAGCAGCCTGATCCTCCAGACGCCGGACTATCGCGATGGCCGGCAGCTGGACATGCACTACCGCAACAACATCTTCCGCATTCGCCTGACCGAGGTCGTCGATAGCGGTGAAGAATGGGTGCGGGCACACTTCACCGTGCTGGGTAATCGCCGAGAGCAAGCAAAAACGTAGCAAACGCACCGAAGGTGTCATCCAGGCGCGCAGCGCAGCGACAGCACCTAACAGGCCGTCATTGCGAGTGAAGCGAAGCAATCTCGTTTCATCCCCAGAATCAGGGTTTCCCTGATGAGGCCCCTATCCCCCCCGTCTTACAATGGCACCTCTGCTCCAGAAACCCGGCGAAAAATTATTTCGTCAGGCGCATCTAGTGAGCCACCTATATCGGAAACTGGCACCAAATCACATGTTTTTGCGATGGTGGACCGGGCACGCGGCAAGCGTGAGTGTCCAAGAGTTGAAATGGCAAAGGGGAGCGCGTGGATAGTGTTTTCGGAGGCAAGTCTCTTTCTTTGGAAGAAGCCATTGGGCTCCCCTCATATGTTCGCTATTGGGGCAAAGCGGCGCGGGCGTATCCGCCGCCGCAATCTTTGTATTCTGGCTGGCATCCACTGCCATATCACTGCCTCGACGTGGCGGCTGTGGGGTTCGAATATTTTGGCCAGGAATCTGAGATTTCGAACTGGTTTTCAGGCCAATTGGATTGTAGTCGGCCAGCATGGGCGCAATGGGCAGCCTTCTTTCTTTCGCTTCATGATTTAGGCAAATTTAGCGAAGCTTTTCAGTCGCAGAAACCTGAACTGTTTGAAGCAATACAAGGACGGGCGCCTGATCCGGCAAAATCCTATACCGAGCGCCATGATTCCTTGGGTCAGTGGCTGTGGCGCGATTACTTGGCTGACCGTGCAGTTGAGGATGGCTGGTTTGGTGGGGCAGCCGAATTGCATATGTCAGGTCTTGATACCTGGATACGAGCAGTTATGGGGCATCATGGGCAGCCGCCCAAGCATGTTCCCGCTTATAGTTCAATCGACGATTACTACTCCAGGCGCGATAAAAAAGCAGCGCTTGCCTTTGTCGATGCCATGCGTGAACTTCTGTTGCCGCAGTCGGCTGCGGAAATACCCGCTGCACTTGATGCTACCCATTTTGAGCATGTTAGCCAGGCTTTGTCGTGGTGGTTTGCGGGTGTTGCGGTATTGGCAGACTGGCTTGGCTCCAATACTGAATATTTCCCTTATCAGCCCGATGAAATGCCGTTGGCGGAATACTGGAATCTTGCGCGTCAGCGAGCCAGAAGGGCATTGCAGGCCAGTGGAGTGGTGTCACAAAAGCTGGTTACAGGAAAAAGTTTTGCCGATCTTTTCAACAAAATCACGACCCCATCACCTTTGCAGCAATGGGCGATAGATACGGAAATTCCAGAAGGCCCGCAGATATGTCTGCTGGAAGACGTAACCGGGGCGGGCAAGACCGAGGCGGCACTAACCATCGCCTATCGCTTGATGGAAAGTGGTGCCGCTCATGGGTTTTTCGTCGCGTTGCCCACCATGGCCACTGCCAACGCGATGTATGCGCGAATGGCCGGTTTTTACCGGCAATTGTTTTCCGGCGATGCCAGTCTGGTGCTGGCGCATGGTAGCCGGGAATTGGTGGAGCGCTTTGCGGCCTCTGTTTTGCCATATTCACATGCCGAAGGTGATTCTGAACAACGGGATGAAACCGCATCGGCACGCTGTACGGCCTGGCTGGCCGACCACAACAAGCGCGCTCTATTATCCCAAGCCGGTGTTGGCACCATCGACCAGGCATTGCTTGGCGTATTGCACAGCAAGCATCAATCGCTGCGATTGCTTGGCTTATTCCACAAGGTGCTGATCGTGGATGAAGTTCATGCCTGCGATGCTTATATGCAGGGCGTGCTGGAAGTGCTGCTGGAATTTCTCGCGCGGGCTGGAGGCAGCGTGATTCTGTTGTCCGCAACCTTGCCTGCCTACATGAAACAGGCACTCCTGGCCGCTTATGCCAGAGGGCGCAACAGCGCCGGGCCGGACATTAAGAATTTGGCGTATCCACTGGCGACAGCTTGGCGATCTTCCTTTCCTTACAAGGCTGAAGAAACTCCACTTGGCACACTTGACGCAGTGAAGCGCACTGTCGCCATCAATTATCGCCATCAGCAAGCCGAGATTGTCGCAATAATTGACGCTGCCCTGGCTTCCGGCCAGTGCGTCTGCTGGATACGCAATACCGTGGCGGATGCCATGGAAGCATTTGAGCTGTTTGCCGTGCATCTGCCGCGAGAACGGCTAACCTTGTTTCATGCCCGTTTTGCCTTGGGGGACAGACTGGCAAAGGAAGAAGATGTGCTCGCCGCCTTTGGGCCGGAAAGTGGGGCTAGCCAACGCGCTGGCCGGTTGGTGATTGCCACTCAGGTAATCGAGCAATCGCTGGATGTGGATTTCGATCTGCTGGTCAGTGATCTGGCACCGATTGACCGCCTGATTCAACGGGCTGGACGCTTACGGCGGCACAGCCGCGATGTGGTTGGCAATCGTTTGAAGGCGGACACGCCGGATCAACGGGGATTGCCGCTCATGGTGGTATTTGGCCCCGCCTGGAATGCAGAACCTGCTGCAAATTGGTTCAAGAACACTTTCCCCAAGACTGCCGGGGTGTATCCCGATCACTCGCAACTATGGCTAACAGCCAAAGCCTTGCAGGTTGGCAGTTTTTCGATGCCTGAAGACGCCCGCACTTTGATTGAAGGCGTATTTGGTGAAGCCTCGGACATACCCCAAGGCTTGCAGCGGAATAATTTGACCGTGCAAGGGCAACAGATGGCTGTAGCCAGTCTCGCCAAGGTCAACACGCTTAATTTTGCAGATGGCTACAAGCGTGGAGATGTTCTGGACTGGTGGAGCGAAGCCAAAACGCCGTCGCGCTTGGGTGACGCCAGCGTCAACGTGGTGTTGGCGCGATGGGAGGGCGGGCGCCTGTCGCCGTGGGCGCAACGCCCGAGTCATGCATGGGCTTACAGTGCCGTGCGAGTGGCTGAACGCCTGCTCGCCAGCGCTTCGCAGCCTGAGGGCGGCACGCGTCAAAAAGAGCATATGCGCATTACCGAGCAACTTCCCGGCAAGGGCAAGTGGTCGATCCTGCTGGCGCTGGAGCAAACCAAAACCGGCCGCTGGCAAGCGCATGCCTGGAGCGGGGAAAGCCAAGGGCGACCGGCGCAACTGCGGCTTTGGGAATACGATGAAGGAATGGGTTTGTGGCTAGTTGACGAACCAACAAGCGAGGAGCCGGAGTAGTCTATGACGTTTGCAGAGAGGGGTTCGGTTATGAAAAAAGCCGGGCAGGTAATTAACCTGCCCGGTCAACTCCCCACGGAAGTGGGGAACGGCCTGTATTTCGTCACTTTTTATGCACTGACATGCGGTTCATCCCTGAAGGTCAGGGAACGAAGTTGAAGAGTAACTGAGGTGGGGTGAGTTGTAAAGCACTTACATGCTTTGACTTTGTTTGGATTTGGGTCTAGCATCTTCTGCATATCCACGGCGTGCAGGAGATTGACATGGAAAATTTCGTTGTAGCAATTAAAGAATTGGTTTCTGAACTTGGGAAGATTGGCCCAACGGGTGTTGCAGTGCTTGCATTGATTGTTGCTCTCTCTGCTATTTGGGTATAGGGAAGTAAATTATGAACTTAATAAATGAGCCTTGGATTTCCGTTCGCCGCAAGAACGGCACCCAGGACTGGATTGCGCCCTGGCAGATCGGCGAGCCGGATATTGTTGCGCTGGATGCCAGGCGGCCCGATTTCAACGGGGCTTTGATTCAGTTCCTGATTGGGCTGGTACAAACCGCCACCCCGATGAATAGCCATGCCGAATGGAAACAGTGGTACGACGCGCCGCCTTCCGTTGAAATCCTGAAGCACTGGTTTGCGCCGATAGAAAGCGCCTTTGTCTTCGATGGAGATGGCGCTCGGTTCATGCAGGATTTCGGTTTGCGCACATCTGGCGTGAAAGACACAGAATTCAACGATATTGGCGCGCTGTTGATCGAAGCGCCGGGTGACAATACGCTCAAGGAAAACAAGGATCACTTCATCAAGCGGGGATCAGTCGCCGGCCTGTGCCCACATTGCGCTGCAACAGCGCTGTTTACCCTGCAAACCAACGCGCCCAGCGGTGGAAATGGGCACTTTACCTCGCTTCGCGGCGGCGGTCCCTTGACGACGCTGATCGTTGCTACGCCGACTCGTTCACTGTGGCACACGATTTGGCTAAATGTGCGTGAACGCACTTCATTCTTGGGAAGTGGTGGCGGTGATGCCAGCAAGATGGAACCTCATTTCATATTTCCCTGGCTGGCTGCCATGCAATCCATACAACCGGCGGGCGGTAAAACGGCACCCATTCAAACTCATCCTTCCCATGTGTTCTGGGGCATGCCACGCAGGATACGGCTCGATTTAGACGATATAACAAGTGGCCAGTGTGACGCCTGCGGGCGCAAGACAGAAAATTTGGTGACGCGTTACATCACCAAGGCAAAAGGATTCGATTACAAGGGGCCGTGGCGGCATCCCTTGTCGCCATACTACGAAAGCAAGCCTGAAGAATGGTTGCCCATGCATCCGCAACCGGGTGGGCTGGGTTACAGGCATTGGCTGGGTTTGGCGCTTGGCGTGCAGGGGGAAAAAAAGAAAATTCAGCCTGCCTCGATGATTTCATTTGTTCTGGGCAGCCAACGGCTGAGAGACCGACTTGGACTTTGGGTTTTCGGTTACGACATGGATAACATGAAAGCCCGCTGCTGGTACGAGTCAAGCCTTCCTCTTTATGGCTTGGCCGAGCGCAACACACAGGGCCGCAAGCTTGTTCAAACCGAAGTGGCCAAATGGATAGCCGCCGCAGATCATGTGGCGTTCCTGTTGCGCTCAGCGGTTCGGTCGGCCTGGTTCAGCGAGGGAGCAGAAGCCAAAGGTGACTGGGGATTTGTGGATGCCGCCTTCTGGTCAGGGACCGAACCCGTGTTTTACCGGCAGTTATCCGAACTCGTCGAGCAGGGCCGGGATGAAGACGGCGATTCCGTTTTAACACCGATGCGTGAGAGCTGGCGCAAGGCGCTGATTGACGCGGCGGTAAAACTATTTGATGCCGAGTTGGTGGGTGCAGCTCCTATTGAGCGGCAGAACCCGCGTCGAGTGGCCGAGGCGCATAACCGGCTGCACGCCAGTTTGCACGGCGACAAGCTAAAAGAGATTCTGAAATTGTCCGTCCCAAAACCAGTCAAGCCGGCAAAAACCCCCGCCAAAGCGCCGGCCTGAAATACAAGGAGAACATAGCGTGAGTGACACCATTTCATTTCGACCGGAAACATCCTTGGGGCAGGCGCTACTGCGCTGGTGGCAAGGGCTGGACAACCATCGGGGCAGCCGTGCCGAGTTGCGGCGCGCCCATGATTTGACGGCAATTTCCCTGACGGGTGGCTACCAGCATCTGTATCGCACCCTGCTCGCGGCTGGCTGGCCGGAAGAGGACAAGCCGGAAAACAATTGGCGAAACGAGAGGCTGGCAGCCATCGCCGGCCTGCTTGCCCAGGTAAAAAAACTGGACGATCGCAGCCTGCCGGTGGCCATGTCGGTAGGCGAACGTCCGCTATTTTCAGAACTGCGTTTTCGCCGCTTGCTGGATTCCCCCTCGATAGACGAAGTGTTCACTGGTTTGCGCCGGGCGCTGCCCTTGGTGGCTTATCAGGCCAATGTGCTGGAATTGGCCAACGACGTTTTGTTTTGGGGTGATGGCGTGAAAAAACGCTGGGCCTATACCTATCACTGGCCCGCTAAATCGGCTGCCTAAGTTTGATACTTTTCTGTTAAATGGAGAACGCAATGTCACGTTTTGTTCAGCTTCATCTGCTGGTCAGCTACCCGCCTTCCAACCTTAATCGCGACGATACGGGACGTCCGAAAACGGCCATTATTGGCGATGCCAACCGTTTGCGAGTTTCCTCCCAGAGCCTCAAACGGGCTTGGCGCACATCGGATGCTTTCGAAAATACTCTTCAAAGCCATATCGGTGTTAGAACCAAAGAAATGGGAGTAGAGGTCTATCGAGCTCTGCTGGCAAAAGGGGTGTCCGAGAAAAATTCCCGTGAATGGGCCAAGGCGATGGCTGGTCAATTCGGCAAACTAAAATCTGATAAGAAATCTGACAATAACCAGGACTTGCATATTGAGCAGTTGGCACACTTTGGCCCTGAGGAACAAGCGGCCATGATGTTGCTGGTGGATAAACTGGCAGCATCTGGCACCGCACCGACCGAAGATGATTTGAAACTACTGCGAAAACCACGCCAAGCGGCTGATATTGCCATGTTTGGGCGCATGTTGGCTTCTTCACCCGCTTTTAACGTAGAAGCCGCCGTACAAGTGGCACATGCCATCACCGTTCACAAAGTGGCCGTGGAAGACGACTATTTCAGCGCCGTGGACGACCTCAACCGGGGAGAAGAAGATGTCGGTGCTGCGCACATTGGCGAGGCCGGTTTCGGTGCCGGTGTTTTCTATCTCTATCTGTGCATCAATCGTGAGCTATTACTTGAAAACCTGGGCGGAGATGCCGCTTTGGCGGCCAAGACACTGGAAGCGCTGGTGCATGCGGCCACCAAGGTTTCGCCGACGGGCAAGCAGAACAGCTTTGCCTCTCGCGCGTATGCCGCCTATGCGCTGGCCGAGAAAGGAGATCAACAACCCCGTTCTTTGGCGCAGGCGTTTCTCAAGCCGGTAACGGGTGGCGATATGCTGGACCGCGCCATCAACGAGCTGACCAAGCGTTACCAGAATTTCGACAGCGTTTACGGTGCCTGTGCCGACAGCCGTTACCACTTCAATGTGGAAGCTGGTGAAGGCAGTCTGGATGCGCTGGTTCGCTTTGTGACGGCGTGAAGGCCATGGACTATCTGATCTTTCAGTTGCAGGCGCCACTTGTCGCCTGGGGTGAAACCGCCGTGGGCGAGTTCCGCCCCACGGCAAATTATCCCAGTGAGTCGGCCTTGCTGGGGTTGCTGGCTGCTGCCTTGGGCATCCGCAGGGAAGAGGAGGATGCTCATGCCGCTTTGCGGGCTGGTTATGGCTTTGCCATCGGCGTGCTGTCTTCCGGCCGCTTACTTCGCGATTACCATACCGCACAGGTGCCGGGGCGCGCCGCGTTGAAGAACCGGCCGCATAATTCCCGGCGTGACGAGCTTGGCTTGCCCAAGGTCGATCTCAATACCATTCTTTCTACCCGCGATTACCGGCAGGATGCTGCGAGTCTGGTGGCAGTGCAGGTGCGCGACGGTGCGCCCTATGCCTTGAGCGAGGTGGCGCGGGCGCTCACGAATCCACGCTTTACTCTCTACTTGGGACGCAAAGCCTGCCCACCGGCACTACCGCTCAATCCGCAGGTCATCGCGGCGGGAAATGGGTTGCTTGCGTTTTATGCTTATCAACAGGCACTTGCCGAACGTGGCGGTGGAGCCGCGCTGGCATTGGAGCGCATGGTTTGGGGCGAGGGGGTTGAGCCCGGTGTGGTGCACGATCTGGAATTTGTTCGCAAAGACCGCGTGCTGTCGCGGGAACATTGGCAATTTGGTGATCGTGTCGAGTACGTCGCCTTGGCGCCACAAGGGGGGCAATAACATGTATTTCAGTCTCATCACACCCACACCGGGCGCCGAGCGCGAAGCGGCCATGCAGTGGGCCAGAAATCCCTATGGCGATCATCAGTGGTTGTGGCGTTTTTTTTCGGCAGAGCCTGGTTCGGTGCGGGATTTTATTTTCCGGCGGCGCGATGGCGAAGGCAGCTTGCCCGGTTTCTACGTAGTATCTGCTCGCAAACCGCAATCATGCTCTGCCGCCTGGCAGGTGCAATGCCGTGATTATGATCCGCATCTGCAAGAGGGCCAACGCTTGGCCTTTGAATTAAGGGTTAATCCTGTCGTGACGCACAAGGTGAACGGAAAATCGCGTCGAGATGATGTGGTGATGCAGGAAAAAACGCGCTTATTGGCTGAGCGAGGCTTTAACAGGTGGGCAGATTGGCCCGATACGGATGAATCCAAACCCGCTCTGTATGAATTGGTGCAAGCTAGATGCTTGGATTGGCTGGAACGACGTGCGGAAAGGGCTGGGTTTCGTCTGCTAAACCGGAAACTACATGATGAGCAAGGTGGCCGCATCGAGACGACAGTTCGCGTGGATGGTTATGCCCAACATCAAGCCGAGCGTAAGAGCATCTCTTTTTCTACTGTGGATTTTACGGGAGAGTTGGAAGTTACTAATTCGAAAGCGTTTCGTCAGGTATTGTTTGAGGGTGTCGGCCACGCCAAAGCCTTCGGCTGCGGCCTACTCCTTATCCGGCGAGCGGAATAAATTGTGCTACCATTTGATGGCACAATTCATTAAAGGATGAGCGCCATGGATACTTTCACCGTCCGCGATTTACGCGAGCGTACCGGCGAATTGATACGCGATGCCGAGCAGGGCAAGCTTTCACTCGTCACCAAGCACGGCCAGCCGGTTTTCGTCGCGGTGCCGTTTGACGAAACCTTGCTCAAGGAGGGGGTGCGCGTTGCGCTGGCGGTCAAGCTGTTCGACGACGAGGTGGTTAGCTTAGGCAAGGCCGCCAAGCTGGCGGGGATGTCACAAAGTGAATTCATCGATCACCTCGGTGCGCTGAAGATCCCCGTCGTTCGTTACGGCAAGGAGGAATTGGAGCGGGAGTTGACGGCCTTTGAATAAGGTCGTCATCGCGGATGCCGGTCCGTTGATCGCGTTCGCTCGTCTTCGCCGCCTGGAGTTGCTGCCACGGGTTTTTGACACTGTCCTGGTGACGGCTGCCGTGTTGGAGGAGTGTGCCGGGAGGCACGATTTTCCGGAGAGCGTTCTCATCCGGGAAGCCGTGGATAACAAGGTCTTGGAATTATGTGCGGCGCCGGATTATTCTGTTTTCGCGCAGGATGTCGATGCCGGTGAGGCAAGCGCGATTGCTTCGGCGCTAGAACGCAAATGCGGTGTTCTCATGGATGACAAGGCTGGTCGCCGCATGGCGACGAATATCGGCATCCCCGTGATCGGAACAGTGGGCGTACTGGTGCTGGCGAAGCGCAAGGGATTCGTGCCTCTCCTCAAACCCCTGCTGGACGAGCTTGCGGCATCCGGATATTTTCTCGGCAAGGAAATTATCGCTGCCGCCTTGGCGGCTGGGGGCGAATAAAGCCATGTCCAATCTGCTTCCCCCGCTCAAACCTATTCCCATCAAGGACAGGCTCTCCATCCTGTTCATCGAAAGGGGTCACCTCGACGTGCTGGATGGCGCATTCGTGGTCGTTGACAAGACCGGAGTGCGTACTCATGTGCCGGTGGGCGGGGTCGCGTGCCTGATGCTCGAACCCGGCACGCGGGTCTCCCATGCCGCCTGCGCGCTGGCGGCGCGAGTGGGCACGCTGCTGGTCTGGATCGGCGAGGCGGGGGTAAGGCTTTATTCTTCCGGCCAGCCGGGCGGGGCGCGTGCAGATCGTTTGCTGTATCAGGCCAAGCTGGCGCTAGACGCTGACTTGCGGCTCAAGGTAGTGAGGAAAATGTATGCCCTTCGCTTTGGCGAGGCACCGCCACAGCGCCGCTCCGTCGAGCAGCTTCGCGGTATCGAGGGGGCGCGGGTTAGGGAAATGTACAAACGTATTGCCCAGAAATTCGGCGTGGAGTGGAAAGCGCGCAACTACGACAGGCACGAGTGGGACGCAGCCGATATGCCCAACCGCTGCTTGTCTGCCGCCACCTCCTGCCTCTACGGCGTGACCGAAGCCGCTGTGCTTGCTGCGGGATATGCACCAGCAGTCGGGTTCATTCACACCGGCAAACCCCTGAGTTTTGTCTACGACGTGGCGGACGTTTACAAGTTCGAAACCGTCGTGCCCGTTGCGTTCCGCATCGCCGCGCGCTCACCGGGCAATCCGGAGCAGCAGGTGCGTCTGGCCTGCCGGGACATATTTCGCGAAACCAAACTGCTGGAACACATCATCCCAGGCATTGAGGACATGCTTTCCGCCGGGGAAATCGAACCTCCCGAACCGTTCGACGACGCAGTTCAGCCCGCCATACCCAACCCGGACCAATTGGGCGATGCTTGTCATCGTAGTTGAAAATGCGCCGCCCCGGTTACGCGGCCGCCTGGCGATCTGGCTGCTGGAAATACGCGCGGGTGTCTATGTCGGCAACTACTCGGTCAAGGTGAGAGACTATATCTGGGCGCAAGTCGAGGGCGGCATTGAGGACGGAAACGCTGTGATGGCATGGAGAACGAATAACGAAGCAGGTTTCGACTTCGTGACACTGGGTACGAATCGCCGCATCCCTGTGGAAATGGACGGCGCGAAGCTGGTAAGTTTCCTGCCCCCGGCATCTGATGATGTTCTTTAACAATTTGGAAAATAATTGAAGTTTGGTGATCGAAGGCTTTGGTTAGCTGAGCTTATGTTCTCGGTGATGTGTGATTTTTTTCGGTAGGATTTCGGTACGTTAATTTTTGACTTGAAATCAACGAAGTAAAAGAAGTGTGTTCCCCACGTCCGTGGGGATGAACCGTTGTCGGCTCGAGAACCCGCTTGGTTGACCACGTGTTCCCCACGTCCGTGGGGATGAACCGAAGAAGCTATACTCGACCGGACGCACGCAGACTAGTGTTCCCCACGTCCGTGGGGATGAACCGTCAGCCAGACCGACAGCGTGTTTTTCCCCGACGTGTTCCCCACGTCCGTGGGGATGAACCGCATCAATCCCTGGCGACAGCAGAGCAGCAGCTGTGTTCCCCACGTCCGTGGGGATGAACCGACGGTTGGATAGACAACAAATTGGCAAAGGGTGTGTTCCCCACGTCCGTGGGGATGAACCGCAGTACGACTTCCAGGACTTTTCCGCCAAGAAGTGTTCCCCACGTCCGTGGGGATGAACCGAATACCACAACCGCGCCATCCAGCGTGACCACGTGTTCCCCACGTCCGTGGGGATGAACCGCACAACTGGCTCCCCGAGTCGGGCTTGCTACGGTGTTCCCCACGTCCGTGGGGATGAACCGGCGGGAACCACCTATGCCAGGCGCTGGAAGGAGTGTTCCCCACGTCCGTGGGGATGAACCGCCTCGTCTATTGGAGACAAGCGCCAATCTACCGTGTTCCCCACGTCCGTGGGGATGAACCGGTCTCGGTGGAAATGGAAGCCCTCGCGGCCAAGTGTTCCCCACGCCCGTGGGGATGAACCGCCTGTAGATGGACCTACAGGGCTTGCACTCCAGTGTTCCCCACGTCCGTGGGGATGAACCGACGGCGCCTGGGCGCTGGCGCGCTACATCTTCGTGTTCCCCACGTCCGTGGGGATGAACCGCCGCACCCCTACATGGCCCCCACCGCCGAGAAGTGTTCCCCACGTCCGTGGGGATGAACCGACCCCGGCACCCATGCCGTAATTGTCACACGCGTGTTCCCCACGTCCGTGGGGATGAACCGGATGCTTGCTCGGTGGAATGGTAGTAATGGCCGTGTTCCCCACGTCCGTGGGGATGAACCGGCCGCGGCCCGTGTGGCGAATCTCAAGAACGAGTGTTCCCCACGTCCGTGGGGATGAACCGTACGCACGACACTGGGGCACCCCATCATCATCGTGTTCCCCACGTCCGTGGGGATGAACCGGGCTTTCGAGCTACTGCAAGGCATGCAGTCTGGTGTTCCCCATGTCCGTGGGGATGAACCGGCGTTTGAAGACGGCGTGAAGGCGGATCAGAAGTGTTCCCCACGTCCGTGGGGATGAACCGTACGGGAAGCAGGTCGTACTTACGCACAGAGCGTGTTCCCCACGTCCGTGGGGATGAACCGCGACTACTGTTCACCTGGACGCCCAACCTGAAGTGTTCCCCACGCCCGTGGGGATGAACCACAACCATGGCGACCACGCGCCTGGCTGGGTGCGTGTTCCCCACGCCCGTGGGGATGAACCGCGAACGATGCCGGCGAGGATCACGCCATCCTGGCGGCTCGACATGCGCTATACGCCACCGCTCGTGAGCTCAACCCGGCGCGCTGGTCCGGAAAGACTCGAAACTGGGCGCCAATGGGCGCCGTGACGCTTAACCCCGAACGTGATTGCATCGTCAAATCGCATTCGGATGGCAACAATATTCAGCCGTTGGCTGCATGAATGAGGCGACAACTACCTTGACGCGCGCCGGTAGCGCCCGCCCTCGGGGCGGGCCGAGTATTGTAACTTATCTTTATTGAGAGAGTAGTGCGGGGAGTGTGGCGACCGCGAAGCGTCCGCGGCCTGGAAGCTTATCCCCGGCGCATGGAGTCGAAGAAGTCGGCGTTGCTCTTGGTGGCCTTGATTTTGTCGAGCAGGAATTCCATTGCTGAGAGGTGCGGCTGCGTAGCGCGGAGCCTCGGCACGTGCGACCGCGAAGCAGGCGCGGCCTGGAAGCTTATCCGCGGCGCATGGAGTCGAAGAAGTCGGCGTTGCTTTTGGTGGCCTTGATTTTGTCGAGCAGGAATTCCATCGCTTCCAGGTCGTCCATGGGGTAGAGCAGTTTGCGCAGCACCCAGATTTTTTGCAGGATGTCCTGCTTGATCAGCAGTTCCTCGCGGCGGGTGCCGGAGCGGTTGACGTTGATGGCGGGGTAGAGGCGTTTTTCGGCCATCTTGCGGTCAAGGTGGATTTCCATGTTGCCGGTGCCCTTGAACTCTTCGTAGATCACGTCGTCCATGCGCGAGCCGGTGTCCACCAGGGCCGTGGCGATGATGGTCAGGCTGCCGCCTTCCTCGATGTTGCGCGCGGCGCCGAAGAAGCGCTTGGGGCGTTGCAGGGCGTTGGCGTCCACGCCGCCGGTAAGCACCTTGCCGGAGGCCGGCACGACGGTGTTGTAGGCGCGCGCCAGGCGGGTGATCGAGTCGAGCAGGATGACCACGTCCTTCTTGTGCTCCACCAGGCGCTTGGCTTTTTCCAGCACCATTTCGGCGACCTGGACGTGGCGCG
>CAYLMA010000015.1:0-67646 GCA_964384915.1 uncultured Sulfuricella sp. | reverse complement strand
ATGTCGGCCTAAAGGCCGACCTACAGTCCGGAATAAAATGTGCCGGATCAATAGGATTCGCTATTCACTGGAAGTGATTTTTTTCAGATGAAATCAAACCTGATTGGACAGGCGGTGGTGTTCACATTCGCCTAATACACAAGCAGGCTGAGGCGCAATTTCAGGGCAGGTTAATATGTAAAAAAATGTAATGATAATCTGCGCCCGTTTTCTATATGCTGATGAACTGGATTCAGCATTGGTCAGCACCACTCAGATTTTGGAGGTACAGAATCATGACTGCCCCCCACCATGAAAGCGCACTTACCCGCATTACCATTTCCGTATTGGGAATGCTGCTTATATCACAGGTTTCCGCCGCGCCTATCGAGCCGATGGGAACGGCGCATCCAGACACCACGAATCAATTGATCATCAAGCTCAAAAGCCAGAAAGGCGCAGCAGCAGTTCCCCGCGAAGTTACCAACCGCCTCATCGCCAACAGCGGCCAAGCCATGTCACACAAGCGGGCCATGAGCAATGAGGCGCATGTTTTCAAACTCCCAAAGGCCGCCAGCATTGGCGATTTAAAAAGGATCGCCAGGCAATTGAAGGCTATGGACCCGGACATTGAATGGGTTGAGCCCGACTATCTCCAGCAGGCCATGCTGGTGCCAAATGACACTTATTATTCCATGCAGTGGCATTATTTCGATCCGCTCGGCGGCATCAACCTGCCCGCTGCCTGGGACAAGGTCACCGGTTCCGCCGGCATCGTGGTAGCGGTGGTGGATACAGGCTACCGGCCCCACGGCGACCTCGCGGCCAAAATGCTTCCGGGTTACGATTTTGTTTCCGACGCATGGATGGGAAATGACGGCAACGGGCGCGATTCCGATGCCATGGACCCGGGTGACTGGACCGCCGCGAATGAGTGCTACACAGGCTCCCCTGCCTACAACAGCTCCTGGCACGGCACCCACGTCGCGGGCACAATAGGGGCGGCGACGAACAACGGCAGCGGAGTCGCCGGAGTCAATTGGCAATCGAAAATCCTGCCGGTACGGGTGCTCGGCAAGTGCGGCGGCTATACCTCGGACATTGTTGACGGCATGCGCTGGGCTGCGGGCCTGGCCGTCAGCGGCGTGCCAGCCAATCCAACGCCCGCCAAGGTCATCAACCTGAGCCTGGGCGGCGCGCATAGCTGCAGCACCACAGAGCAATCCGCCATCGACGCCATCACGGCAGCAGGCACGGTAGTGGTGGTCGCAGCCGGCAACAGCAATACCAATGCTTCCAGTTTCAGCCCTGCCAGTTGCAGCAATGTGATCAGCGTCGCCGCTATCAATCAGCAAGGGAAACGGGCTTATTACAGCAACTACGGATCAATCGTAAAAATTGCCGCCCCCGGCGGAGATTACACTGTGGACAGCATGATCCTTTCCACCCTGAACAGCGGCACCACGCTACCCGGCGCCGATACCTATGCTTACTACCAAGGCACCAGCATGGCCGCTCCCCATGTTGCCGGAGCCGCCGCGCTGATCCTGGCTACCAATGCCACTCTTAGCCCCGCCCAGGTATTGGCTGCGATTCAGGGCTCCGCCCGCGCCTTTCCCGCCGGATCGACCTGCACCACCGCGCTTTGTGGCGCCGGAATCCTGGATGCAGGCAAAGCCGTCAACACACCCATACCCTCGGACACTACACCTGATTCATTTGTCTTTACATCACAGAGCAATCTGGCATTGAATACGCTGGTGACTTCGAATGCCATCAAAATCAGCGGCATCAACGCCCCTGCTCCGATTTCGATAAGTGCCTGCACCAGCAGCCAGTGCGAGTACAACATCAACAATTCCACTGTCTGGAACGCTTTCGGCAGCAATGCCACGGTCAATGCCGGGGATACGGTCATCGTGCACCAGAAATCCTCCGCCAAGCGAAACACCACGACGACGCTCACCCTGGGCATCGGCGGTATTTCGGCCAGCTTCAAGGTCACCACGAGTAGGAGATAACGCTAATTGCTATTGCACCGAGCATTGAGCAGGACAATTCTTGACTTCGGCCTAGATCCTGATTAGAATGCGCAACGCTTTGGGGGTATAGCTCAGCTGGGAGAGCGCTTGCATGGCATGCAAGAGGTCAGCGGTTCGATCCCGCTTACCTCCACCAAATCTGAAAACGCCGGTTTCGACCGGCGTTTTCTATTTTCAGGCCTACTTCCGTCGCGCCTCGATTACGCCTGACACATCGCGAATCTGTGCCAGGATTCTGTCCATTTGCTCTTGATCCGCCACCTGGGCGGAAAAATTCATGCGCGCCTTATCGCCACGGCTCTGCGTATTCACGGCGGTGACATTGACTTTTTCACGCATCAGCAGATCCGAAATGTCGCGCAGCAAGCCCTGACGGTCCAGGGCTTCCACTTCCATGTCGACCTCATAGCCTCTGCCGCTACGGGTTCCCCAACTGGTGGAGAGCAGGCGTTCGCGTCTGGATTCCGGCATATGAACGATGTTGCTGCAATCCTGGCGATGAATCGCAACCCCCCTGCCCTTGGTGACAAAACCGATGATCGGATCGGGCGGCACCGGCTTGCAGCATTTGGCCATGGTGGTCATCAAATCCCCCACCCCGACCACCAGCACGCCGGATGAAGTGAGGGGAAGGCTGCGTGCGCTGATCTGCCACTCATCTTCCTCAATCTTGGGTTTGCCCTCCTCCAAAGCCAGCGCCATGATCTCCCGCGCTGAAACATCGCCCCGCCCAATTGCGGCGAAGAGCTCTTCCGGCTTGGCAAAATGTGCTTTCTGCGCCAGTTTCTCAAGATTGGGGAAAGCCGCGCCGAGTCGGTGAACTTCCTTTTCCAGCGCAGCGCGCCCTTCCTGCACATTCACTTCATGATGCAGACTGTTGAACCATTGACGGATTTTTGCCCGGGAACGGCTGCTCTGGGTGTATCCCAGGGTCGGGCTCAGCCAGTCACGGCTCGGTCCGCCTTCCTTGGCGGTGAGGATTTCCACGCGCTGTCCGTTCTGCAGTGTGTAGGTGAGCGGCACGATGCTGCCGTCCACCTTGGCGCCGCGGCAGCGGTGGCCGACATCGGTATGCACATGGTAGGCGAAATCGACCGGCGTAGCCCCCTGTCCCAGCGCGATGACGCGCCCTTGAGGCGTGAGCACGTAAACGTTGTCCTGGAACAGGCCGGTCTTGAACTGATCTACCAATTCATCGACGTCCTGGACGTCGTCCTTCCATTCCATGATCTGCCGCAACCAGGCGATTTTTTCCTCGAAGCGGGCATCCCCCTTGCCACCCTCCTTGTAGCGCCAGTGCGCGGCAACACCGAGCTCTGCATGATTGTGCATATCATGGGTGCGGATCTGCACCTCGAGCGCCTTGTCTTCCGGGCCGATCACGGCAGTGTGCAGGGAGCGGTAGTTGTTGCCCTTGGGGTGGGAAATATAGTCGTCGAATTCGCTGGGAATGGGCTGCCACAGACTGTGCGCAACGCCCAGGGCGGTATAGCAGTCCTTGAGGTCATTCACCAGCACCCGCACTGCACGCACATCGTACACTTCTGAAAAATCCACCTTCTTGCGTTTCATTTTCTTGTAGATGCTGTAGATGTGCTTGGGCCGCCCGGTGACTTCTGCATCAACGCCGTTCTTTTTCAGTTCCGCCCGCAGCGTTGCCATGATTTCATTGATGTAGCGTTCACGGTCCAGGCGGCGCTCATCGAGAAGTTTGGCAATCTTCTTGTAGAGTTCGGGCTCGAGGAAGCGGAACGAAAGATCCTCCAGCTCCCACTTCACCTGCCACACGCCGAGGCGGTTGGCCAGCGGCGCATAGATATCCTGGGTTTCGCGCGCGATGTGGCGCCGGGTTTTCTCATCAGCGCCGGGCAATTCGCGCATGCTCTGGGTGCGCTCTGCCAGCTTGATCAACACCACCCGGATGTCTTCCACCATTGCCAGCAACATTTTGCGCAAGGCCTCGATCTGAGCCTGCTGATCTTTTTTATCGTCCTTGGAGGTTTTTCCCTGGTTCAACTCCCCCCCAAGCTCACCAATCAGACCCATGCGCACCACGCCATCCACCAAGCCGGCCACGCCCTGGCCAAAATCCTCCGCAATCTGCGTTGCGCGCTCTGAAGCGCCTTCCGTAGCAGCCTGCAACACAGCTGCAACAATGCTCTCCGAATCCATGTTCTGAGTCGCCAGAATGGACGCTGTTCCCAGGGCATGATCCAGCAGTGAGGCCCCTGTCGATGTTGCTTTGTCGGCATACAAGGAAGCGGCCAGATCCGCTGCCCGCCTGATTGAATCAATATCCGCTCCGGAGAAGCGCGCCTCCATGGCTTGCAGCCAGGATTGGAAGGCAATGCCGCCGGATTCGGAAAGATGTTTGTTTGCGATGCTTACCATAACTCAATCATAGCCTAATCTTTTGCCTGCCAATAACGTTGTCGAATCTGTCTCTGGCTCTGCATGGACAAGCCGTCCGCCCCAAAACGCAAACCCAGTGCGCCGTTTTCGTCTGTGCGCCAGGTTTTGATGCCTCGCGCCAGGTAACGTTCCACAATCTCCGGCTTGGGATGGCCGAAACGATTGCGGTAACCGACTGTAAAAATGGCCACTGCCGGATGCACTGCGTCGATGAATGCATCTGTTGAAGACGTCCTGCTGCCATGGTGCGGGACAACCAGCACATCTGCCGCCAGCAGGTTTGGCATTCTTTCAAGCAGATCCTGTTCAGACACACGCTCGATGTCGGCCGACAACAGGATGCTGCCGAATCGAGAAGTGATTTTCAGCACGCAGCCGCGATCGTTATCCTTGAAGCCATCATAATGGTAACTGTCCAGCGGCGGATGAAGCATGGCAAATTTCACCCCATCCCACTCCCAGGATTGGCCGGCAAAGCAGCGAGAATTTTTCGGCATAGCAGGGTTATTAATCACATCAGCCAAGGCCGGGCTATCGGCCGACAACGAAGAAAGCAGCCATGCGACCGGCTCAGCCTGCAACACGGAAAGAGCGCCGCCGGAATGATCGATATCATCATGTGAAATCACCATTCCATCGAGGCGAGAAACGCCGGAGCCGCGCAGGAACGGCACGATAATGCGCGAGCCGGCGTCCGCATCCGAGCCAAAACGTGTTCCGGCATCATAAAGCAGCGCATGCTGCCGGGTGCGGGCGACCACGGCCAGCCCCTGCCCGACGTCCAGCACCGTCAGCCACAATTCGCCATGTGCCGGTGTAGGCGGCCGCACCATGAAAAGCGGCAGGAACCAGATTACACCCAGCCAGCGGGCGGGAAAGCCGCGCGGCAACAGCAACCACAATACACCCAGCAACGCCACCACCACCGTCCAGGCCGGCGGGCCATGCTGCTGCCAGACCGCGACAGGCAGGGCACTCAGCCAGGTCAGAAAAAGCATGCCGGCTTCCATCGCGAAATGCGCAGCAAGCAACAGAAAGTCTAGCGGAAAGGCGGTGCCGAGGAGGGTCAGAGGCGTCACCACCAAGCTGATGAGCGGAATCGCCAGCGCATTGGCGACAGGCGAGACCATGGAAATCTGCTGGAACATGGCCAGCAGCGCGGGCACCAGCGCCAGCGTGACGGCCCATTGCGCCCTGCCCCACTCCACCAGCCAGTGCGGGCGGACAATGCGGCTGGCGCCTGCCCCCATCATGGCGGCCACAGCGCCGAAGGAAAGCCAGAATCCGGGCGACATCACGGCCCATGGGTCGAGCAGCAGAACCGCCAGCAACGCGAGCGAAATGACACTGAAAGCATTGCCGACGCGGCCCATCCACAGGGCAACGGCAAGCACGGCAAGCATGTACAGCGTGCGCTGGGTCGGCACGCCGAAACCGGACAGCAGCGCATAGGCCAGCGCCGCCAGCACTCCGGCCACCACCGCGGCCTTGCGCGCAGGAAGCCAGAGCGTCAGGGTGATGCTGCGCCGCCACAGCCAGTAAGCCAGGGCAAAAAACAGGCCTGCCACCATCGTGACATGCAAGCCGGAGATGCTCATCAGGTGGTTGACGCCGGTACGCAGGAAAATCTGCCACTGCGCAGGCGGAATGGCATTCTGCTCGCCTATGGCCAGCGCTTTCAGCACGCCCGCGTAAGGCTTGTTTTCCAGCACCTGCGAAAGGCGCAGGGAGGCGGCTTCGCGCGCCACTTCGATCAGGTAGCCGACGCGGTAGACCCGCTTATCCAGGCGCCGGTTTTCCGGCCCTTCACGCACATAGCCGGTAGCGCGGATGTCGCGCTCAAGCAGCCAGGCTTCGTAATCGAAGCCATAGGGATTGGCGTTGCCATGCGGGCGTTTCAGCCGCACCGTCAGTTCCCAGCGTTCGCCGGGATGCAGCGCAGGGACGGGATGAAGGGCTGGCCTGCCGAAGCCCCCGTCGAACCAGCTCAACTGGAGATGCTCGGGAACCCGTGCGCCGGGCGTAATCACACGCTCCACGTCAAACTCGAAACGCAGTCCGCGCTCATTGCTGACAGGAAAACTGGAAATCACCCCGCTGACCTGGATATCCTGCCCTTCCCAGCGTTCCGGTAACGTATCCGCAAGGCGCAGTTGGGCAAACATTGCGGCCCAGAAGAAGCCGGCAGCCAGCCATAGTGCTTTGCTGGATAACTGACAGAGCCCACGGCCCTGCCAGGATGAGGCACGACGCAAGCCGTAGATCAAGAGGGGCAAGGGCAGAAGAAGGCCGGCCCAGAACATCGCAGGCAAGGAGGACTGCTGTTGCAGCAGCCAGACGCCAGCAGTAAAAGCCAGGATGTTAAGCCGCATGGCTGCTTTCAGTTAGCTCCGGACGAAGCAGTAGGTATTCTTGCCCTTGCTCTTGGCGCTATACATGGCGCTATCGGCATTGGTGAGCATGCTTTCGCTGCTTTCCCCGTCCTGCGGATAGAGACTGATGCCAATGCTGGCGCCGACGTGGCAATCCTTGCCGTCCAGGATCAAGGGTGTGGACAGGCTGTTGATGATTTTTTGCGCCACCAGGCGCGCATCGTCGGCGTCATTGATGTCCCCCAGAATGATGGCAAATTCGTCACCGCCCATGCGCGCCACGGTGTCGCTCTCGCGCACGCATTGCTCCATGCGCCGCGCCACCTCATTGAGCAACTGATCCCCAAGTGGATGCCCATAGGCATCGTTCACTTTTTTGAAGCCATCCAGGTCCACGAATAACAGCGCAAAGCCACTGCCATGACGCCTTGCATCAGCGAGGGCGCGCTTCAGGCGGTCAAAAAACAACGTGCGGTTTGGCAAACTGGTCAGTTCGTCGAAATGGGCCATATGCTGCAAATTATCCTGCAGCAGCTTGCGTTCGGTGATGTCACGCGCCACCACCACGATCTGGATCTTCTTGCCATCATGCACGGCGGCCACGGACAACTCCACTTCGTGGCGTTCTCCAGTTTTGCTTAACAGAGAGGTTTCATAATGATTCTCGAACTGCTCCCCGGCAAGCCGCCGCATGTGCATCGCCATGACCGCTTCACGCTGGTCGGGGTGGACGAGGTTGATAAATGGAAAATTGTCCAGCAGTTCATCGAGGGAATAACCCGACAGGCGCGACAGTGCCTCATTGGCAAAAACAATGCGCTTGTCCTGTATCACCAGCACGCCTTCGTCCACATCTGATTGGGCCCTGAGCAAGGCCAGCGAAAAAGTATGTTGCTCGTGAAGTTTCTGAATTGCCTGGCGACGGTCTGCAAGCTCGTTCAGCAATTCCTGGTTGGTCTGAATCAATGCCTGGGTGCGCATCTCGATACGCACCTCGATTTCTCGCTTGAGTTTGTTCAGGCGCGCCTCGCTGCGTTGCGCCGCCGCAGTCGCCTGCGTCATCAAGGCACTGTGCCGGGCCGGCATGCGGACCAGAAACCATGCCAGAAAACCTGAAACCAGGGCCAACAGGAGTCCGAGTGGCCAGTTCTCTACCCGGCACAGAAACAGGGTTACGCTCCCAATCAGCAGAACCACTGCGAATGCCAGTAACGGCGCAAGCCAGCGGGACTGAAAATTACTGCCCAAGCAGGCTCCCATCGACCAGTCTCAAGGTACGATCCATCTTTGCCGCCAGTTCCATGTCATGCGTCACGATCACGAAACTGGTGTTGAGTTCATGATTCAATTCCAGCATCAGATCGAACACCCCTTGAGCGGTATTGCGATCAAGATTCCCGGTAGGCTCGTCCGCCAGCACGCAGGCCGGCCTGCTTACCAGGGCGCGGGCCACCGCCGCGCGCTGGCGCTCGCCGCCGGAAAGCTCGCCGGGGGTGTGTTCAAGGCGGTGCCCCAACCCAACCTTCTGCAGCATCGCAGCGGCATTCTCATAAGCCTGGCGCTTGGGGATGCGCCGGATCAGCAGCGGCATGGCCACGTTTTCGAGGGCTGAGAATTCGGGCAGCAGATGGTGAAACTGATAGATAAACCCCAGCGACTGGTTGCGCAAGTGCCCCCGCTCGGCTTCGTTCAAGCTTTTGACATCATGGCCGAGAATATCAAGTTCGCCTGCGCTGGCGTCATCGAGGCCGCCCAGCAGATGTAGCAATGTGCTTTTACCTGATCCGGATGCGCCGACGATCGCCACTCTTTCGCCTTGCGCGATATCGAGGTCAATCCCCAGCAGGACAGGCACCTCTACCTTGCCCTGCTGGAAAACCTTGCGCAGGCCTCGGCAGGACAAGACAGGCTGGCTGCTGATGGCTGATGGCTGCAAGCTATTCATATCTGAGCGCCTCCGCCGGGTTGGTTTTTGACGCCCGGTAACTGGGGTAAAGCGTCGCAAGCAAGGTCAGGGCGAACGAAACCGAAGCCACATAAATCACATCATTAACGTCAAGTTTCGATGGCAACTCGCTGATATAATAAACATCTTTCGCAAGGAATACGACGCCAAAGAGGCGCTCGATCGCGGGCACGATCACATCGATGTTGAGCGCAAGAAGCACCCCGCCCCCGACCCCGATGAGCATGCCTATCAAGCCGATCAACGCCCCCTGTACGATGAAGATTTTCATGATGCTGGCAGGCGATGCACCCAGGGTGCGCAGGATGGCGATGTCCGCCTGCTTGTCAGTTACGGCCATCACCAGGGTGGAAACAATGTTGAACGCCGCTACGGCGACGATCAGCAACAGGATGATGAACATCACATTCTTCTCGATCTGGATGGCGCGGAAAAAGTTGGCATGCTGGCGTGTCCAGTCGCTGATGTAAAAGTCGCCCCGCATGAGGTCCATTAGCTCGCGCGATACCTGAGGCGCGCTGTAAAGGTCTTTAAGCGCCAGCCGCACGCCCGAAACCCGCTCATCCATGCGGTACAGCCGGGCCGCATCGTCGATATGGATCAGCGCCAGCCCATAGTCATATTCGTACATGCCGACTTCAAAGATGCCCCTGACGGTGAACTGCTTCAGGCGCGGCACCACGCCTGCCGGCGTCACCTGCCCCTGCGGCGCCATCACCACCACCTTGTCGCCCAACCGAGCGCCAAGCGCCCGCGCCAGTTCGGAGCCGAGCACGATGCCGAATTCGCCGGAACGCAAATCCTCAAGCCGCCCCTGCTTCATGTGGCTGGAAAACTGCGCCACCCCGCTTTCGAGTTCGGGCAGGATGCCGCGCACGATCGCCCCCTGCACCGCCTGATCGAAAGTCAGCATGTTCTGGGCCATGATGTAGGGCGCGGCGGCGGCGACTTCAGGGTGGCGCGAAGCGTCCTCTACAACACCGCGCCAGTCGGCCAGGGTATTGTCGCCGCCGGTAATCTGGATATGCGAGGCCACACCGAGAATGCGCGCACGCAATTCCTGCTGGAAGCCGTTCATGACCGAAAGCACCACAATCAGCGCCGCCACGCCCAGCGCAATGCCCGCCATGGAAATCAGTGAAATGAAGGAAATGAAGTGATTGCGCCGCTTGGCACGGGTATAACGCAATCCGATAAAGAGTTCGAAGGGAGACACGAATGAATTTATTTCTATCCAAAATAGGTGTCTGAACTATAGCAGATCAAAAGCAACCGCGGCATGCGGCTCCGTCCGGATTTTACTTACGGCAAGAGGCTTGTCTTCCGCCCGGCTGCTTTGGCTTGCGCGAGCGCCGCAAAAACAGTTCTCTACAAATGGCTTGACGAGCCCTAAATGGCTCACTATAATGCGCAGACTTTTTGCTTCGAGCGACAAAGCGAACAGAATGAACCAGCTAGGCGTAGTAACTTCTTACCTCGGTTTCTTTTGTACAATTGTTGGTCTGGCGGTAGGTTTTTATAATCTGCCATCAGGAGATAGTGAAATAATTGTTTTTTGGTTGTCATGGGTTCCTGTCGGTTTTATCTTGTTGCTTACGGGCATAACGACTACCCAGCTGACAAAGAAGTAAAGATTTAGTCCCTATCGTCTAGAGGCCTAGGACATCGCCCTTTCACGGCGGTAACACGAGTTCGAATCTCGTTGGGGACGCCAGATAATAAAGGGGCTTGGAGTGATCCAGGCCCTTTGCTTTTGATTCGTGTGTAATCCATGCGTAACCTTGGCATTCAGTCTTATGGCGGGCCTCCCCGCATTGCAAGGTGGTGAATCTGGTCAGGGGCGGAAGCCAGCAGCCACAGCCATTTACTGCAAGTGCCGGGGGTCAGGCTCGCCACCCCTATAATTGTCGCAGCAATTTTTTACACAATCTCCACTGGTGTCCCTACGGGCACCAGCTCAAACAACTCCACCATATCGTGCATTCGCATCCTGATACAGCCATGGGAAACCGGGCTGCCTACGGCTTCCTCGTGTGGCGTGCCATGAATGTAGATGTAGCGCCGCATCGTATCGACCTCACCCAGGCGATTGAAACCGGGTTCACAGCCGGAAAGCCAGAGAATGCGGCTTAAAATCCAGTCACGCTCTGGGAACTGACGCCCTAATTCATCGCTGTAGCCCTCACCCGAAGGGCGTCGCCGCACGAACACGGTATTTTCCGGCAAGCCTGCGCCGATCCTGGCGCGCACCACATGCCTGCCGCGCGGGGTACAAAAACTGCCCGACACCTCCCCCGCCCCATTTTTTGCGGTAGAAACCGGAAAGCGCCTGACTAGCCGTGATTCATCCAGCAATTCAAGTGTCTGTTTTTCAGTGTCGATTCTGATTTTGAGCAATTTAACCTAGAAACCTCAGTTGGACGTGGTGGAGTGTACGGTTTTTGGGGCGCAGGGCAAGGCGCAACGACGCGGAATGGTCGCTCCATTCCAAGGAGTTGCAACGCAGCCATGCGCCCCAAAAACAGTGCAATCCACTACGTAGCGACGTCACCAAACGGGTGAATCCATGATTCAAGAATAAATTTATTAAATTCATTGCGTTATGCACTCAATAAAGCGGTCAACTGAGGTTTTTAGGTTTAAAGTTCTGGATTCTAGAAATGAAGCCGTCGTCTTAAGGCGGCACTGGCTGGATAGCCCGCATAACCACTACCCGCCTCCATGGGACAAACAAACTAGATGCTATCATAGCCGTAGGAATCAGTATTCCACTCCCTCACCGAACCGCTTTGGCGAGCTGCTAATCAGCGGTTTCGAACGATACGAAGAAAAACTGGTAACGTGTCATACGCCACTTCATGCTGGCGACTCTGTGCTCAGAATCTTCCTGACTCCCAGCTTCACCCGGAAAGGCTTTGATAAAGCCATCGATGTGCTATCCACCTTCCACTTCGATTGAGCCGCCTCTTCCAAGAATCAGCCATCTCCTTGGCAAAACCGTGGCTATGCTATGATTCTCAATCAAAACCCTGTTAACAGGCGGAAGCAGCGGCAAGCCCGAGGGCGAATAGTCTCAGCACCAGATACGGCCATCGCTCGCGAAATTACTGACAGCACGGTTGATTTTTCCAATGACTCAACACGCCAGCCTCATCATCCGTCCCGGAACGTTTCTTGCCATGACTCGGGCCGGCTGCTGGTGCAAGTTCAAAGCCACACGGGTTTGGCCGTCTGCTTCGTTTCCGACTGCCTTGTTCAGATGACGTCCGACGTCAAATCGCTGCTTGGCGATAGATCTGCCACACAACCTGGAGAACAGAATGCACGAAAAGCTTAGGAAAAAGATTGTTCCGTCCGCAAACGAGGCTGCCATGCCTGCAACTGCGAACACCATCGACATCATCCGGAGCGCGGAGCTCATCGCCACGTCCGAATCCGAAAATTTCCCTCTGGACAATATCGTTGACGGCAGCACGGGGCTGGGCAGCTCGCAGTGGGTGGCGGGGTCCGCTGGACCGCAGACCCTGATTTTCAAATTCGACTCCCCCCAGAACATCACTGCAATCGTTTATGAAATCGAGGAGCGAGAAGTCGCGCGCACACAGGAAATCTGTTTTGAGGTCTCCACCGATTCCGGTGCCCATTTCCGGGAAATCCTGCGGCACGAATATCATTTCAGCCCGGACGGAAGCACGTTCCAAAGAGAGGAACTGAAACTGGACCTTCCTCAACTCACAGACCTGAAAATGACCATCAAGCCGGACAAGGGAAATCTTGCGTGCCGGGCGAAATTGAACCATATCGCATTCCAGTTGTAACCCAGGCCATGTAGTCTTGGGGGCATGAAATGTCCAGTCACGGACAATCATCATGCGTGACACATGCCAACGAGACAAGGAATATGAAATGAGCAAGCAGGTGACAGTCGTTCGGCCCGGAAAACCGTACCCCCAGGGCGCAACCTGGGACGGGAATGGCGTGAATTTCGCCCTTTTCTCGGAGCATGCGGAAAAAGTTGAGCTATGCCTGTTCGATGCGCGCGGCAGGCGCGAAACAGATCGCATCGAGATGCGGGAACAGACCGACCTGGTGTGGCATTGCTACCTGCCGGAAGCAAAGCCGGGGCTTTTGTATGGCTACCGGGTTTACGGGCCCTACCAGCCGCAGCAGGGTCACCGCTTCAATCCCAACAAACTGTTGCTTGACCCCCACGCCAAGGCGGCGGTGGGCAAGCTGCGCTGGAGCGATGCCCACTTCGGTTACAAAATCGGAGCCAAGCAGGAAGACCTGTCTTTCGACTGGCGCGACAACGCGCTGGCGATGCCAAAATGCCAGGTGATCGATCCGGCCTTCGACTGGGAGGACGACCAGCCTCCGGACACGGCCTGGAACGACACCATCATTTACGAATTGCACGTCAAGGGCTACACCGCGCTTCACCCCGGCATCCCCGCGGCTTTGCGCGGAACCTACTCCGGCCTTGCCAGCGCCCCGGCCATTGAACATCTGCAACGCCTGGGAGTGACTGCCGTGGAACTGATGCCTGTGCATTGTTTCGTGGACGACCGCCACCTGCTGCAAAACGGGCTGCGCAACTACTGGGGTTATAACTCCCTTGGGTTTTTTGTGCCGGACCGGCGCTACGCCGCGACTGATGACGCGGTAAAAGAATTCAAAACCATGGTTAAAACGCTGCACCGGGCTGGCCTCGAAGTCATTCTGGACGTGGTTTACAACCATACCGCCGAAGGCAACCACCTCGGACCGACACTGAGCTTGCGCGGGATCGACAACGCCGCCTATTATCGCCTGACGCAGGACAATCTGCGCTTCTGCATGGATTACACCGGCTGCGGCAACACCCTCAACATGATGCAGCCGCGCGTGCTGCAATTGATCATGGACAGCCTGCGCTACTGGGTTCAGGAAATGCATGTGGACGGCTTCCGTTTCGACCTGGCGGCGGCGCTGGCTCGGGAACTGCACGATGTGGACCGGCTCGGTGCTTTTTTCGACATCATCCACCAGGACCCGGTGCTGTCTCGGGTAAAGCTGATCGCCGAGCCTTGGGATCTGGGGGAAGGCGGCTATCAGGTAGGCAATTTCCCGGTCGGATGGACCGAGTGGAACGCCAAATACCGGGACGCTGTACGCGCCTACTGGAAGGGCGAAGGGGGGCTGATCGGCGACCTCGCCTACCGTCTCACCGGATCGAGCGACCTGTACGCCCACAATGGCCGCCGGCCTTACGCCAGCATCAATTTCATCACCGCCCATGACGGCTTCACCCTGCACGATCTGGTCAGCTACGAGCAGAAACACAATCAGGCCAATGGCGAGAAAAACCGGGATGGGCACGATCATAACCTGTCCTGGAATTGCGGCATCGAGGGGCCGACCGACAAGCCGGACATACTCGCCCTGCGCGCCCGGCAAAAACGCAACTTTATGGCCACGCTGTTTCTTTCCCAGGGTGTGCCCATGCTGCTGTCCGGCGATGAGATGGGGCGCAGCCAGCAGGGCAACAATAATGCCTATTGCCAGGACAACGAGATCAATTGGCTCGATTGGAAACTGAACCCGGAAGATGAAGAACTGCTTGCGTTCGTCCGGCACATGATCACTTTGCGCAAAGAACACCCGGTTTTCCACCGGCGCAGCTTTTTCCAGGAACAGCGGTTACGCGGAAAAAACAAGAACATCATGTGGTTTAATCCCGACGGCCTGGAGATGGGCGACGCCGAGTGGAGCCAGGGATTCGCCCGCTGCCTCGGCATGTATCTCGCGGGAGATGCCATCGGCGAGGTTGACAGGCGGGGAAGCCCGGTTGGAGACGATGATTTCCTGCTCATGTTGAATGCGTCTTCCGACGAGATCCCCTTTACGTTGCCGAGCTTCTGCCCACACGGGCGTTGGCTGGTTGCCGTGGACACGAGTTTTTCCGGCGCTTCGAATCATAAGCGATATGCTCGTGGCAGCGCCTATCCGCTTCAAGGACGATCCCTGGTTCTGCTGCAGCAGCCGAAAATAGCAAATTAGAAGTGCCACCGCCACACAGCGGCTGTGTTTCCCGTAGCCATACTTGCACGCTTCATGCCGGCAGAGTGGGTAGGCCGCGTTGGCTGGAAAACATATTCAAAGGAAGCCTCTCCCATTCGTCTCGTGCAGCCAGGCCACGTCATTGACCTATAATGAGACATAATGTTCTAGAGGGTCTATAGTTTACATTTCATGTGGGCGTGCAGAGCACCTGCCGCCTGGATTGCATATAATTATCACCTGGAATAGCGATGAAATCAGGTTGAGCGGTAGCCACTGGGGCGCTTGAAAACTATCTGGCCTGCTGTTTATCCGGTCGAATGACGCCACATCGACAAACCAATTCTCCTCAGATGTCAGGACAATAAAACATGCCAAACCGTACAAACAAGCCAATGAAAGCCACGTTCATTCTATTAGGAGCAGCCTTGCTCATGGGTGGCGTGACTTCCTGCGGCAAGACACAGACTGCTCAGGCACTAGTCGCGGAGGCCGAGCAACTTCAGCAAAAAGGCGACATCAAGGCCGCCATTATTCAACTCAAGAATGCCTTGCAGAAGAATCCGGATAATTCTGAAGCACGTTTTCTCCTAGGAGAAATTTATTCCAAAACTGGAGACACAAAATCGGCTGAAAAGGAACTCCGCAAAGCGTTAAGCCTAGGCATGAGTCCCGCCAAGGTGCTGCCAGACCTGGGAAAAGCCTTGCTCGCCGAGGGTCAGTTCCAGCAAGTTCTGGATGAAACAAAACAGGTTGCGGAAGAAAAGGGATCAGCTGAAATATCTTGCTTGCGCGGCAATGCTTATCTGGCCCTGGGCAAAGGCCAGGAAGCCCGGGAGTCGTTTGAACAAGCCCTGAAGAATAAGCCTGACTACCCGGATGCGCTCATCGGCTTGGCCAAGCATTCGCTCATGGAGAGAGATGTCGATGCAGCGATGCGCTTCGCCGAGCAAGCGGTAAGCAAAAACCCGCAAGACACGAATGCCTGGCTTTTCAAAGGCGATTTGCTGCGTGCTCAGGGAAAAATCGAGCCGGCTCTCTCCGCCTATGAACAGGTTTTGAAGTTACAGCCAGATAATACGCCTGCAAATATCAACAAGGCGTATCTGGAAATTGCGACGGGAAAATTCGATGCCGCAAAGGCAAGTATCGACGTGGCGCGCAAGGCAACACCAAACAGCCTGATCGTTTTCTATACCCAGGCTTTGCTCGATTTCCGCCAAGGCAAGCCTGAGGCCGCATTGGAATCCCTTCAGCAAGTCCTGCGCGTTGCGCCAGAACACATGCCAAGCATACTGCTGTCCGGCGCGGTGCAATACTCCCTGGGCTCGATGCCACAAGCTGAACTACACTTGAAAAAATACCTGGGGGAAAATCCGGGCAATCTCTATGCCCGTAAATTGCTGGCTTCCACCCTGATGAAAAAACGTCAGACACAGGATGCACTCAATATATTGTCTCCGGCGCTTGTTGACGCGCAACAGGATGCGCAAGTTTTCGCTCTAGCAGGCGAATTGCAGATGCAAGCGGGGAACTTCACCAAGGCAACGGAGTATTTTGCAAAGGCCAGCGCACTTGCCCCGCAATCGGCACAACTCCATTCGGCCCTGGGAATGAGCAAATTGGCGCTAGGCGAAAACGACCATGCAATAGCCGAAATGGAAACAGCGGTAAAACTGGATGCGAAATCGCCCAAGGCAGGCGTCTTGCTGGCAATGACCCATCTTCGCCTCAAGAAATACGACAAGGCGCTCTCTGCGGCGAAAGCCATCGAAAAAGAACAGCCTGACAATCCCCTGGCCTACAATCTTCAAGGCGCAGCCTATGCAGGCAAGAAAGACTTTTCCAATGCCCGCGCAAGCTTTGAAAAAGCGCTTTCAATACAACCCGCCAACTTCCCGGCTGTGATGAGCCTTGTCCAGCTTGATCTGCAGGAAAAGAAACCGGAGATCGCCAAAAATCGCCTTGAGGCTATCCTTACTAAAGATAAGAAGAATATTCAAATCATGACCGCACTGGCCAGCCTTGCTCTTTCCCAAAAGCAAGTCAAGGAAGCCACAAGCTGGCTGGAAAAAACAAGCCAGGAAAACCCGGACGCAGTTCAGCCAGCCACTACCCTGGCGGCCCATTATCTGCGCATAGACGAAAAATCAAAGGCTCTTGCGCTAGCCAAGAAGTTACAGGGTTCCAACCCAAACAGCCCGGAAGTTCTGGATATTCTGGCACAGGCACAATTTGCCAACGGTGATAAGGCAGGCGCGTTGGAAACTTTCAACCGGCTCGCCGCCTTGAAACCGGACTCCGCGCCTGTCCAGTTCCGCATCGCCTCCATTCACATGGCAATGAAGAACCAGTCGGAGGCATCCAACGTCCTGAAAAAAGCGCTGGCATTGCAGCCTGATTATCTGGAAGCGCAATTGGCCCTGGCCACGCTGGAAACCAGTCAAGGAAATCACGAGCAAGCCCTTGCAATTGCCCGCCAGATTCAAAAGAAAAACCTGAAATCACCCGCAGGTTACGAGCTGGAAGGTAATTTGCTAATGGCGCAAAAAAAACCTGAGCTTGCGGCAAAAGCCTTCGAACAGGCACTCGCTATCGGCAAGGCCGGCCAACTCATGGTGAAACTGCATATCGCCCTCACTCAGTCCGGCAAAGGAAAAGTTGCGGATTCCCGCTTGACCCAATGGCTGAAAGAACATCCTGCAGATATTCAGAGCCGCATGTACCAGGCAGGAATATATCTCACCGGCAAGCAGAACAAGGCAGCCATCGATCAGTATCAGGCTGTGCTGCGGCAGAATCCAAACCACGTTCCGGCACTGAACAATCTGGCTTGGCTCTATCAGCAGGAAAAAGATCCGAGAGCCCTGGAGCATGCTGAAAAAGCCAACCAGCTGGCACCTGACAACCCAGCGATCATGGACACTCTAGGCTGGTTGCTGGTGGAGAAAGGCGACATGGCACGCGGCCTGCCCCTTCTGCAAAAGGCAAGCACCCTTGCACCCGAGGCGGCAGAAATCCATTATCATTTTGTACTTGGATTGGCAAAATCGGGCGACAAGGCAAAAGCGCGCAAAGAGTTGGAGCAGCTTCTTGCCAAGGGAAAACCATTTTCAGGAATTGAGGAAGCCAAGTCCTTGCTGAAGCAGTTGTAATAAGTGGCGACATGGGAATAACGCTGTAAGGCGGCGGCTACATTTGAAACGGGCTGCTGGATCGACAGAAATCTCATTGCAGAAGGCGCAGGAGGAAAATCTTCACCATGGCCGGAACGAAACCAAAATCGACGCTGGCATGGCTGATGATAATGAACGTATGAGTACAGGCTCCTACAACTTCGAAACGCTGAATGACGCTGACTTCCAAGCCGAGCGGCTGCGCCAGCAAGCCCAGGCTGTGCGCGGCATGGAGATCGGCATATTGCGTTCGGCCGGCATTCAGTCCGGGCACGATGTGCTTGAATTGGGCTGTGGCCCAGGGTTTGTTTCCGACCTGCTGGCTGAGCTGGCAGCAGAGGGCAGCCTGACAGTCGTGGAGCCAAGCCCCATTCTGCTGGCTCAGGTGGCAGACAATGTCCGCAATAAGCCTGCGCGTGGCTTATTCCCGATTCAAGCCTACGGAGATTGCTTGCCAATCCCTGAAAGCAGCATTGATTTCTCCTACGCCCGGTTCGTGCTTCAGCATATTCCCCAGCCCGAAACCGTGGTCTCTGAAATCCACCGAACCCTGCGACCAGGTGGACATTTCTGTATCGTTGATTCCGATGATGGCTTGGTCATTTTTTACCCCGAAGATTCTCGCGTCAGCCAAGTTCTTCACGCTGCCCAGGCAATCCAGGCAGACAAGGGAGGCGATCGTTTCATAGGCCGCAAGTTGACGAACATGATGACCGAGGCGGGATTCGTCAATATCAAGAGCCGCATCCTGGCCCTCACCAGCAGCGAACTGCCTTTCAACCTGTTGTTCAACATCCTTCTCGGCTACAAGGCCTCTCTGCTGGGCGATACCATTGATATCCAACAGTTATACCAGGACTTATCGGAGCAAGTGGCAAATGGCCGCCAATTGGTCGCGGGTGGAGTATTCATCGTCACTGGTGAAAAACCATGACTAACGATCAGTCAGAGGAGCTCAGTATGGAAACTGGTTTCTTCCATGTCGATGAGGTAGTGCCTGGAACCCGCGCCTATGAAATTTACCTCGAATTTCGTTATGAGGTTTTTTGCAAAGAACTCCATCGTATTGTTCCTCCATCCTGCCCATTGTCCAGCACCGGCCAACCCATGGAAACTGACCAATATGACCAGTACAGCCGCCACTTCTTGTCTTACCACAAGGCATCAGGCAAGCCGGCAGCGTCGGTCAGGGTCATTTTCCCCAGCCCCATTGGCCTGAACGTAACACCCAGATACATCATTGACTACCCTCTTCCCTACCCTGGAGCAAGAGCGGACAATATTGGCGAAATCTCACGCATGGCCATTTCTCCGCAGTTCCGCCGCCGTCAGGAAGATCGGAACAAGCCTTTTCAGGGCGATCCAGAATCGGAAATGAGCCGGCTTCCTGACAACCACCGTCATCACCAACCTGAGCTAGTCCTGGGTATGTACCGGGAGATCTACCTGGTGTGCAAGCAGAACGGCATCGATTACTGCATGGCAGCCATGGAACATCGTTTCAGCCGACTCCTCAAGACGCTGGGGTTCCCCTGGGTATCGGTTGGCCCCGTCAATGAGAGCGTCGCCCCCCCCAGGCGCGCCTACCTGATCAGCGCTGTTGAAATGGAGCGCAGCCTGAGCCAGAAGGAAACATGCATCCTCAGCTTCCTGCAGGCACAAGAAATGAACAATGCGCACCCAAGCCCTCAATAACGCCCATTCAAGCAAGCAGCACTGCCAATTTGATTGATCAGGGAGCTACGGTGGTAGCGATTGAGAAAAAATTCGAGTTTTCAATAGTGGTGCCTGGCACACAGGCATACCGGGATTATCTCGCGTTACGATACAAGGTTTTTTGTGAAGAATTGCAGCGTGTACCCAGTCCTTGCCAGTTTTTTAGCGACATCCAGCTGGAAAGTGACGTTTACGATGCATACAGCTTGCACGTGCTTTGTCGCTCGCTGGAAACGGGTGTTTCCGTAGGCTGTGCTCGACTGATCCCGCCCAGTGCCAAAGCCCTCAGCATTACCTCCAGATACACGATTTCACATAAGATGGTCATTTCTTCCAAGCAGATCGGGGAAATCGGTCGCCTGGCCATCGCCAGCGAATTGCGCCGCTACCGCGGCGAACTCTCAAGCGCCGGGCTGCATCAACCTCTTCCCCAACGACCGCGCACTGCAAATGCAAAGGACAAACAGGAAGGTCCAATTGTGGCTATAGGACTGTATCGCGAGATTTTCAAACTCGCCCAATTACATGATATTAACCACTGCTACGCCGCCATGGAGCCATGCTTGGCACGCTTACTGACCCGGATCGGCTTCCCTTTCCAGATCGCAGGCCCCCTTAACACATCTGTTCAACCCCCGCGTCAACCCTACTATATCTGCGCCCACGCCGTTCGGAAGGCCTTGTCCAACCGCCATTCCTGCCTGTCGCAGTTCATGCTCGGACATTCCGAGGACGCGTCAGCGCTTGCTGTTGAGTATTCCACACAAAATGAAAAGCCTAACCCAATGCAAACTGGATAGTTGGAGCGGAGCAAGCGGTATCCAGCGTTCAGCCCGTCGCACATGTTCCCATTTTTTTCGGCTCCCAGGCTTAGAATTAAAGTCCTCAACCGGCAATGAACCCTTTGCCGCTTCATCGGGGCCGCGCCCATAAAAAAACCGCGCGGATAACCGCGCGGTTTAATTCAGATAAAGCTAAGGTCAAGCAGCTTTTTTATTGCGGCGGCTCAAGCCCAGACCCAGCAGACCCAAACCCATCAGAGCAATGCTGGCCGGCTCAGGAATGAACTCTACACTGCCATTCAGCACGGAAGACCGCGAATATTGATTATTACCTATGGGGGCGGGCACCCCACCTTTATCCAGATTGGTATCAATCCGTGCATTAATGGTAACAACGGATGTTGACCAGTCAGTAGCAGGCGGGAAGTACCAAACGCCAGGAGCGGCATAGCCCACTGTAGCGTAGATGTTGAAATTGCCAATCGTTCCATCACTATTAAACACATTCAGCGTCAGCAGCTTGACATCTTTTCCGCCATCAGCATCGATATCACCCCAGAGATTAATGGTCCCGGAAGTGTAATGGGCCAGAATCTGGCTTGGGCTAAGCATCAGAGCGACCACGCCGGCCATGTTGCTGTAGTCGAAATTCAACGAATGTGTAACCCCAATTCCTTCAGTGGCTTGGAGACCAAGCAGATTTAAACCTCCTAACAGATAACCTCCAACGGTACCAGTGCCGCTGTCGATGACTGTATCACCGACATCTACGCCATTTGCATCAAGGTCAGTGTAGACAGAGGTTGCAGCCCAGTTCACCTGCATTTCATCCATAATTCCCGTCAAGCCATTGGTGCCTACTGCCGGACTGGTATCCCATGCATTCACATTCTGGTAAAAAAGATCCGCCGATGCGGCGCCCGAAGCAAATGCCATCGAGATGGCTAACGCGGTAGCAAGTTTTGTTAGTTTCATTTTGTTCTCCTTCAAAGACATTGTAAGAACTAGTTGAATGTTCGGGCAATTCGCCTTGCCATAACATAAGCATATAGCATGCCATGTGCAATATGGCTTTGTTTAACAATGCGTTGGGATAAATTTCATAAGCAGACTTAGGCATGGTGTAAGGTTTTTCGACAAGATTCTTTGCTCCGGAATAGGATATACACATATCTTTGGCGGCACAGCCGGGCAAGGCTCTTGCATTTCTCATTTCCACGAGTAAAGATGTACAAACCCGCCCTCCGCTATCCATCCATAAGAGGCCCTCGATGACTGAGTTTGATTATGACAGCGCATTCAGCCGCAACCTTGGAATCGTCAGCTCAGGCGAACACGCTCGTCTGAGGCTGTCCACCGTAGCCATAGCCGGCATGGGCGGGGTTGGGGGAGATTACCTCATCAGCCTGGTGCGCGCCGGTGTCGGCGGGTTCCACATTGCCGAGTTCGACGAATTCGAACAGGCCAACTTCAACCGTCAGTACGGGGCCAACACTCGCACGCTGGGCCGCCGCAAGATTGAGGTGATGCTGGAATACGCCCTGGAAATCAACCCAGAGCTACGTGTAAACATTTTCGACAAGGGTATTGATGAAAGCAATATCGACGAATTTCTTTCAGACGTGGACCTGGTTGTGGATGGAATAGATGTGTTCGCTGTTGACATGCATCCGTTGCTGATCAATTCAGCCACGGCACGAGGGCTGGTCACCGTGGCGGCAGTGCCGCTGGGACTAGGGGCAGGCATACTGGCATTTGGGCCGGGAGGCATGTCCTATGACGATTACTTTGCCATCTCCCCGGGAATGAGCGAGGAGGAAAAGATCATCCAGTTCGCCCTGGGCTTCGCCCCGGAGATGCATCACCTCAAATATCTGGACCCGAAATCAATCAACCTGAAGGCACGCAAGGGGCCGAGTTCGATTGCCGGCTGCAAGCTGTGCGCGGGCTTCATCACTACCCAGGCGCTGCTGGCCTTGTTGCATCCACAGGAAATGAAACTGGTGCCGTGGTACACCTACCTGGACGCCCGCCTCAGCCGCTTCCATCACCGCCGGCTATGGATGGGAAACCGCAATCCGCTGCAACGGCTGAAGAGCTTTGTAGCGAAGAAGCGTCTCGAGAAATCCGGCGGGAAAGACTAGCAATTTGCTTGCCCTCCGCCCCTGAATCGAACACTCCTTGATCCAATACCAATGTATAAATAAATAGAAACGGCCACCTTAATGGTGGCCCTTTCTATTTAACCAAAGCCTGACGTTAAGCAAAACCAGTTACCTTGCGACGACGGCAGAAGCCTAGAGCCAGCAATCCTGCTCCGACCAAAGCCAGTACACCTGGTTCAGGAACAGTGGGAGGTGGCGTAACAATGTTGGTGATAGCCAACTCCTCTCCTCCGCCCTCGATATCTTTCATCGCCAGGAAGAAATACAAGGTATCCGTCGGAAGATATTCATTTAGATTAAGATCAGGGGCATAAGCGAAGAAATCTGGCTTCCCCCCCCCAATATTGTTGTTGACGTCCATGGTGCATACCCCGCCAGGGCAAGCAGGGTTAGCTGGATCCAACCACTGAACCGTAACATCGTGTTGTGCAAAAACAAACGAATTGGGGTCATATGCGCCATTAGCAGTGTTATCAAAGGCAAAGGTATCAACGATGGCGCTACCGCGCTTAATTTGTAATATGCCATTCAAATCCAGCCCTGGGGGTCCTTCATTCAAATCGAATGAAAATACAGGCGTAGTGCCGGGGGTCATAAAAGACAACATATCACCCACTGTAACAATGCTTCCTACAGGCCATTCCCCCTGGTACTGATCATCGCCTTTAGGCGTTAAATCAGCGTTTGGCGCAGATTTATTATCATTAGTGCCTGAGGTCGCATCGGGAAAAGTGCCGTTGTTGGAATTATTGTACGAAAACAATTTCACGATCTGGCCCGATCCAAAGGAGGGCAGACTGCCCCATTCTGCGAGTCCTGTGTAGCCAAAAGCAGTTCCAAGCTGCCCCATGGCATTGGCGGAATAAGAAACGAAGTTATCATGCGAACTTGCAATGTAGACATTCACGCCCGGTGATGGGCTGTAACAAAGCAGGTTGTCATAGGGAGCAGCGTAACCACATGAACTTACCGCCGGCAACGTCAAGCCGAATACGCTTGGGGCGGAAATAAGCGCTGCGGTCAAAATACCCGCTTTCAGCATGGATTTGAATTTGGTTTTCATGACGGTCTCCTTCACAATCACGCTAAACTTGAAGCTACTTTTTCTAATTCTTAATTAAGCTTATTGCGTGCCATGCTGGGACTTAATTTATTTACATTATATATAACAGATAGTTAGCAAGCGCGTGAGATATCATTGAGAATAGAGTGGGTGGGTGAATGTAAATTTCATCGACATCATTTTCGAAAACACATCACAATTCCAAACTAGAAAGTTGCCAAAACGTGCAGTTTCACTCTTCTCAAGAGAATTATATATTTCGCACGTACCTCATTGACTTAAAAAGAAATTATAAAGTACCATTTCCCATACCAACCGCGATCAGAGGGAAAGATGTCAAAGACAAATCACTCAAAGTCGACGACAATCGGCCACTTCATATTGCGCCATGCCATGATGATGTTTTGCAGCCTGTTTCCGGCCGCTTCAGCCTGGGCCGATGCCGCCGGAGATCAACTGGCCCAGCGTGTCTATGACCGCCCCAAGGGCAAGGACGCCACTTCCGCGTTGACCATGACGCTCACCGAGAAGGGCCGCAGCCCGCGTGTCCGCAAGATGATTACCTACCGCAAGGATGATAAGGCCAGCGAAGTGGCTACCCTTATCCGCTTTACCGAACCGGCGGACATCGAAGGGACCGGTTTGCTGACCATTGATCTCACCGGCGGCGATTCCAATCAGTGGATTTATCTGCCGGCAATGGAACGAGTGCGCCGGATTGACTCCAATCGAAAAGGGGGGCGGTTTGTCAATTCTGATTATTACTATGAAGATTTGCGCGATCGCAAAGTGGATATGGACACGCATCACATCATTGGCCGAGAAAACATTGGGGGCGTTGCCTGCGAAATACTGGAAAGCATCCCGGCCAAACCCGGCAACTCCGTCTATACCAAGCGGATCAGCTGGATCGACACGACGACCTTGCTCCCTTTGCGCATCGATTTCTTCGAAAAGAGTGAAGGCCAGCCCAGCAAACGTTTGCTGGTGGCGAAGCGTGAAAAAATCCAGGCATACTGGACCGTGATGGACAGCACGCTGACAGACCTGGGCAACGAACACCAAACTCGCCTGACCGTGGAGAAGATCCTATACGATCGCCGTTTGCCGGCGCGCTTGTTTACCACTCAGTTATTGGAGGACGAGAGCGCCGAAGAGGCTTACCGCCCATGATTTTGGTGCATATCTTTTGTGGCTATCAATATTTCCAGGATAGGGACATGACGCATTTCATATCAGGCTTGGCTGGCATTTCTCTTGCATTTGGAGTCGCCTCATTGGGCTATGCCTCTGATGAGCAAAGTCTGGAAGATGGTCCGAAGGTCAGCACCACCAAGAAAAAATCCCGCAGCAAAGCGGATAAGGGCGGCGTCAAGATCAAGATAGATGATCTGCGTGCAGAGCTGGGTGTTTTCACTGACAACCCTGACGCATCGCGTGACACGTTATTGCATGGCGCTGCCAGTGCGAATGGCAAGTCTGGCGCGTGGGAATTCGCGCTGGGTGCCCGCTTTGATGCTTATGGGCAATCCGGCACACCGGGTTTTTCAAGGACGAAGCTGGATTACACGGAAAACTACCTGCGCTGGCGCGGCGAGGATACACGCATCACGGTGGGCACGCAGAATGTACTATGGGGCCGGGTGGATGAGATATCTCCGATAGACCGCATGAGCCAGGTTGACCTTTCCCGCATCATCCTGGACAAGCTGCCGGAACGCCGTCGCGCCGTGCCGGCCGTGCGGATGGAGCACTTCGCGGGCGACTCCAAGATCGATGCGGTATGGCTTCCGGCGTTCGAATCTGCCGTGCTTCCCGATGAGAACAGCGCCTGGAACCCGCTGGATACGGTCAATGGCCGCCTGCTTGGCATTGGTAGCTTGCCGGGCATCATCGGCGCCCAGGTACGCGAAGATAGGCATGGCAGCGGCGGTGGCGGCGTACGCCTTACCAATTCCGGCGGCAAGCTCGATTACGGCTTCAGCCTGCAAAGAGTGCGCCAATCGCAGCCCTATTACCGGGTGTCGCCTGGCACGCTGACGGGCGTTCATCCCTTCAGTTGGGTGGCCGGAGGCGAACTGGAAACCCAAAGAGGAGGTGCGACATGGCGCATGGAGGCGGCCTGGAGCAGCGATGTGCCGGTCACCACCAGCATGTTCCAGTTCCAGACTGAGCCGGCATTTGATCTGGTGCTGGGCACCGAGTTCTTCCCCGGCGATGGCGAGACCCGCGCCACCTTGCAGCTGGCGGGCCATAAGACCTTCACCAATGCGCCGATCCTGGACCGGGCCGAATTCTACAATCTCAATGGCGAACTTGAGCACACCTTCGCGTCAGGAAACTGGCGCACCAATCTGCGGTTTTCTGCTGGTCTTGATAAACGCGACCTTTACTTGAACCCCAAGCTTTCCTATCTGGGCATCGACCAGCAGGAAATCTATGTGGCAGCGCATCTGTTCAGCGGCGCATCGCAGACCCTGGGCGGATATTACAATCGGAACGACTTGCTTGTTCTGGGTTGGCAGGCGAAGTTCTGATTGATCATGAGCGATTGCGGCTGATGCCTTTATAAGGATGCCAGCTTAGAGCATGCTAAAAATCACCCTTGACAACTTTCTCAGAAAGCTGATGCAACCCAGGCTTCTTGGCCTGAAGACGGCTATCGGTTTAATCGTGCTGATTCACTTGGTGGCTGGCGCTTTCCTGCTACGCCTGGAATTTAATAACGCGCCCGAGCTGTATTTCCCCAAGGATTCTCCAGCCGTCATTCTGGATCGGCAACTACGCACCGAGTTTCCAAATGATGAATTTCTCATCAGCCTGTTCGCCGGGAGTGATCTGTATTCAAGGGAGTTTCTTCTGGCAATTGACCGGGTCAGCCGACGCCTGGAACAGCTTCCGGATGTGGACCGTGTTTTTTCCGTCACCAACGTCGACCATATCGCCAGTAGCGCAGACGGGTTCACGGTCGAGCGTTTGATCGACCTGGAACGACTGGGTGAAACCACTGCGGAAGAACGCAAAGCCCATGTTCTGCAGGATCGCTTCATACCCGGTTGGCTGGCATCGAAGGACGGTTCTTCCCTGGCGCTCATCGTGCGCACAAAAAAGCTGGGGGAAAGCCGCCAGCGCCTGGCGATCGAAGCAGCCATGCAGGAGGGGGTGAAGGCGGAAAATTTGGGCAGCAAGCTGGTTGCCGTGGCCGGCCCGGTCGCACTGGACGCGGCCGAGATGCGCTCCATGATGCATGACAGCATCCTGTTCACCCCGCTGGTTGTGATTATGGGGCTGCTATTGCTGCTATGGGTAGTGGGTCGAATCCCGCCAGTCATCATTGGTGCCGTGGCCATGAGCACCGTGACGGTCAGTTGCGTTGCGCTGATTTCGGCCATGGGGCAACCCTACACATTGGTCACCGCCATGGTTCCCACCCTGCTCTCCGCCTATACGATAGGCAATATGCTGCACCTGTATGCGGCTTTGCAACGCATGCGCAATGCAGGGTTCCGCAGGCCAAAGCGCGTCATCTTCGCAATCCAATTCATGCACAAGCCCACTCTGTTCAATATGCTCAGCACGGCGGCGGGCATGATCAGCCTGGTGCTGGTGCCCATCCCGCCTATTCAGGTTTTCGGCATGGTCAGTGCATTTGGCACATTGATGATTTACCTGGTGGTGATCTATCTGGTCCCTCCCCTGCTGGTGAAATACGATCGCGGCCCCTGGCCAAAAAGAAGCAGCGGTTTCGCCTGGACCAAACGCATCTCCTATGGCCTTGCGAGCTTCAGCATGCGATATGCAGCCTGGGTGGTGGCTGCAATCGCCCTGCTGGCGGCCTTGTCCACGCCGCAAATCTTCAAGGTGGAAACCGAGTCCGATCTCCTGAAGTTTTTCAACGAGTCCCACCCGCTCACGCAATCCACAAGATTGATCGAAGAACGTCTGGTAGGCGTCACTGCCCTGGAAATTGTTGTCGATGGCCCTGGTCGCGATGCATTCAAGGATGCAGACCGTCTGAAACTGCTCAAATCGGTGCAGGATTGGGCTGAAACACTGCCGGAAGTAGATCGCGCCATGTCGATGATGGACATCGTCGAGGAAATGAACTGGGCTTTCAGCGGCGAGGAGGCGTCTGCTCGTACGCTCCCCCACAACAATAAATTGCTCAGCCAATTGCTGCTGATTTATGACGGCAGGGACTTGCAGGAGTTGGTCAACAACGAATACCAGCGTACCCGCATCCTGCTCAACGTGAATGTACATGGCGCAAATGCCATCCAGGCCGTGATAGAAAAAATCGAGGCGCACCTGGCAAAAATCGAGGCTCCGGACATCAAGTGGCAAATCGCCGGTGGCGGCCGCCTGTTCTCAGATCAGGAAGACCTTCTGGTGGTTGGTCAGAAACACAGCTTCATGGGAGCATTCGGGCAGATATTCCTGATCATGCTTATTCTTTGGCGTTCCGTGCCGGCCGCCGTCATCAGCATGCTGCCCAACCTGGCCCCGCTCGTCTTCATCTTCGTTGTAATGGGCTCCACCGGCATTCAATTGGACATGGCTACAGTCCTGATCGCAAGCGTGGTGCTCGGCATCACCGTGGATGACACTATTCACTTCTTCCACAATTACCTCGAGCGACGGCACAAGGGGCGCGGTGTCGTCTTCTCTCTTGCACGCAGTTTTGAGGCCTCCGGCCGCGCCGTGGTTGCTATCTCTATCCTGCTGGTAGCTCAGTTCATGCTGCTGGTAAGCTCGAGCTTCCAGCCAACTTCGCATTTTGGCCTGCTCACCTCCACTGGCCTGCTGGCCGGTCAATTATTGGAACTGCTCCTGCTGCCGGCACTGATTGTGCTCTGGAGCCGTTTGAAGATTCGCCATCGACTGGCAGCGGTTTAAGGAAGATCGGGGTGAGTTTATAGCCATGAAAAACCATGACCCACGATCAATCCTCACGCCCCGGGACTGACACTCCGATCACACCATCCGGGGCAGCCACCCTCCCCTGGTGGCTGCTCTACATTTGCTTTGTGGTTTACGGCAGCTTGGTGCCTCTGGATTTTCATCCAATTTCCTGGGATCAGGCATGGGAGATGTTCAAGCACATCAGGCTACTCAACGTCGGAACCCAGGGACGTGCAGACTGGGTCGCGAATGGTGTGCTTTACGTGCCCGTCGGTTTCCTCACCGTCACCCTGTTTACGCGTTTCAAGAAGCATCGCACACTCGCCCTGGCGTTTATCGCTTCGCTTCTGTTTTCGTTCACCCTGGCCGTGACAGTTGAATTTGCGCAACTATTTTTCCCGCCCAGAACGGTATCCATCAACGATTTAATTGCCGAAATTCTCGGCAGCATCCTGGGAGCGGTTTTTGCAGCGCGCTGGTCAGACCGTTTCAGGTCGTTTCTCTCCACGCTTACGGGAAACCCGGATCGATTGCTAGCACACCTGTTGAAGGCATATGCTGTTGGCTATCTCGCATTCAGCCTGTTTCCCTACGATTTCCTGGTATCAGTTTCCGAAATCGAATGGAAGCTCTACTCGGATGGCTGGGGATGGGTGGCAGCGACGGAATCCATGCGCGGCAGCATCGCGCTTTCTCTTGCCAAGCTGTGCGCAGAAGCCTTGGCCGTCGTGCCCCTGGGTTTGCTACTCAGTCAACTGGCAACAGGGCGACAGTTATACTCCCCCACACGGACACTTCTCTCTGGCGCGGCCCTTGGGCTGAGCATCGAGATTATCCAATTTTTCATCGTTTCCGGCGTTAGCCAAGGTCTTTCCGTGCTTACACGCGCGATGGGAATGTATCTGGGCGCATTGCTTTGGCGCCACAGGACATACTTGCAGCCACAACGACTGGCGTATGGACTCAGGCGGTTCGGCCTGCCCTTGGGCATCCTTTACCTGATTGCCCTGGCAGCGGTAAATGGCTGGTTCGAGCATCGCTGGCTAGACATCGATTCAGCCATCAACGCCTTCAATGCCATTCATTTTCTCCCCTTCTATTACCATTACTACACTACGGAACAGGCTGCGCTGTTAAGTTTGATAACCGTATGCCTGATGTATGCCCCCATAGGGATTCTGACCTGGGCTTCGTGGAATCCACCCGGGCTGGCGATGTTGCTGGCGACGCTGGTAGCAGGCTCCATGGAAACGAGCAAGCTGTTCCTCGTGGGCCTCCACCCCGACCCCACCAATCTGCTTCTCGCCGGGTTTTCTGCCTGGGCAACAGCGAAGCTGGCTAAACGGCTTGCCTCGGCCCATGCAAAGTCCAGCAAGATCCACAAGCGCACAAATACGCCGATAGCTACCAGTGCCACGACGCCCGCAACAAACCCGGATAATCCATTAAAGGAACAATCCGGGGTAAATGACCAGACGCTGGCCGCGGCAGCATCGACAGCGCCGCTTGCCCTGCTCAAAAGGCCGTCGCGGACGGGTTACGCCGTCCTGATTGCGGGCCTGGCGGGCGTCGGCTGGGGAGTGGCAACCTTCCCCATCCTGCCCGCCCTCCTCGGCCTGTTTCTCGCCGGATATGCGGCTCTGATCTGGCACCGGCCACAGTTTCTGCTCGTCGTCATTCCGGCCGCTCTGGCGCTTTTCGACCTCGCCCCCTGGAGTGGGCGCTTCTATTTCGACGAGTTTGATTTTCTTCTCTTGACCAGCGTCGCTGTCGCTTTTGCCCGCCTGCCCCCCGCGCCGCGCCATTCGAAACGCGACCTGCTGTTTCTCTTCCTCGCTGCCTTGCTGGGTCTTTCCTATGCAATCGGCGCCGTCCGCGGTTTGCTGCCCTGGCAGATGCCAGATGCCAATTCCTTCTCCAACTACTACAGCCCCTATAACGCGTTGCGCATCGCCAAGGGCGCCTTGTGGGCATTCCTGTTATATGGCCTGCTAGGGCGCCTGGCGTCTGCCGGATATGATGTTCGCCGCCATTTCGCCTGGGGCATGGTTGCCGGGTTGGCTGGAACGGTGGCCGTGATCATCTGGGAGCGTTTCGCATTTCCAGGATTATTCAATTTCACCGATGTTTACCGGGTAACCGGCCCTTTCTCCCAGATGCATACTGGCGGGGCCGATATCGAGACCTACCTGACGCTGTCGGTGCCATTCCTGGTGGTGGTGCTGTTTGAAAGGCAGAACTTGGTAACAAGGCTGGCAGGTACAGCGCTGCTGCTTGGCGCCACCTATGGGGTGATGGTCACCTTCTCGCGCATTGGCTATGCGGCCTACGGCATTGCTTTGGCACTCACCCTGCTGGCGGCAACGGCAAAATCAGGAAATCGGGCACGAACCGGATCTTTCAAGTACGGCATGGCTGCCCTGGCACTTGCAGTGCTGGCTCTCACGGTGGCAGTGCCTATCCTCAAAGGCCCGTTCACACAGGCTCGCCTGTCCCAGGCGGGAACCGATCTGGGAATACGCTTGGCCCATTGGTCCGGCGCCTTGCAGATGCGCGATCCTGGCTGGGATACGGCACTGTTCGGGATGGGAATTGGGAGCTATCCGGAAACCCATTATTGGCGTAGCGAAAAAATCCGGGCCGCCACATACCGGCTTGGTTCCGAAGCTGGCAACCCCTTTTTGCGGCTTGGCTCGGGCAGCCCACTCTACATGGAGCAATTGGTCACGATAAAACCACAACATGAATATTCGCTCAACCTGAACATCCGCAGCGAACAGCCTGACAGCCAGGTCACCGTATCGATCTGCGAAAAATGGCTGCTCACCTCAGCGCGCTGCACCTTCAAGTCGATTGATATCACAGGGAAAGGAAGCTGGCAGCCAGTCCACATCCAGATGCAATCGGGTGACGTGGGAAGTGGCCCGTGGCATGCATCCCGCCCGGTCAAGCTGTCGATCTACAATACAAAATCACATTCTGCAGTCGACGTGGACAGCGTGCGCTTGCAGGCAATGGGTGAGAGCAACCTGCTGATCAACGGGGACTTTTCGCAAGGGCTGGACCGGTGGTTTTTCACCGTTGACAATGATAAGCCATGGCATATCTGGAGCCTGCCAATTCAGGTCCTGTTCGAGCAGGGTTGGCTGGGAGTGGCAGCCCTGAGCCTTTTCGTCGCGCTTGGCTTGTGGCGGGCCGGTCGCGATGCCTGGCGCGGCGATGCGATGGCCGGTGCGATGCTGGCGTCCAGCATCGGCTTTCTAGTGATCGGAACCCTTGACAGCCTGGTGGACAGCCCGCGCCTGATCTTCGTGTTCCTGCTGCTGGCCTGGTTCTGCGGGCGGAACGGTAGCACGGCCCGGCCCGGCCTGAACACGCCCTAGTATTCAGTCAACATGAAATGTCGCCATCGTAGGTCAGGTTAAAACCTGACCTACAGAAAATTCAACAAGACTGACTACCAGGAATACCTGGAAAGATAAACGCCATGCGAGAGATTCCATGTAGATTCATTAACTTACGACAATGGCGGCGAAAAACCACCGCCACCTAAATCGAGAATCCCTCTTCCGGCTTCATTGCTGAAACAATTGCTGCCTCAGGGACAGCTGGGGCTGCTGGTGAAGAAGGCGCCACCTACCACCTCTGCACCATTCGGCCCTGTGCAGAAGCTATACGGCGGGATAATGAGTCCCGGGCTGCTGGAATGGACGGTGTATGTATAGCTTGGGCCGCCAGTATAAGAGTACGTAACAGTATTGTCTAAATTGATACTCCAATTTCCGACCTGCTTAGAAGGATCAAGCTTATCGGTGGGGCCTTTCTTGTAATCCCAAAGTTGAGCGCCTACCCGATGCTGTTCCTGCCACTTTTCCGCACCCCGCGTAGCACAGACCGTTTGGCCTGAGATCAGTGTCGTCAGCTCGGGGTCGTTTTTTTTGTTTATTACCTGAGTATTTGATGCACAGCCAGCCATCACCTCCCCAGAAATCCCTGCGAGCAAAACAAGGCTTGTAATTATCAATTGTTTCATAAGGGTTACTCCTTTCGAGTGAATAAAGTCGATTTCAATTTGTTGCCTGAAAAAAAAACATGTCGGCAAATCAAATAATACCCTTTGTTTTAAAGCAGCAATTTTCGCGCCACTTATATCTTTATTTTCTTTATCAATGACATGCACAAGCATTCACTGTCAGCAGAAGATACATATGTAAGTTTTATCGACAAATACTCAATCGCCTGATCCAACAGTAGAATGGCGGGTCTGAATTGAAACCGGGATCCACTATAGTGGAAATATAGCTGCTCCCCGCAGGCTCTTTAAGAGAATTCCCGGCTGCTATTGATATGGCACGAATTATCCGTGAATGTAGGTCGGGCTTCAGCCCGACATGTCGGCCTAAAGGCCGACCTACAGTCCGGAATAAAATGTGCCGGATCAATAGCGCTGCTTGAACCATTGCTCCAGCATCATCAGCACCCAGACCATGGTGCCGTGATAGCCGGCATGCTCGTCCAGATGTTGCCCAAGCAGTTTATCGATGAAATCGGCGCGCACGATGTGGCGCAATTTCAGATCATTCAGGCTGTCGGCGGCCAAGGCCTGCAAGGGCTTGTGATTCTGGAGCCAGACACCGAAAGGCAGTCCGAAGCCGTGTTTTTGCTTGGAAATGATCTCATCCGGCAAAGTGCCCCGCAATGCCTCCTTGAAAAAGTAGCGCAGTTTCGTTCCCTTGAGCTTGAGTTCCGGCGCGAGCCGTGCGGAAAAGGCCACCATTTCGTCGTTAAGAAACGGGAAAGCCACCTCCATACCCGCCAGTTCACATGCCTTTGCAACCTTGGGCAAGTCGTTGTCGGCAAGGGTGAACTTCAGATCAAGCGCCAGCATATGGTTGATCAAGCTTTGCGCATGGGCCTGGCGATAGGTTTCGTTCAAGCGAAAGAGAGGTTGTCCTGTATCGGCAGTCGCCAAAAATTCCCGGGTGAACACCTGATCATGGCCATAGCGCTCCAGCAGGTTATAGGTTTCAAGGCGCGCCGGCATCGGCACCGAAGCCTGCTCGATGTAGCTCTTGGCCTTGCGCACCAGTGGGATCTTCCGGCCACCGGGCATGTTGAAAACCACGGGCTCGATGACGCTCCTGCGCAATACCGATGGAATGCGTTCGTAAAGGGAAAAAATCGTTTGCTTTGCATAGCGCTCGTTGCCGCCGAACAGTTCGTCGCCCCCGTCGCCGCCCAGTATCCTGCTCAATCCGTCTGCCTTCGCCATGCGGGCGCAATAGAAGGCAGGCACGGCGGAGGCATTACCGAAGGGTTGATCGAAGATCGCCGCAATCTTAGGAATAGCCGCCACCACATCGTCCGGAGTCACATAATATTCGTGATGCTGGGTAGAGAAATGCCTCGCCGCGATGCGGGCATATTCCATCTCATCATAGCCATCGGCTTCGAAGCCGATGGAGTAGGTCCGCGCAGGCCCACTAGCCACCGCCCCCAAAATTCCCGCGATCGTAGAGCTATCCGTGCCGCCGCTGAGAAATGCACCCACTTCCTGCCCACCGGCAGCATCGCGCACGCTTGAGTGCAATAGCCGTAAAAACTCCTGCTTGAGTTCGCCAAAGGGTAGCTTTTCCTGTTCCAGGAACTGCATTTCCCAGTATCTCCGGGTTTCCGCCTCCCCTTTCCTGTAGACGAGATACTCGCCGGGCAGAAGGCGCTGCTGGCCCCTGTAAATCGTGCCGCCCCCCGGAATCATGTGGAAATAGACGTAGTTGTAAAGTTCCTGCGGATCGATTTCAGCCCTTGCCAGCGGGTGTAGAACGAGCGCATCCGCGGATGAACCGAAGATAAAGGCATCGCCGGATACCTGGTAGGAAAGCGGGTGGATGCCCATGCGGTCGATTGCCAGAATGGCCTCGCCCGTAGCCTCATTCAGGATGCAAAGAGAAAATGCGCCCGACAGGTCCGCAAAAACCCGCTCTCCCATGTCCAGCCAGCCATCAGCCAGGGTTTTTGCCAAGCCCTCCTTCTGCGCCAGATGGGCCAAACGCGCGTCCTTGAAACTGGCCTGGCCCCATATAGCGGCCAAGACGCCTTCCCTCTGGTAAACGTGCGCGCTCTCGCCATTGGCGACGACCGCCAGTGCGCTCCCCCCACCTGCCAACGCCTGGATATCGCTGGCGTCGAAACGAGCCAGCGCTCCAGACATTCTTTCGACTAACTGCAAATTATCGGCTGCTGCGGCACCGTAGCCGATCCAGCCACACAGACCACTCACATTAATTTCCTTATTTTTAAAACATCACTGCCCGTTTATTTTTAGGCACTGAAGCCAGATCTGCAACAGGTGAAAATGTGATGCTTCACGGGGAAAGGGTCTATTTGACCCCATGACGGCTCATCAGGTCATAAATGGTGGGCCGGCTGATGCCGAGCAGTTCTGCCGCCTTGACAAGATTGCCATCCACTCTCGCCAGCGCTTTAACCAAGGCCTTGTATTCGGCATCCTCACGTACCTGGCGCAGATTGATAGGTTCTTCTGCAACAGTGGAAGCCTGCAATCCAAGATCATCCGCAGTAATTTGGGGGCCGTCCGCCATAATGACGGCACGCTTGATGCAGTTTTCCAATTCCCGTACATTTCCCGGCCATGGATGGTTTTCTATCGCGGCTAGCGCCTCCTCGCTGAAATTCAGCAAGGAACGCCCCTCATGGGCACTGAACTTGTTCTTGAAGTGATGCGCCAGCAGCGCAGCGTCACCCACCCGGTCTCGTAACGGCGGGATCGTAACCACGATTTCGCTCAGCCGGTAATAGAGATCTTCCCGGAATCGCCCGGCCACGATCAGTTCCTTAAGATTCTGATGCGTTGCGCAGACAATACGAACGTCCACGGGAATCTCGTCTCTCCCCCCGATTCTTTCGATCACCCTTTCCTGCAGGAAACGCAGGAGTTTCGCCTGCAGGGACATGGGCAGATCCCCCACCTCATCCAGGAAAAAAGTGCCTCCATTGGCGAGTTCGATTTTGCCCAGGGTCTGCTTGGCCGCCCCGGTAAAGGCGCCCTTCTCGTAGCCGAACAACTCGCTTTCCAGCAGGTTTTCCGGAATCGCCGCGCAGTTGATGGCCATGAAGCGCTTCCCCTGCCTGGCGCTCAACTGGTGCAGGGCTTTCGCCAGCAACTCCTTGCCCGTCCCGCTGTCGCCCAGCAGCATGACTGTGGCATCCGAAGGGGCCACTTTCTCTACGCTGCGGCACACCTTAAGCAAACCGGGGTCCCTGCTGATAATGCCGGAAAGGGGGGAATCCGCCTGGGTTTTCAGTAGACTTCGATTCTCCTGCTGCAGTGCGTGTAAATAGAATGCCCTCTCGATCACCAGGCCAAGCAATTCAGGTTCGAAAGGCTTTTGATGGAAATCGTAAGCGCCCATACCGATGGCTTTCACCGCATTGCCATGATCCTGGTTACCCGTAAGGACGATCACTTTGGTATCCGGCGCGAGTTCAAGTATCTGCTTCAGGGTGGCCAAGCCCTCGGAGGCGCCATCCGGGTCTGGGGGAAGCCCAAGATCCATGGTGACTACCGCAGGTTCGTAGCGCCGAACCTGCGCGAGCGCGCTTTCACGATCGCCTGCCACCAACACTTCGTATGCGTCAAAACTCCAGCGCAGCTGTTTTTGCAGTCCGGGGTCGTCTTCGATTATCAACAGGTGTTTTTTGCTTTGACTCACTTCTTTCCTCTTGCCCTTATGCGGCATTCTCGACGACATGATTCTGATTATAAAGCGGCAAGCTCATGCGGAAGGTTGTGCCGCTTGACGGGTCGCTGCTGACCTGAAGTTGCCCGCCAAGTTCATGGACGTATTCCCTGCTCTCAAACACGCCAACCCCCATGCCTGCTGACTTTGTGGATTCAAAAGGCTTGAACAAGCGCTCGCGGATAAACGATTCGCTCATGCCTCTCCCCGTATCCTGAATCTCGATAATCGCGGCGCCATTCTCCTTGGTCAGGCACACCCGTACTTGCCCGTCTCGGGGAGTGGCTTCTATCGCATTCTGAATGAGATGCCCGATTACCCGTTCGAGACGAGCCCAGTTGGCCAATACCGACAGGCCGGCTTCCACTATCTCCAGCACTGGCTTCGGCTCTACTGCGGATTTGACTGCCACCGCCTGCTGCAACAGCTGGTCGATAACCAGCGGTGCCGGTTTTTCAATGGAAGCACCGCTGCTCAATCGCTGCAGGAGCAACTTCATTTTCTGGATGGAGAGATCCACCGTGTCGAGCATGTCTTTTTGAAACTCGGGATTGTTCTTGTGTTTTTCGGCATTGGATAGCATGAGCGACAATTGGGAAACCAGGTTTTTGAGGTCGTGCACCACAAAAGTGGACATGCGATTAAAAGATTCGAACTGACGCGCCACCATAAGCGCATTGGCTGCTTCCTGTTGCGCAAGGTAACTTGCTGCCTGGTTGCCGGCGATTTTGAGCAGGTCGTTTACTTCCCAGTTTAACCTGATTCTGCTTCTGGGCTGCGCCAGCACCACAAAGCCAAATAATTTCCGCTGCTGAATCAGCGGAACCACCAGCCAGGCCTTGGGAATGGAGCGCAGCCATTGCGGCATGGCAATGGCACCATATTTCTCGGGATTTGAGTCATATTCCTGCAAATCGATTACCCACTGCTTATTTTCCAGAAACTGGCAAAAACCGCTATTTTCCGGCTCGGAGCCGTTCGCCAAAGGCATATTCCAGTGCGCCACAAGTTCGCAGTTGCCGGACTCCCGGCTTATCCATAAAGCGCCTCCCGGGCTTTCCACCAACTCGCCTACAGCCTGGATAGTGCGCTCTTCCAAGCCATGCCCGGCTTCGGAGAGGGTACGGGTAAAGCGCAGCCACTCCTCCCGATAATCGTAGTTGTAATTATAAAAATGCTTGCTGATGAACACCTTGAGCCAGGCACGCAAAGTACCGGAGAAAAGCACCCCCATCAGCAAAATCACGGCGCCAAACAAGAATACCGCCTGCAAGACTGTTCCCCAGTTCCCTCCAAAAATGCGCAGGTAGTAGCCGGCAGCAGCCATGGCCAGCAAGTAGAGGGCGGCACCGAATAGCGCCGCGGAATGAAACAGGATGCGGCGGGACACTGAAATCCCCAATGACCATTGGGGGCTGCGGGAGGCAGACACAGCGATAAGCGGAACGATCAGGGCATTGACAATCCCTCGCGCGGCCCAGATTTCAGAATTCACGTGTCTGAACAACATTGCGTCGCTGTATAGGTAAAAATCGTAAGCGAACACTCCGCCAATCCCCAGGCAGACGTATTTTATTCCCCAGCGCTGCTTGGCAGGGGTATTCCGGTAGAGCTGTTCCACCAGGATCATGCCCATGACCGCCATAGCCACGCGCCCGATGATGCCCGTCATAAAAGCGGCCGCGCCTTGAGGAGGTTTGTCACCCAAATGGATGTAAACGGTAGCCAACAAAAGCAAAAGGTAAAAAGCCGCTATACCCGTCACAAATGGCCGGAGCTTGACAGAAACGAAAGCGTCCTTCTTCTGAAAGGGTCCCAGCAGCATGAGCAGGAAAAAAGACCAGCCCGCGTTTCGAAAGACCTCCAGGATATCTGCCAGGAAAGTTAAAGGACGCCCCCAAGCAAGCTGATAGGCAATTGTCGCCGCCCAAAGCGCTGTAAGCAGGCAGGCGGCCGTCAGTATTATTCCATGCAGGCGACCACGCCAACTGGTCAGCATGAGTAAGCTCAACAAAAGGAACGCCACAGATGCAATGGCGTAGCTATATACCGCAATGCTTGTCAACATGGAAAACCGCGTTCCGAAATCATCTCCCGCCCTTGCCAAACAGGACGACCTGAACTGTATCAATCAAAATAATTATATCCAGGAACAGGCTGTTGTTTTTAACATAGTACAGGTCGTATTGGAGCTTTTGCAGGGCATCCTCAACCGATGCGCCATATTGATAACGCACCTGGGCCCAGCCGGTGATTCCCGGCTTGATGCTGTGCCTGACGTTGTAATAGGGTATTTGCTCGCAGAGTTGTTTCACAAAATAGGGCCTTTCCGGTCGAGGCCCGACAAAACTCATTTCCCCCTTGAGGACATTAAGAATTTGCGGCAACTCGTCAATTCTCAGTTTACGAATGATCCGCCCCACCTTCGTCGTGCGCGGATCGTTTTCAGCTGCCCATTGCGGCTTTCCTGCCTTCTCCGCATTGTTTCGCATGCTGCGGAACTTCAATACCATAAAAGGGCGGCCATCCTTGCCCACCCTTTCCTGCCTATAATGGATAGGCCTGCGATCTTCAATAAAAATGCACAGGGCAGTAATTATCATGATGGGGAACATGGCAATCATAAGTATCACGCTTGCGATCACATCGAAGCTCCTTTTGATGCCGGATCGCAAAGGACTCTGGTCAAACCCTCCCCCAAACACCAGCCAGCTTGGCTGGAGCGAGTCCACACGGATCTGGCACATCTCACGTTCAAAAAAGGTCGCCGCATCGCTCACCTTAATCCCATTCAGCTTGCACTCCAAAAGCTCCTGAATGGGAAAGCTTCCACTGCGCCGGTTCTGAACCGCAACAACAATCTCGTTCACGTTGTACTTTTTTGCCATGGCAGTGAGCGACCCACTTACCGGCAAAACGAATGAAGAAGGCACCAGGCTTTCTTCATCAGGCACAGGAACAAAGCCAACGATATTGAATTTATGATGACCGGAGTTGTTTTCGGCAAGCTCGCCACATTCCTTGGCCACCTCGCCAACACCCAAAATCATAATCTGCGGTGCCAGGAGGCTTAGATCGGACCACCTGAAAAAAATGATCCGTGTCAAAAAGATACCTGAGGCGGCAATTAACAGTACGATCCCCAAAATACCCCGACCGATATATAGATCAGGCGCCCAATAAAAAACCAGGGTAATGAGGCCGAATCCCAAAGCAAATGCGGGCATGAGACGTCGCAAAGTGCCCCTGAAATCCTCCCTGTAATCCAGTTGATACATCCCAAGTGCAGTCATGCTAAACACCATCACGAATGCAAAAGCGCCTGCCTCCGGGAATAGATCTGCGAACGGGGAGGAAAAAAGTTGCGTAGCGCTTAAGAAACGGATTGCAGCACCCAAGTAGACAGAAGCCACCAGGATGAGCACCTCAATCAAAAAAAGAATGATGCCTGTGATTGAGACGTAATGATTGGAAATACGAAACATTACCTGTTCCTCGCAATTTTTTAAGTTCAATGCTATCCGGCAAGAAACCGTGACACGCACCATTCATATGGCATCCATGAGGGCCATGCAGGCTTCCTTAGCATAAGACAGTTTTGATGTCAGCCTTAGCAGCAGCAAGGAATATGCCAAAATAATAGCAGGTTGATTTGTTGTGGTTAAATTTGGCTAAGATGGCAGCCATTGCTGAGATCAAAGCTGAACTCTTGACAATGGTGTCGAGATATTGACGGGACCCCCTGCAACTCAAAGCAAGTATGTATTCATATATTTATGACGCTTTGTTTTGTAATTACTTGAGTGCCAGGCCAAAGACACAAAAGCGACTCCAGCAATTCCTCCCTCGAACAGTTTTCAAGGCAACGCCCAAGCCTGGCGAATATTGTTCAGTTAAGGTCATTTCCGCTGCAACAGATCGCGTACATAATTCCCAGGAATTGCGTAAGTAATACCGCTTGGATTGCTTAAAGCACTTTCCTTCATCCCTTTTACAAATACCATATTGATGACCCCATAGACGACCCCGGTTTCCGGATCATAGACAGGGCTGCCACTGCTGCCAGGATAGGCCGTTCCATCAAGCTGGAACACGGTATAAGCAGATTTTTGAAGTTGCGCCAGCTTTTTCACGTCCAATTGTTTTGAATTTGACGCCGGCAAGACAACAGGAGTAATCGAAGAGAGCATCCCGCGATGGGTCACAGGATAGAATCCAAGGATCATGCCAATAGGAAATCCGGTAAAGGCAAATGCCTGGCCTTCTCGAGCCGTGCCGGAGTCCCCGAGTTCCAACGCCGGAAGGGCTGCGCCGCTGATTTTGAGCAGTGCAAGGTCGTGTTCCTTGTCAAGGGCGACCCGGATTGCAGCCCTAAGCTCCGGTTCCTTGCCGCCTGTTGCCGCGATAACGACAAGAGATTCCTTTCCATCGACATCCATTAACTTTGGAATTACATGGTCATTGGTGACCACATAAGAACCATCACCTACGGCAAAGCCCGTACCCAAAAAACTCAAGGAAGGGCTGCGGATTTTTTGGAAACTACCTATTCCAACGATAGATGGCTTGACGATTTGAATCGTTTTGGAGAGATCATCCGCCCCAAGCGGGCTAGAAAAAGAATACCCCACACACAGAATGAAAATACTTTTTACGAAAATAATGAAATTCGGCAATAAGTCACCTCGGGCATTCAACGGCACCTTGATATTCATGAGCACCTCCATGCATGTTTCGGATGAAATCAGGCTGGATAGCCTGCACAATTAATGATGTTAGTATAATCCATATATCAGGTGCGACCTCATTCCGAACAAGCAACTAAATATAGCAGGGGCCTAGGATTGAAGCTTGTTGGGATATCTGTTAGATTAAATTTTTATGATAAAAAGTAGGGAATATTTATTATGAACGTCATCGCCGTGGTGGGACTCGGATATGTGGGTTTGCCCTTGGCCGTTGAGTTTGGGAAAAAACAGCGGACCATCGGCTATGACTTGTCCCATAATAAAGTCGAAAATTATAAGCGCTGCGTTGACCCGACGGGAGAAGTTTCGACCGCAGACCTACAGGCGGCCAGCCACCTCACAGTCACCACCGATCCAGCCGAACTAGCCCTCGCCGATCATATCGTGGTTGCGGTTCCCACCCCAGTAGATATCGCTCATCAGCCCGATTTCACGCCCCTCGTCGGCGCCAGCGAAACAGTCGGAAAACATATGAAGCGCGGGGCCATCGTTACCTATGAATCCACGGTTTACCCCGGGGCAACTGAAGAAGTCTGCATTCCGATTCTGGAAAAACATTCCGGCATGAAATGGAAAAAAGATTTCCACGTTGGCTTTTCACCCGAACGCATCAACCCTGGCGATAAAGAACATACCCTAACGACCATTCTAAAAGTTGTGTCAGGCGATGACGCGGACACTTTGGATAAAGTGGCAAAACTGTACGAAACCATCATCACCGCCGGCGTGCACCGCGCATCCAGCATCAAGGTCGCCGAGGCCGCCAAAGTGATCGAAAATACCCAGCGCGATCTGAACATCGCCTTGATGAACGAATTGGCCATCATATTCGACAAACTGGGCATTGACACCCTGGAGGTGTTGCAGGCTGCCGGCACCAAATGGAACTTTCTTCCCTTCCGCCCCGGCTTGGTAGGGGGGCACTGTATCGGCGTGGACCCCTACTATCTCACCCATAAGGCTGAGATGATCGGTTACATCCCCCAGGTAATTCTGGCGGGCCGCCGCATCAACGACAGCATGGCCAAATTTGTCGCGGAACAAACGGTAAAACAGATCATTAAAGCCGGCTTCCATGTAAGGGGGGCAAAGGTCAACGTCCTCGGTCTGACCTTCAAGGAAAACTGCCCTGACCTGAGAAACTCCAAAGTTGCCGATCTGATTCATGAGCTCCAGGAATATGGGATTGAAGTTCATGTCCACGACCCCGTAGCCGACGCCAAAGAAGCCCGTCATGAATATGGGCTGGAGCTTGAGTCGTGGGAGAGCCTCCCGCAGGCGGATGCAATTATCGCCGCGGTTTCCCACAGCGAACTTCTTGCCAGGCCCTTGAGTGATTTTCATTCGAAGGTGGCCGGAAACGGCTGTTTTATTGACGTAAAATCCCAGTTTGACCACGTGGCACTTCGCCAGGCGGGCCTCAGTGTCTGGAGGCTCTAGTTTAGCGTGCAACACTACACTAGAGATCGCCGCCCATGACTAAATATCAAGATATTCAACAGCACTTGAGGGGTCGTCAGCACCACTGGCTGATCACAGGGGTGGCCGGTTTCATCGGCTCCAATCTTCTGGAAGCCCTGCTCAAGCTGAACCAGAAAGTAACCGGCCTGGATAATTTCTCAACCGGCCACAGGCACAACCTCGAACAGGTGCTGGAATTGGTTGGCCCGGAAGCATGGCGCAATTTCACCTTTATCGAAGGCGACATCCGTAAGCTCGAAGATTGCACGAATGCCTGTAAAAATGTGGATTTTGTTCTGCATGAAGCGGCTCTCGGATCCGTGCCTCGCTCTATCGAAGACCCTATCCTGGCAAACGAGAACAATATTACGGGCTTTCTGAACATGCTGGTGGCGTCCCGCAACGCCTCCGTCAGACGCTTCGTTTATGCCGCGTCCAGTTCAACCTATGGCGACCATCCCGACCTTCCCAAGGTTGAATCCGTGATCGGCAAGCCGCTCTCGCCTTATGCTGTCACCAAATATGTAAACGAACTCTACGCTGATGTTTTTGCCCGATGCTATGGGACCGAATCTATTGGGCTGCGCTACTTCAACATCTTTGGCCCCAGGCAGGATCCGAATGGTGCTTATGCTGCGGTAATCCCCCAATGGGTAGCTGCTCTCATCAAGAATCAAGCGCTGTATATCAACGGGGACGGTGAAACCAGCAGGGATTTCTGTTTTATCGACAACGTCGTTCAGGCAAACCTGCTCGCGGCCCTGGCCGATAATCCGGAAGCTGCCAACCAGGTTTACAACGTGGCGCTCAATGAACGTACCAGCCTTAACCAGCTCTATGAAATGATGCGCACACTGCTCCTGCCGCAATTCCCCCACCTTGAGACACATCGCCCTCAGCACGTCGACTTTCGCGAAGGGGATGTGCGCCATTCCCAGGCGGACATCTCAAAAGCAGCCAGTCTGTTAGGCTTCGAACCGACTCATCGAATTGATGAAGGGCTCAAGCAAGCCATGGACTGGTACGTAGCCCATCTCGCTCCAAAATGAGTAAGCCGGTAAAAAATGAATCCCGCCTACCCCGGAAACCTGCCTAAAAAACAGAAATTCACGCGCTACTGGCTATAGTTTACCGGCTGAGCCACAAACGACGACTCCACCAAGCTGGACTGGTAGGGGTGGGTGGGCTTCCTGTAGAGTTGCTTGATTTTTCGCACGTAATCCCTTGTCTCGGGATAAGGGGGGATTCCGCGATAGCGCTCCACCGCCCTTTCTCCCGCATTGTAGGCCGCAACCACCAGCGACACATCGCCCTTGAAGAACGCCAGCAACCATTGCAGATAAGCCATGCCGCCCTTGATGTTTTCCGCCGGATCGAAAGCATTCTTTACGCGGAAGCGCTGAGCCGTTTCGGGGATAAGCTGCATCAAGCCTTGTGCATTCTTAGGCGATATTGCCCGTACATTGAACCCTGACTCTACTGAGATAACCGCCAGAACCAGCCTGGGGTCTACTTCGTAACGTGGTGCCAGCTGATGCACCAGCCTGGAAATAGGCCCATTTTGAAAGGTTTCCGCCACATCCTGGCTGGGATCTTCCTCTTGCGCCTCCTGCTTCTCAGGAAACAAGCATGAAGGCAGGGGCGTTGAAGTGTTAGGATGGGTGAAACGCTTCATCCTTAACGCATATTCATGCCCCTGTTCTGCCGCCATGTCAAACAATTGAGCGGCAACGCCATCGTCACGGGAAACACCGCGCCCATTGGCATACATCCAACCCAGGGCATACTGCGAATCGGCATAGCCCAGTCGCGCGGCCCGGCAATAAAGCGCTGCGGCCTTGAGATAATCCTGCGGCACACCTTCAGCATGCTCGTATTTGACTGCCAGGGCCGCCAGAATTTTGGGATTGTCCCAGTTCTCTGACGCTTCCGTCGGCATGTTTAAGGGCAAGTTGGCCTCGGCACTACCGCAACACAGACCCAGGATTGAAAGCACCACCAAGGACTTGCTTAATAAAATCATCGCAACCCCCCATTTTGTTTTTTTACTTCAAAAGATTCTGCAACTCATGCGCCGGCAAGGTTTTTAGCCTTTAGGCGGACAATGAATGTAATGAATTCCGGCAGAGATGGCATCAATACTCAAACTTAACTCAGCCTGCTTGTGAGCGGAGGATGCCTGACGATCTAGTTAGTGCGGTATCCGCGAAATCAATTACTTCAATTCAGCTCTTGATCTATTAACCAGCACTTTCCATTCCAACAACTACAACTTATTGTATTTATTGAAAAGATCGTCAAGAAGGAAGAAGATGCTTCACGCATCGCAACCCAAGTGTAAAGAAATTCGACATCTTAAAACCCGATGGTCCGCAAGAAGCGTTTCTTATTCGGCCTTGGGTGAAACGAAGGCTTTGTGGAGCAAATGGCGCGCAAGCAATAATGGCGGCATGCGCAACCAGTTTGCACGAACATAAAGCATCCAGCGCGCGACACCGCTCAAAGCGTCCGAACTGCTTGGGTGGAGTGGCAAAAGCGCGCGGGCAAAGAGACTATCCATGAGTGCCAAAGTGATCCGGTTAGGGCAACCAATCCTGGCTGCCTCAATCGTATCGGGGGGGATGGGGGTGTGCAGGCAGGATGCGGCATAGCGCAGAGCGTAGAAAAGCGGCCGCGTCAATTCAAGTTCCTGAGCGCGTGCGACAAGTTCTGACCAGAATGAGGGCAGGCTGCCGAAATGGCATAACAAGCCGTCAATATCGACCAGATCACGCAAGCCATTCTCCAGTTCGCCATCATGGAACAGATGAGCCGAGCTATGCAGAACCATGTCGACAGGAGCGAATACCTTCAGGTCGTCATAGCCATCCAGTGCGCATGCCGCCGCACAAAGCTTTTCTGGCTCAGGATGAAGGGCAGCAGTTTCAGGCAGGATGGCATGATGAACGTCAATCACAGTTGCTCGTTTGCCGTGCCGCATGGGAGGCAGCTCATGCATCCAGGTTCGATAGTAGCGCTGGTCATAGGCATCGTGGTGCGTTGCGGCCCAGCCATGAAGCATCAAGGCGGCTTCCACTTCATTGAGGCGGCACTTGGGCACCATGATGTCGATGTCGGTAAAAAAACGCCCGCGGGCTGGCGGCAAATCAGCCATGACATAGGCCGCGCCCTTGAGGAGAATAATCGGCACTCCGGCCTTTGTCAGGGCCTTTCGAATCTGGCTTACTTCCCAGCGTACCGCTTGTGTGTGTCTTTCGGCTGTCGCGTGTGACCATTCAAGGTGCTCTCGGGGCTGTGGCGGTACTTTTTCAAGCAGGCCGCGCTCTTCCAGCAAAACATGGAGGCGTGCCAGCAAATTGGCGGATCGCGCCTGGCGCAATAGCAGATCCCAGTCAGCAAGACTCAGGGAAATCAGCGAATCGGGCTGCCGAAACGCTTGCAAAACCAGGGGGGGTGAGTTCACTTCAGATGGCTGGCGGCTTTAATGCAGCAAATGTTTCAATGGCTTCGTCCAGGACGCTATAAATAAAATCATAGCACAGGGATGCATCGATCAGGCCTGCCATGGTCTCAAAGCCCTTGACTCCCAGCAGGCTGTAATTAAAAGCGTTATCCGCGATCCGCATAAAGGCGCGGGCTTGCGGCAAAGCTTCCAGGCGGGCAGCTGCACCGGCCTGATATTTCGGGAAGATCACCCAGGCCGCCCGCGCGGTTTCCCCAGCGCGGACGATGCTGTCCGTGGGCACTTTCATATGGGCAACCGTGCCCTTCATCGTGTCGCTGACCTTGCGGCTGAGGGTCGCATCTGGCTCGTATTGCTGGATGATATCAATGGATTCATTTTTTAAACTGACAGGGCGGGGAAGCGGGATAATTTTTCCATCGCTGACGCGCACCAAAGCAAGCTCATCCGAAAGCAATCGCCAGCCGCGGTTCACCAATGCCGCACACAGTGTGCTTTTACCCGAGCCGGGGGGAGCGGGCAAAATGGCGGCATGCCCCCCCTTCTCCACCACGGCTGCATGGATGATCAAGTAGCGGTTGGCGTGGCTCGACACGCACCAGTTAAGCCCCCACTCCAACATCGGGAACGCCTGGTCGAGCGGCAGGGGTTTAAATGGAGGCTTTCCATCAAAGAGAAATAACACCTGGGGCTTGAACCAGCGTCTCAGGTTACGGGGGGGGGCAAGGCTGACGTGGAAATCCGCGAAATCCGCATGTTCCAGCAATGGATAATCGGCGTAAAGCAAGCTGACGCCTTCAGCCACGCTGGATATCGAGGTTTGCAGATGGGTGATGAACGAGCCGGTCTGGAGGAAGATTCCTGCCTGTTTGAGCCGGAGCCCAAGATCTGAGAGGGTTAACGCGGAAACATTCAAAATCAGCTACGTTCTATCAAGGCAAGTTTGCCAAGGTCGGCAAGAATCTGTTCTATTTGAGACACAAACTCATCATCCATTTCAGCTTTCATCAGAGGGGCAAGAGTGGCGGCCAGGGTGAGCGCATCCGAGCTTGTTTGTTGTAGTTTTAGCAGGGCATGAGCAGCAGCAGAACCCAGAAGATGCGTGTCCCCGGACAAGCTATTGTAAACAACAAACTCACCCTCCCATACGCGGAAGTGAAGGGCATCACCGGGAATCACTTGCCACATCATTCTTAATTGAACTCAACTTTCTGCAAAGGCGAAGCATCTTCACGGAAATTCAATCCATGATAGAACACATTAATCATCAAATGTGCTTACTATGTATTCGACAATATCCGCCCCGTACCACTTAACGCTCGCGGTCGGTTCAAAATAGCCATTTAAATTCCATTCGTTGAACATGTTTATGACCTGCGCTTCGGTTAATACTGGCGTCAATCCCTTCCTGGCATTAAGCAAGGCCGCAATGATGTGAGCCCCCAACTGGTCAGGGTCACCGCCCCCTCCCAACCAGACCACCTGAAACATGGTGTACTCAGAGTAAATCGCCCCATAGTTGTTGCAATTAAATACAGCCTTAAATAATGTTGCGTCTTTGGTCGTCCAGTTGTCTGGATGGTTACAGACTTTCACGGTACCAGTACATGTTCCCGCCTTGTATGGCGACGGCCAATCTTCCGGTTTATTGCCCCAATAGCCGGGAGACAAGCCGTTACATTCTTGTGGCGTGCCAGAGGCGCTGACATTGCCGGAGAGGAAGCCTGATGGTGATTTGCACGTACAAGCCATTACCGGCCGACTGGCAAGGGTAAGAATCACCCCCGATAAAGCCAGACCGGACTTTGTGAAGCCCCTGCGCGATTCGTCTACTGGCTGCCTTGTTTGGTCGGCGAGATCATGATCGAATTGTGTTTTTTCCATCTCGCTATTCTGATTTTCATAATTGTTCATGCCATTCTCCTTGGAACGTCATTTGCCCTGGCAAATCCTTTCAAAACATTTTACCCAGATTTGACCAAAAGCGCGGAGTTGATCAATAACTAGCAATATACGTTCCATAACACGGCATGAAAATTATTTTCACATGTAAAACAGTTACATATTGATTTTATTCGCGGACAAACTCTTAACCGCCCCGACTCATACTTGTACGGGTGTAAATAATTTCGACATCCAGCAACAATTAGAGAGAGCAGCAAAGATGGGGGCAAGCCTTGAATTAACTTCACCCTTTGTAAAAGGCCGTGATTTTCAATATTTTGGCAATACCGCTAAAACATTGAATCCGTTCTTGAGAGAAAATTTGGTGCGAAAGGGGGGACTCGAACCCCCACACCTTACGGCGCTGGAACCTAAATCCAGTGCGTCTACCAATTCCGCCACTTTCGCGAGTTGCGTAGTGTAAACTATCCCGCCTCAGGCTGCCAGTTTGCTCAATGACCACCCAACATTACGAAAATTTTCCTGTCGCATCCATCCTGCTCCCCCGTCGCCTGCGTCATCCTGTCGGCATCATTTACACTTTTTCGCGCCAGGCTGACGATTTCGCCGACGAGGGCGACCTGGACGATACGACGCGACTGGAGCTGCTGGATGGGTTCCGCAGCGAACTGGGGCGAATTGCATCCGGATCGCAACCGGAAACAGCGCTTTTCGGGCAACTGGCCGAAATCATCGCACAATATCAACTGCCTATAGTTTTATTTCACGATCTGCTCGATGCCTTCTCCCAGGACGTGAGCAAAAAGCGCTACGCGCATTTTGGTGAAGTCATGGATTACTGCCGCCGCTCCGCCAATCCGGTGGGACGTCTGCTGCTGCATCTGTATGGCGCCACGGACAGCCGCAACCTTGCCTATTCCGACGCAATCTGTTCCAGTCTGCAACTGATCAATTTTCTGCAGGATGTAGCGATTGACTACCGCAAGGACCGCATATACCTGCCTCAGGATGAAATGGAAAAATACCGGATCAGCGAGGATCAAATCGCCCGAAGCGACAGCGGAGGCGCTTGGGGCATGTTCATGCAGTCGCAGATCGAGCGTGCTCGAAAAATGCTCCAGGCAGGCGCTCCGCTGGGTAAAATATTGCCGGGCCGGATTGGCCTTGAAATGCGCATGATCATCATGGGAGGCGAATCCATTCTGCGCAAACTGCACAAATCCCGTGGCGACATTTTCAACCAGCGCCCCGTACTAAAGACCGGTGATTGGGCTTACATGTTTTACCGTTCCATACGAGCGAAATAATGACGCCTGAAGAATACTGCCAGGAAAAAGCCGCCAGCAGCGGATCAAGCTTTTACAACAGCTTCCGATTTTTGCCGCAGCATAGGCGTTTGGCCATCACCGCGCTATATGCCTTTTGCCGCGAAGTCGATGATGTCGTAGACGAATGCCATGAACCTCAGATCGCACGCACCAAGCTCGCCTGGTGGCGCGAGGAAATCGCCCAAACCTTTGACGGCAAGCCGCGCCACCCGGTCAGTCAGGCTCTGCTGCCCGCCATCCGCGCCTTTGATCTTCCAAGGGAGCAATTTCTCGAGATCATCGACGGCATGGAAATGGATCTGAACAGCAACCGCTACGCCGATTTCAAGGCCTTGCAGCTTTATTGCTACCGTGTTGCAAGCGTGGTGGGCTTGATGGCGGCGGCGATATTCGGTTACAGCAACCGCCAGACCACGAAGTATGCGCACGATCTTGGCCTGGCTTTCCAGCTCACCAACATCATCCGCGACGTGGGCGAGGATGCGCGCCGGAATCGTATTTACCTGCCGCTCGATGAACTGCAGCGATTCGGCGTGAGCGAGGCCGACATTTTGCAGTCCAGGGAGACGGAAGCATTCAGCAAGCTCATGGCATTCCAGATCGAGCGCGCAAGGCAATATTACACTCAAGCCATGGCTGCCCTGCCTGAAGTAGACCGCAAAACCCAGATGCCCGGCCTGATCATGGCCGCCATCTACCGCACCGTGCTGGATGAAATCGAGTCCGATGGTTGCCATGTACTGAAGCAGAAAACTTCCCTGCCGCCGCTGCGCAAGCTGTGGATCGCCTGGCGGACATGGCTGAAGGGCTAAAGCAGGTCGCTGTCATCGGCGCCGGCTATGCCGGTATCGCCGCAGCACTCCGGCTTGCAGAAAGCGGCATCCCCGTAACCTTGTTTGAAGCGGGCATGATACTGGGTGGCCGCGCGCGCAGTGTCGATTACCGTGGGGCCAGGCTGGATAATGGCCAGCATATTCTGCTTGGCGCCTACCACGAAACACTGAGCCTGATAGACAGCATCGGTGTGCGAGATGCTGTACTACGGCTGCCGCTGGCACTTTCCGTGCCCGGCCGGTTCGCGCTCAGGGCCCCTGCCCTGCCTGCCCCGCTCCACCTGCTGCTAGGATTGCTGAATGCACAGGGGCTGCCGTTCGGCGAGCGCCTTTCCGCCATCCGCTTTGCCATCAGGCTCAGGCTCACGGGTTTTCGCCTGGAACAGGACACCAGCGTAGCCAGCCTGCTGGCCCGGCACGGCCAGGACGGCAATATCGGCCGCCTGCTGTGGGAGCCGCTGTGCCTGGCTGCGCTCAACACCCCCATGGATCAGGCTTCCGCACAGGTTTTCCTGAATGTGTTGCGCGACAGCTTCAGCCACGCGCGTAGCGACAGCGACATGGTGCTGCCACGTGTCGATCTGTCAGCCTTGCTGCCTGATGCCGCTGCAAACCATATCCGAAACCGGGGCGGGAACATCCTGACCGGCTGCCGCATCAGGCAGATTGAAGCCGCTGATCAGGGATTCACTCTGCACTGGGCAGACGGATCTGAAAACTTCAGCCATATCATCTGCGCTACGGCGCCTCAGCACGCCCTGCCGCTGATTTCCGCACTTCCCGAACTTGCAGCGGCAGCCGGATTGATCCAGAAATTTTCCTACCAGCCCATCGCCACGATTTATCTGCAATATCCGGAACAGGTAGGGCTGCCGCACCCCATGCTGGGTTTGAGCGGCGGATGGGCGCAATGGGTGTTTGATCATGGCCGGACACATGGCATACCGGGCTTGCTGGCGGTCATCATCAGCACAGAAGGCGCCTGGCAGCACATTCCGGCGGAGCAGATGGCAGCCCGGATCACAGCCGAGTTGGCACAGGTTTTCGAGTTGCCCGAACCGCTCTGGCACAAGGTGATCGTGGAAAAACGCGCGACTTTTGCCTGCGCGGTCGGGACGGAGCGTCCGGATCAGAAAACCGGCCTGAGAAATTTCTACCTTGCAGGTGACTATACCGCGAGTGACTACCCGGCCACCATCGAGAGCGCGGTGCGCAGCGGGGTGAAATGCGCGGAGCTGATTTCAGGATCGATCAGTAACTGATCGACTTCCACTCGTCATCCATCACCCGCCCGATGTAGGCGGTAACGCCGGAAATACCGTTGCATTCCGGAATCAACTCGTTTACCGAGGCGCCCAGGGCATCCACCGCACCGCCGCAAACGAAGAACTTGGCACCGTTGCCGGCAGCATCCTGCATGAATTCATATACGGTCTTGGAGGCGTTATCGCTGGGGTAGATCCGCTCCGCCACGCCCTTGACCAGCAGGCGTGCGGCGCGGCTGGCAAAATAGACCTCCACCTCGACATCCATGGCTGCCGCGCAGGCAGCCTGGAAAAATGGAGAGCCGCAGGTGTGGGGCTTGTCCGGGTCCGGTGTGAGCAGCATCATGACCAGTTTTTCTGCCAAATTTACCTCGACCCTTTATGAAGAAAGCTTAGCCGGAATGGGCGACGATAAAACGCTTCACCGCATCGGCACTTGAATCCATTACTTCGTAGCGCTGTGGCCGTTTTTCAAGGTCAGCCAGTTCGGACGGACGCTCGGCATGGCGACCCAAGGCCTCGCGTATGGTCTCGTCGAACTTGGCAGGCAATGCGGTTTCCAGGCAAATCAGCGGAATGCCTGCTTCGCGGTGCTCCAGGCCCACCTTGACGCCATCGGCGGTATGGGTGTCGATCATCACGCCATATTTCTGGTAGATGTGGCGTATGGTTTCGAGGCGGTCGGCGTGGCTGCTCTCGCCGGAGGTAAAACCGAAATCCTTTACCCGTGCAAAATAAGGGGTTGCGGACAGGTCGAAACTGCCGCCGCCATCCACTTTCTGCCACAGCTCCTTGATCACAGCCGGGTCGCGGCCCACCAGGTCATAGACAAAGCGCTCGAAATTGGACGCCTTGGAAATATCCATCGAGGGGCTGCTGGTGTGCTGCGTCTCAGGGCGCGGGCGGTATGCCCCAGTGCGGAAGAACTCGTCCAGCACGTCATTTTCGTTGGTGGCGACGATCAGCTTACGAATCGGCAAGCCCATCTGTTTGGCGATGTGGCCGGCGCAGACATTGCCGAAATTGCCCGAAGGCACCGAGAACGACACTTCCTCTTCGTTGCTTCTGGTGACCGCAAAATAGGCCTTGAAGTAATACACCACCTGGGCTGTCACGCGCGCCCAGTTGATCGAATTGACCGCGCCGATCTTGTGCTGCGCCTTGAATTCCAGGTCGTTGGAAACCGCCTTGACAATGTCCTGGCAGTCGTCGAACACGCCCTTTACGGCGATATTGAAAATATTCGGCTCCTGCAGCGAGAACATTTGCGCCGTCTGGAACGGGCTCATCTTTCCCAGCGGCGAGAGCATGAACACCTTCACCCGCTGCTTGCCGCGCATGGCGTATTCCGCCGCGCTGCCGGTGTCACCCGAGGTCGCGCCAAGGATGTTGATCTCGGCATTTTCCTGTTCCAGCACATACTCGAACAGGTTGCCGAGCAATTGCATCGCCACGTCCTTGAAGGCCAGCGTCGGGCCATTGGACAATCCGAGGATATGCAAGCCCGGCTCCAGCGTTTTGACCGGCGTGATGTCTTCGCTGCGGAATATTTCGGCAGTATAGGTTTTATCGACAATCGCCCTGAGATCGGCAGCGGGAATATCGTCGGCAAAGCGGCGTATCACCTCGAACGCCAGATCGCGGTAGTTCATGCCGCGCATGGCTGCCAATTCATCCTTGCCCAGCTTGGGATAGGCATCGGGAATGGTCAGCCCGCCGTCGGTGGCGAGGCCGCCAAGCAGGATTTCAGTAAAAGTCTTGGGCGGCATGCCGCCTCGGGTGCTCAAATATTTCATGGTCTTCATGCCTCGCATGGGTGGGTTCGCATCTAGCAACCCGCCATCAACGGTGGGTTACGGCTACCCCACCCTACATAAATCAAGCGTTGAGTTCTTCCAGCCGGATGCGCGTCACCTTGTCGGCAATGGTCGGCAGCGCCTCGATTTTTGCAATCGCCTGGTTAATGGCCTTTTCAACCGTCAGATGGGTAAGCAGGATCACGTCCACCTGTTCTTCCCCTTCCCTCGGTTCCTTCTGGATCATGGCGTCGATGGAGATGCCCAGGTCGGCCAGGATACGCGTCACATCGGCCAGCACGCCCGGCTTGTCGAGTGCCTTGAGGCGCAGATAGTAGGAGGTGTGAACTTCTTCAATGGGCAGAATAGGTGCGCTGGAAAGCGCATCCGGCTGGAACGCCAGATGCGGCACGCGATTTTCCGGATCGGATGTCAGCATCCGGGTCACGTCCACCAGGTCCGCCACCACGGCAGAGGCAGTCGGCTCGGCACCGGCACCGCGGCCATAATACATGGTCACACCCACAGCATCGCCCTTCACAAGCACCGCATTCATCACGCCTTCGACATTGGCGATCAGGCGGTTGGCGGGGATCAGGCAAGGATGCACGCGCAGTTCTATGCCCTTGTCGGTGCGCTTGGTGATGCCCAGCAATTTGATGCGGTAGCCCAGTTGCTCGGCGTAGGAAATGTCTTCCTTGGTGAGCTTGCTGATGCCTTCGGTGTAGGCCTTGTCGAATTGCATTGGAATGCCGAAACCGATGGCGGACATGATCATCAGCTTGTGGGCGGCATCGATGCCCTCGATGTCGAAGGTCGGGTCGGCCTCGGCGTAGCCGAGTTCCTGCGCCTGTTTCAGCACGGTGTCGAAGGCCAGGCCCTTGTCGCGCATCTCTGAGAGGATGAAGTTGGTGGTGCCGTTGATGATGCCGGCAATCCACTCGATGCGGTTGGCGGACAAGCCCTCGCGCAGCGCCTTGATGACCGGGATGCCGCCTGCAACCGCGGCTTCGAATGCCACGATCACGCCTTTGTCCTGGGCCGCCTTGAAAATCTCGTTGCCGTGCACTGCCATCAAGGCCTTGTTGGCGGTCACCACGTGCTTGCCGTTGGCGATAGCCTTGAGCACCAAGTCCTTGGCCAGGGTATAGCCGCCGATCAGTTCCACCACGATATCGACATCAGGGTTGTCCACCACGTCCATGGGGTTGGTGGTGATAGCCAGTTCATTGCCGGCAAATTTGCGCGCTTTTTCCAGGTCGCGCACCGCCGCCATGGTAACGCGAATTTCGCGTCCGGCGCGGCGGGTGATTTCTCCGGCATTGCGGCGCAATACAGTCAGCGTGCCGCCGCCGACGGTGCCGAGTCCTAACAGTCCTACGTTGATGGGTTTCATATGCCTTATTAATTCCGTTACTAGATTAAACACAGTCCGTAGGTCGGGCTTCAGCCCGACATGTCGGCAGAATGCCGACCTACAGGAGATTATTCAGGAACCATGCTGCTTGCGGTAATGCTCCAGGAAGCGCGCGATGCGGCCAATGGCTTCCTGCAGGTCGTCCAGGTTGGGCAGGAAGACTACGCGGAAATGGTCCGGCGTCGGCCAGTTGAAGCCGCTGCCCTGCACCAGCAAGACTTTTTCTTCCAGCAGCAATTCGAGGATGAATTCCTGGTCGTTGTCGATCGGGTACATTTTCGGATCGAGGCGCGGGAACAGATACATCGCCCCCTGCGGCTTCACGCAGGTGACGCCGGGAATAGCGGTCAGCATCTCCCAGGCCAGATCGCGCTGGCGGCATAGACGTCCAGTTGGCGCCACCAGGTCGTCAATGCTCTGATAGCCGCCGAGCGCGGTCTGAATGGCGTATTGCGCCGGCGCATTGGAGCACAGGCGCATCGAGGCCAGCATGGTGAGCCCCTCGATATAATCCCGTGCATGGCGTTTTTCACCGGACACCACCAGCCAGCCGGCACGGTAGCCCGCTGCGCGGTAGTTTTTCGACAAGCCGTTGAAGGTGACGAACAGCACGTCGTCCGCCAGGGACGCGATGGAAGTATGCTGCGCCCCGTCATACAGCACCTTGTCGTAGATCTCGTCGGAATAGACGATGAGCTGGTGCTGGCGCGCGATCTCCACTACTTCCTGCAGCAATTCAACCGGATACAGGGCGCCAGTCGGATTGTTGGGATTGATCAGCACGATGGCACGGGTCTTGGGCGTGATTTTGCCGCGAATATCGTCCAGATCAGGCAGCCAGCCCGCCGACTCGTCGCACACGTAATGGCGTGGTGTACCGCCGGCAAGTGTGACCGCAGCGGTCCACAGGGGGTAATCCGGCATCGGCAGCAACACTTCCTCGCCATTGTTGAGCAGCGCCTGCATCGCCATCACGATCAGTTCGGATACGCCGTTGCCGATGTAGATGTCTTCGATCTGCACATCGCGGATGTTCTTCTGCTGGGTATAGTGCATCACCGCCTTGCGCGCGGCGAACAGCCCTTTTGAATCGGTGTAGCCGGAAGCGTTGGGAAGATTGATGATGACATCGTGCACGATTTCTTCCGGCGTCTCGAAACCGAACTGCGCGGGGTTGCCGATATTCAGCTTGATCACGCGGTGCCCGTCTTCCTCCATCTGCCGCGCGCGCGCCAGCACCGGGCCACGGATGTCGTAGCAGACATTATTGAGCTTGGAAGATTTGAGTACGGGCTGCACGTCTTCGGTGTCCTTGGTTTGTTTGCGGCATTTTCGCGCTAATTGAGGCGCCTGTCGGCCCGAAATGGATGGCACATTCGGACTTAGCCAAAAAGGTTATAATCTTACAAGACCGCGCCACTCCCCGCAATTGGAACGCTCCACCGCATTTGGAACAACAACCATGAAACTTCACCTTCAGAACGCCAGAAATACCAATCTGTTTACCGCCTACGACACGGACTTCGTCGCAGTCAACGGCATGCGTTATGAACACAGCCTGATCGTGCTACCCGAGCGGGTCATTACCGATTGGCAGCCGCTCGCGCCGGATGTCATGACGGCTGAGCACTTCAGTGCCCTGGCGGAACTGGAACTGGAAATATTGCTGCTTGGCACCGGCCCCAGGCTGCGTTTCCCCTCGCCACGTCTGTTGCATGCACTGGCGCAACAGGGAATCGGGCTGGAAAGCATGGACACCTTTGCCGCCTGCCGCACTTACAACATTCTCGCCGCGGAAGGAAGGAAAGTCGCGGCAGCGCTGATGCTTTGAGCAGTCAGCGGCCGGCTGACTAGCTCAAGGAAGTATGTCGCGAAAATCGCGAATCGCGGCAAACTCCCCCACTTCCTTGTCCGGCAGGCGCGTATCGGGGCGATATACCGCCAGCAGATGCGCGATGCCATAATCCCTCGCCGAACGCAGCACCGGCAAGCTGTCATCCACCAGCAGTGTCGCTTGGGGCAGGAACGTCTCCATGCTCTGCAGCCTTCCCCAAAAATCCGGATGCTCCTTGGGAATGCCGACATCGTGAGCGCTGATGACGGCATCGAAATAAAAGCCAAGGCGTGTACGCTGCATTTTGAGCGCCAGGCTTTTATGGTGCGCATTGGTCACCAGCACCACTCTTTTATTCACGCCACGCAGGGCTTGCAGAAAATCCGTCACATGCGGGTGCACCGCGATTAGGTGCGCGACTTCCTCCTTGAGCCGGGCAATATCCAGCTGCAGTTCACGACTCCAGTAATCGACGCAATACCAGTTCATCGTGCCCGCCACTTTCTGGTAGCGCGGCATAAGCGCATCCCGGCCCGCTTCATGGCTCAGGCCATGCTTCTCGGCATAACGCATGGGAACATGCGAGAGCCAGAAATGGTTGTCGAAATGAAGATCCAGCAGCGTGCCGTCCATATCCAGAAACACACTATCGATTTTGCTCCAGGCAATCATGGCTCAGATCGATTCCAGCCTTGACCTTACGCCATTCAGGGCGTGGTCGAGCGCAGCAAGAAACTGCTCGATATTGAGAGGCTTGGTCACATAGTTCAGAAAACCTGCCTGCAGGGATTTTTCAATCTGATCGGGCATGGCATCGGCGCTCACGGCGATCACAGGGATGTCGCGCAAATCATCAAACTCGCGCAGCAACTCAAGCGCATCCAGCCCACTGAGGCCGGGCAGGTTGATATCCATGAGGATCAGATCGGGGTGCTGACTCAATGCGGCTTGCAAGCCTTCCTCGGCGCAGCCTTCGCACACCAGGTCCAGGTTTGGCCGCCATTGCCGGATGATGTCGCTCACCAAAGCGCGGTTGGCCGGGTTATCTTCAACATACAGCACACGAAGCCTGGTGCCGGAAGAAAGTGCGTCCACTTCGCCTGGCGCCGGATAATTTGATGCAATTTCAAGCGCATCAGCCGAATTTTCAAAAACTTGGGAATGACTTTCCGGCAAATCCATCCAGAAAGTAGTCCCCTCGCCAACCACGCTGCTGACGCCCACTTCACCGCCCATCAATTCAACCAGGCGCTTGGACACGGCCAAGCCGATGCCTGTCCCCTGAATTTCGCTCTTGTCGGCATCCAAACGGTTGAACACTACAAAGAGCTGATCCAGCTCGGCTTCCGGAATTCCTGCTCCGGTATCGCGGATGCTGATCCGCACACGCCCCGGCATGTGGTTGCAGGCAAGTACGATATGGCCGCCATGTCGATTATATTTCACCGCATTTGAAAGAAAATTGAGCAACACCTGTTTCAGGCGGGTACGGTCTGTCCGCACCAAATGAGTCCTGCATAGCGAAATTTGGTCGTCAATGCTGATTTCACGCTCCGCCGCCAGCGGTGAAATCAGATCCCGGCATTCCTCCGCCACGTCGCTGAGCAGCACATCCGCTAAGTTGAGCTGCATCTTGCCCGACTCGATGCGCGCCAGATCCAGGACTTCATTCACCAATTCAAGCAGATGCCATCCGGCCTTGACAATATGCTCCACATTCTCCTGCTGAGAATGTGTCAGCGGCGCTTCAACATCGCTTTCAAGCAACTGCCCGAAACCAAGAATCGCATTCAAGGGCGTGCGCAACTCATGGCTCATGCGCGACAAGAATTCGGACTTTGCCCGGTTGGCTGCTTCGGCCTCGTCCTTGGCACGGATCAGTTCGAGTTCTTCCTGCTTGCGCTGGGTGATGTCGTGCAGCACAGCCAGCATGCAGGTTTCGCCATCAAGGTTGATATTCTCGGCCGAAATCAGAACGATGCGGATTTCCCCTGCACGGTTGCGGAAGGACATTTCGTAATCATGCAACATCCCCTGTCCGTTTAACAGGGCAATCATTGCATCACGCCTGGCCGGGTCCACGCACAAGCCCAAATCAACGGTTGTCTTGCCCAACAACTCATTTCGACTGAAACCGGAAAATTGCATAAAACGGTCGTTCACCTCGACAAAGTGGCCATCTACCAGGCTGGTAATGGAAATGGCATCCGGGCTGACATTGAAAGCTTTGTGCAGCCGATCTTCCGACTGCATCAGCAGTTCGGCTGCACGGCGTTTCTCCTCGCTCATGCGCAAGGCGGTAATACCGTAAGCAAGATTACCGGCCAGTTCCTGCAGCAGGGTCAACTCCTCTTCGTGAAAATCGTCGGGTTCTGCCGAAGAGACATTCAGGCTTCCGATCGTTTCGCCCTTGATCACCAATGGCAGGGCAGCCACGCTACGGTAGCCCCGCTTCAGCGCCTCTTCACGCCAAGGCAGGAAATCTGGGTCGTTCACATCCCCGAGCACGCACGGGCGGCCGGTGCGAATTGCCGTGCCGACGGGGTCGCGCCCACGCTCGCTGTCCTCCCAGGTCATATAGGCCGTTTGCAGATAACCGTCGTCGAATCCGTCCATTGCCACCGGCTCGACGGACTTGTCGGCATCGTCATTCCGGTAGCCGATCCACCCCAATCTATAGCCACCGACATGCACGATGATGTGGCAAATTTCGTTCAGCAATTCCAGAATATTGTCCGCCCGCACGAGCAATTCCTCGCAGGCACTCAGCGCCATCAGCAAACGGTTCATTTTCAGCAGTGACTGTTCAGCCTTCTTGAGCCCGGTAATGTCGGTGCGGATGGAAACATACTGGTAAGGCTTGCCGGAAGCATCCATGAACGGCACGTTGGTCGTATCCACCCAGTAGAGTGTGCCACTCTTGGCGCGATTGCAGACCTCTCCTCGCCACACCTTGCCGGCGGCAATCGTGGCCCACATGTCGCGGAAAAATGACGGATCATGGTAGCCGGAACTCAGGATGCGATGGTCTTGCCCAAGCAATTCTTCCCTGCTGTATTGGCTTATTTCGCAGAATTTGTCGTTGGCGTAAGTGATCCTGCCCTTTGGGTCGGCAATCCCGACGATGGAATGCTGGTCGAGAGCGAATTTCTGGTTCACCAGTTCGGCGGTAGTCTGCTCGAGATCCTGGGCATGCCGCGCCAGGGCGACTTCGAACAGTTCGCGTTCGGCCAGGTGCTGCTTGAGTTGCTGATTGACATTGGTCAGCTCTTCCGTACGCGCGGCAACAATCTGTTCCAGTGTTTCATTGCTGCGGCCCAGGTCGGTGTAGCTACGGTTCAGTTCCAGCGTCATTTCGTTGAAATTGTCCACCAACGCATCGATTTCGCTCACCTGGCTGTGTTCGAGCCGAACCTCCTCATCACTCAACAGCCTGGCCTTGATATGGGTGGTAGCCTCGACCAGGCGCTCCAGCGGCTGGACCAGGCGGCGGCTGACCACGGAGGCCACCAGAAAGGCAATGATGATGCCCGCCCACATCAGCGCCAGGTTGTTAACCAGCCTATGCTGCAAAGCGGAAAAATAGGGCCGCGCCGGGATTTCCAGGAACAATGTCCATGCATTGCCGGGCCCTACGTGCATCTCCCTCACGTAGTGCGCCTCGTATATCCGCTGCAAGCTCAGCCCGCTCGTTTGCATGCCAACGCCGGCATCCCACCTCGGAGCTGAGGCATGCCCTGGCGGCATGCGCGCCATCTCTGCAAGATCGCCGCGAGTACTGGCTATCACCGACTGTTGACGGTCAAGCAAAGTAATATTTATGCCACTCTCCCGTGCATGCATTTGCAGCAGTTTTTTTACTTCCGACAGGCGCATCTGCACCGCCACATAGCCGACCATCAGCGTCTCACCCGAGGGGTTCACCTCCTGCAGAGGAACGCTAAAACTCAATGTCGGCGCATGGCTCACCTTGCCGATGAACACGTCGGAAACCACCGGACGTTGCGTGCGCTTCAATTCCTGAAACCACGGGCGATCGGACAGGTCCAGATTCTTCCCGTTTAGGGCGCCATCACCATAATAGGAAGAAGCGACGGCAACGCCATTCCCGCGGCCCAGATGCACCGCCTCGAGGTCGCCCGCCATCATCTTGATCAGGTCCGCCGATTGTTGATGATATGCTATTGGGATCGAGTCCGTTTTTTCAACCATCGCCCCCAGCCTGCTCACCAGTTGCTGGCGCTGATCGCTCCAGGAAGCCAGGTGCGACTGGATTTCATGTGCATAATCGTCCAGTTGCCACTGAATATTGGACTCCATTCGAGTGACTTCATCCCTGCCGTTAAGCACGATGACGAAAAAAGCCGATAACACCAGAAAGGTAGCCAGCAGGTTGAACGTGAGATGCCGCAGCGCCACACGTTGCGCATCCAGAGGCACGCCGGCCCAGCGGTGCAGCGGCAGATAATCCAGCAGCAAGGCGGCTATCAAGGCATTGAAAATACCGTTGAAGCCTAGGATCATGGCAAAATACCAGGCCGAGGAGAGGTCGCCGCGCATCACCCACACTACAATTCCCCACATCATCGGCATCCCCAGCAGCAGCCAGAATGCGCCATCCACCAGGGCGATGTTATGGCAGCGGCGTTGGCGTAGCGCCAGGCCGACGACCAAGGGTTCCAGCACCATCAGGGTGGCGACGGCAGCATAATTGGAGGTGTCGAGCAGAGCAAAGGCCGCTCCAGCCACGCCCGTCATTACGCCCCAGCCGATTCCGAACAGGCGCAACACCAGCAGCGTAGCAACGCTGCCGAACAAAAAACCGGCGCCGACAAACAGATGTAAACGGAAATAGTTGCCTGCGAAAGCGACGGCAATCAGGAACAGCAGCGCTAAAGCAGAGCGCGGAACAAGATGGAAACTCAGTGGCATCGTACTGTAAAAGATAAAACAACGATCAAGTGAATGCTCCTCCGCGGGAATATGGCCTTAAATCAAAACCACTAAAGATCTCATTATCGTACCTAGACAATAAGCTGACTGACAGATCATATATTTTATATGCTCATTGGATGCAGTTAAATCACCCCTGTGAACGGCATTTATTTAAGTATGCTACATTGTTTTCACGGCGGTGATAAATCTGATATTCTCTGAAAACGGCAGCCAGACAGGGGATTCAGAAGACACGCGTATCCTGAATTAACCCCGGGCAAAATAAAACCAGGCAAGTGTAAACTGCAAAGCCGACCTCCAGGGAGACCAAAACAACGTGAGCCTGCATCCCAAGTCTCATTATTATCGCAATGCAATGGCGGTCGGCATCGCTTTTGTTTTGTTTGCCGTAGCCGTCGAATGGATGCTTGGCAACCTTGACCATTACGATAAAATTGTTTCCAGCGCCGTACACTTGGCGCTGATCGGCATGGTGTATTTCGGCTGGGCCCTCATTTTCAAAATCACCCTGGACAAGGCACAGAAGCGCGAAACCACCAAATGGCAAGAAACCGATGCCAACCTCAAATCGCTCACCAACAAAACGCACACCCTGTTCACCCAACTCAACGAGCAGACGGGCGAACAAATCGCCGGCATCAAGCAGGAAATCAGACAAACCCAGGATATTCTTTCCGATGCCATCCACAAGCTGATCGACAGTTTCACCGGCATGGACACGCACACCCGTGAGCAGCAGCGCCTGGCCCTGGAGCTGACTGAGCAAAGCAACAACAACGCCTCATCCAACCAGTCGACTTTCGAGGACTTTATTCAGGAAACCTCGCAAACCCTTTCCACCTTCGTGCAGACAACGGTGGAAACCAGCAAGATCGGCATGTCACTGGTCGAAATGATGGACGACATCAAAACCGACGTGGACAAGATCATGGGCGCGCTGGGCGAGATACAAGCCATTTCGCAGCAGACCAACCTGCTTGCCCTCAATGCCGCCATCGAAGCCGCCCGGGCCGGTGAGGCAGGCAGGGGGTTTGCCGTGGTGGCCGACGAAGTGCGCAAGCTCTCGGCTCGCTCCAGCAGCTTCAGCGACCTGATCGGCAAGCACATGACCACGGTCAACGTCTCGGTGCAGGACGCGGAAAAGGCTATCAACTCCATGGCCTCCAAGGACATGAATTTCGCCCTGCAATCCAAGACTCGCGTGCAGAACATGATGGAAAACGTCTCCGGCATCAACCTCAAGATGTCTTCTACTGTTGAACAGCTTTCGGCCATCGCCAACAAGGTTGAGGGGGACGTTCGCGTAGCGGTGACCTCGCTCCAGTTCCAGGATCTTTCCACCCAGCTACTCAGCCATATTCAGGGTCGTGTTGAGGCTATCGAAGCTATGCTTGGCAAGGTGGCATTGATATCCGTGGACGAAAATGGCTCCGTGGACGATCCTGCTGACGATTCCAGCCTCCGCCTGATGCGCTTCCAGCAGGCGATCGACGAGGCCGCCGAAACCATCAGGCAATTGAAGCACAACCCGGTGTCGCAGGAACACATGTCAGCGGGCGACATCGACCTTTTTTAGGGCGCCACTGCATCCGCAATGGCGGAATTTATGAAAATCATCCAGAGTATTTCTTGACTCATTTTAGGACGGAGCATTTTTATGGCCAAAACAATTCTCGCGGTGGACGATTCCGCCTCCATCAGGCAAATGGTTTCTTTTACCCTGAAAAGCGCCGGCTACGAAGTGACCGAGGCGGTAGATGGCCAGGATGGCCTCAACAAGGCAAAATCAAAAGCCTTCAACCTGGTTCTCACTGACCAGAACATGCCCAACATGGACGGCCTGACGCTGATCAAGAACCTCCGCGCCACGCCAAGCTACAAGGCCACTCCCATTCTGATGCTCACCACAGAATCTGGCGAAACCATGAAAGCGCAAGGCAAGGCCGCCGGCGCCACGGGCTGGCTGGTCAAGCCCTTCGACCCGGCCAAGCTGGTGGAAGTGGTCAAGAAAGTCATTGGTTAAATGTGAAGCGTGAAATGTGAAATGTGAATTATGCCCAGAGCAAATCACTCTTCACAACGAAGGCGGCAGCCGGATGGCTTCACTTCTTCAGGCCTCACCTCCATCCACTAACGGATCCCAACCATGACTATCGACATGAGCCAGTTTTACCAGGTGTTTTTCGATGAAACCGCGGAACACCTGGCATCAATGGAAAACCTGCTCGTCGGGCTGGACATCAACGAGCCTAATCTCGACGATCTCAATGCCATTTTCCGTGCCGCGCATTCAATCAAGGGCGGCAGCGGCACCTTCGGCTTCACCGACATGACCGAGGTCACTCATGTGCTGGAAAACCTGCTCGACCGCCTGCGCAAGGAAGAGCTTGTCCTGCGCGACGAAATGGTCGATGCCTTTCTCCAGGCAGGCGACATCCTCAAATTGCAGCTCGAAGCGCATCAGAATGGCGGCGATGTCGACCATGAACTGGTGGAAGAAGTCTGCGCCCGCCTGAAGCGTCTCGCAGGAGGAGAAACCGCCGTTGTTGAAAAAATTCCCGAACCCGCCGCTGCGCAAAATGCCGAGCATATCTATACCATTACCTACACCCCGGATGCAGAGACTGCCGCCCGGCCGGAGCGTCTGGATGCCCTGTACACCGAACTGGGCAATCTGGGCCGGCTGGAGATGGCGGATGGCGAAGCGCCAGTCAAATGCATGCGTTTGTCCACCACGGCGGGAGAAAACGATATCAACGAAATCTTTTCCTTTATCGCCGCGCCGGAACAGTTCACCGTCAACCGGGCAGATGCACTGACCAGCGATGACGACAGCTACGGTTTTTTCGACGACGAACCGGCCGCACCCGCCGCCACAGACGACTCGGATGCAGGTTATGGCTTTTTCGCGGATGTCACGCCCCCCGACAAGGAAGAAGACGAAGGCTACGGTTTTTTTGCTCCTGTTGAGGAAATCAGGAGCCAAGTGGAGAATCAGCAGGGTTACGGCTTTTTTGAGGAAATCAAGACGCCTGGCCCGGCAGGAAGCGGCGCCCCCGAGACAGGCGCAGCCAAGCCCGCAGCCACTCCCGCAAAGTCCGCGCCCAGCGGGCCCGCCAAGGCCACGCCCGCATCCGGCGGCGACTCCTCCATCCGCGTCAGCATCGAGAAAGTCGATCAGCTCATCAATCTGGTAGGCGAACTGGTGATCACCCAGGCCATGTTGGCCCAGACAGCCAGCGAAGTTGACCCGGTCATCTACGAAAAACTGCTCAACGGCATGGCCCAACTGGAGCGCAATACCCGCGATCTGCAGGAATCCGTGATGTCGATCCGCATGATGCCGATCAGCTTCGTGTTCAGCCGCTTCCCGCGCGTGGTGCGCGAGCTCGCCGGCAAGCTCAACAAGCAGGTGGAACTCAAAACCGTGGGCGAAGGCACCGAGCTGGACAAGGGCCTGATCGAAAAACTTGCCGACCCCCTCACCCATCTGGTGCGCAACAGCCTGGATCACGGCATCGAGGGGCCGGAGCAGCGCATTGCCAGAGGCAAGGACGCGAAGGGCACGATTACCCTGAGCGCTGCACATCAGGGCGGCAATATCGTGATCGAGGTCGGTGACGACGGCGCGGGCCTGAACCGCGAAAAGATTCTCGCCAAGGCGGCGGAAAAGGGCATCCCCGTCGCTGAGAACATTGCCGACCAGGATGTGTGGCAACTCATTTTCGCGCCCGGCTTTTCCACCGCCGATGTGGTGACCGATGTTTCCGGCCGAGGCGTCGGCATGGATGTGGTGAAGCGCAATATCCACGAAATGGGCGGACGCATCGAAATCAGCTCCTCGCTCGGCGCGGGCACGCGCATGACCATCCGCCTGCCCCTTACCCTGGCCATCCTCGACGGCATGTCCATTGGCGTGGGGCAGGAAGTTTATATTCTGCCGCTGGCATTCATCGTGGAATCGCTGCAACCCGCGCCAGGCGACATCAAGACCGTTGCGGGAGAGGGACGCGTCGTCCACGTGCGCGGCGAATACCTTCCCCTGATTGCGCTGCACGAAGTCTTCAACGTGACGCCCAAAATCCGTGAGCCTGAAAACGGCATCCTGGTCCTGCTCGAGGCAGAGGGCAAGAAAATCGCCCTGTTCGTGGACGAGTTGCTGGGACAGCACCAGGTCGTGATCAAGAGCATGGAATCGAATTACCGCAGGGTGCCGGGCGTTTCCGGCGCCACCATCATGGGCGACGGAAAAGTCGCGCTGATTCTCGATATTGGCGCACTGGTCCATATCGCGCAAAGCTAACCTACTCCCTCTCACTCAGGAGGCATCATGCAGGAAGTACAAACAAGCAGCGGCAGCAGCCAGGAATTACTGACATTTACCCTGGGCGGCGAGGAATATGGCATCGACATCCTCAAGGTTCAGGAAATCCGTGGTTACGACGCCGTCACCGCGATTGCAAACACGCCCGACTTCATCAAGGGCGTCATCAACCTGCGCGGCATCATCGTTCCTATCGTGGATATGCGCATCAAATTCCGTCTTGGCAAGGCAGAATACGACCAATTCACGGTGGTAATCATCCTCAATGTAGCCGACCGTGTAGTTGGCATGGTGGTGGACGGCGTGTCCGACGTCATCACCCTGACTCCCGAGCAGATCAGGCCAGCGCCGGAATTTGGCGCCGCTATCGATACCCAGTACGTCATGGGCCTCGGCACCGTGGATGAACGCATGCTGATCCTGGTGGATATCGAGAAACTCATGACCAGCCAGGATATGCAGTTGGTGGAAGCCGCCTTGGCCTAAGCGCCGGCAACAGCACGAATCCAAATAATAGAATCCTTGGGGAAAAACATGTTCAGCAATCTCACCATCAAATCCCGGCTCATTTTCACCATCGGCTTTCTGTCCCTGCTACTCATCGGCATCGGGTCCTATGGCCTGTATGGCATGTCCGCCAGCAATTCCGGCCTGAAAACCGTGTATGAGGACAGGACCGTTCCACTGGGCCAACTGGACACTATTGCCAGGGCCCTGCTGCGCAACCGGCTGGCCAACGCCAATGCAATCATGGCACCGACCCCGGAAAACATCCAGAAATTCACTGCCGAGATCGAGAGCAACATCGAGCTTATCAACAAGACCTGGGAAGCCTACATGGCCACCTACCTGACGCCGGATGAAAAGATCCTGGCGGACAAGTTTGCCGAGGATAGAAAACGTTTCGTGGTGGAAGGACTCAAACCTTCAATCGCCGCGCTACGCGCCAATAACGTCAAGGAAGCCGAGCAAATCGTCGCAAGTAAAATCCGCCCTTTATACGTACCAATCAGGGAAGGAATCGATGCGCTGATCAAGCTCCAACTCGACGTCGCCAAGTCTGAATACGACAAATCCACGAAACTCTATGAAGCGTCTCGCACCACCGCGATCACCGTCATCGTCCTCGGTATTCTGCTTGCGCTGTGGTCCGGTTTCCTGCTGATGCGCGCCATCATGTCACAGTTGAGGATTGCCCAGGATCTGGCTGGGAAAATCGCTGCCGGAGACCTCAGCGCCACCATCGATACCATGAGCAATGACGAGATTGGACAACTGCTAAAATCCATGAAATCCATGCAGGAAGCACTGAACCAATTTGTCGAAGCGCAAGACATGATTTCCAGGAAACATGCCGAGGGAATCATCAGCTACAACATCGACTCAACCCGCTTCCCCGGCACGTACGGAAAAATGGCAAAGGACATCAACGAGTTGGTCAATTCCCATATCGCCGTAAAAATGCAGGTGGTTCAAGTCATTACCCAGTATGCCAAGGGCGATTTCAGCAAGGACATGGATCGCTTGCCGGGTGAAAAAGCAAAAATCACCCATGCTATGGATAATGTAAAGGATGCGCTGCTTTCCATCAGCAGTGACATCAAGATGCTTGCAGAAGCAGGCGCCAAGGGCGATTTCAGCAAACGTAGCGATGCTGCAAAATATGGATTCATGTTCAAGGAAATGCTTGATGACTTCAACAAGCTGATTGAAACCTGCGATGTAGGGTTCAACGATGTATTGCGCGTTGCTAATGCGCTATCCAAGGGCGACCTGACCCAGACCATCAGCAAGGATTACCCCGGCACTTTTGGCGAGGTCAAAGCCGGAATCAACACCACCGTTGAAAACCTCAAGGAACTGGTAGTCGGCATCAAGGAATCGGTGGATGCCATCAACACCGCCTCCAAGGAAATCGCCGCCGGCAACGCCGACCTGTCGC
>CAYLMA010000014.1:0-77681 GCA_964384915.1 uncultured Sulfuricella sp. | reverse complement strand
CCGATGGTCGCCATCGTCGGCGGCTCCAAGGTTTCCACCAAGCTGACCGTGCTCGAATCCCTGTCCGAGAAAGTGGATCAGATGGTGGTTGGCGGTGGTATCGCCAATACCTTCCTGGCTGCCACCGGCAAGAACGTGGGCAAATCGCTGTGCGAAATGGATTTGGTTCCTACCGCTCAGGCCCTGATGACGAAAATGACCGCCCGTGGCGCCACCATCCCGGTCGCTGTCGACGTGGTCTGCGGCAAGAAATTCGATGCCAATGAGCCGGCTGTCCTGAAGGATGCGGGCACGGTGGCCGACGACGACATGATTTTCGACATCGGGCCTAAATCCGCACAGGAACTCGTCGACATTATCATGAAGGCCGGCACCGTGGTGTGGAACGGCCCGGTCGGCGTATTCGAGTTCGACCAGTTCGGCGAAGGCACCAAGGCCATCGCCATGGCCATTGCCAACACCAAGGCCTTTACCCTGGCCGGTGGCGGCGACACGATTGCCGCGATCCAGAAATACGACATCTACGACAAGGTTTCCTATATTTCAACCGCCGGCGGCGCCTTCCTCGAATTCCTCGAAGGAAAGAAATTGCCTGCTGTCGATATTCTCGAAAAACGCGCCCAAGCCAAGTGAGGAGATAGGAGTGAGGAGTGAGGAGCGTAGAGGGGGTTTTGCCCCTCACCCCTCACCCATCACTCCTCACCATCAATGATACGCAGAACAAAAATTGTTGCGACCCTCGGCCCATCGTCCAACGACCCCAAAGTATTGGACCAGTTGATTGAAGCGGGTGTGGATGTCGTCAGGTTAAATTTTTCTCATGGTAACCCAGAAGACCATATTGAACGCGCTGAAATGGTGCGTTCGCTGGCCCGGGCACGCGGGCGTGCAATCGGTGTGCTAGTCGACTTGCAGGGGCCAAAAATCCGTATCGGTAAGTTTGAGAACAGCAAAATCGCCCTCGCCAATGGCGCTACTTTTATCCTCGATGCCGACTGCCTACTGGGCAATCAGGAGCGTGTCGGCCTGGATTACAAGGATCTGCCCAAGGATGTATCACGCGGCTCAGTCCTGCTCCTCGATGACGGTCGTATCGTGATGTGGGTGGAAGAAGTGCGCGGCAACGAGATCGTGTGCCAGGTACGCCAGGGTGGCGTGCTTTCCAACAACAAGGGCATCAACCGTCAGGGAGGCGGCCTTTCCGCGGCTGCGCTGACCGAAAAAGATAAGGAAGACATCAAGACTGCAGCGGCGCTTAAGGCGGATTACGTTGCGGTTTCCTTTCCCCGCAATGCGGCGGATATGATTCTGGCGCGCGAGTTATTGCATGCTGCTGGCGGGAATAGCCTGCTGGTGGCTAAAATTGAGCGTGCTGAAGCCATCCCGGCGCTGGAGGAGATACTGGATGCCTCCGATGCCATCATGGTGGCGCGCGGAGATTTGGGCGTGGAAGTCGGCGATGCCGCCGTGCCTGCGCTTCAGAAGAAAATGATTCGCATGGCGCGGGAAAAGAACAAGCTGGCGATCACCGCGACGCAGATGATGGAATCCATGATCACCAGCCCGATCCCGACGCGTGCCGAAGTTTCCGACGTTGCCAACGCGGTGATTGACGGTACGGATGCGGTAATGCTGTCCGCCGAAACCGCTGCCGGACAGTACCCGGTGGAAGCGGTTCAGGCGATGGACCGGGTATGCGTGGAAGCGGAAAAGGAAATCGAGATTTCACCCACCAGCATGCGCATGAACCGCAATATCGGCTCAATTGACGAATCCATTGCCATGGCTGCGATTTTTACCGCGAATCATTTGCAGGTCAAAGCCATCGCAGCCCTGACGCAGTCCGGCTCCACCACGCTGTGGATGTCGCGCATTGCCACAACCGTACCGATCTACGCCTTGACACCGCAAGTGGAAACCCGTAGAAAAGTGACTTTGTTCCGCGGCGTCCACCCGATCAATTTCAAGATGTTCACGCACGATCCAGAACTGCTGCTGCGTGAAGCGGAAGACGAACTCCGCCGCCGTGGCGCCGTGCGTGATGGCGACACGATTTTGCTGACCATCGGCGAGCCAATCGGTAAATCCGGCGGCACCAATACCATGAAAATTGTTCGGGTTGGCGAGCACAGAAAAGCTTGAGCATTGTAACGTGAAAGGTGAAATCGCTCGGGCTACGCCCTTGCTTGTGAAGCGTGAAATGTAAAGGCTGGCTCAGTGGATTTTTACATTTCACCTTTCACAGCGAAGCGTAGCGAGAGGCTTCACGTTTCACCCAAAAGATTCACGACTTACCAGTTAATTACAGGAGATAAAACATGGCATTAGTATCTATGCGTCAACTGCTGGACCACGCTGCTGAAAATGGCTACGGCCTGCCTGCGTTCAACGTCAATAACCTGGAGCAGGTGCAGGCGATCATGCAGGCTGCCGACGAATGCAACAGCCCGGTGATCATGCAGGGTTCCGCCGGCGCGCGCAAATATGCGGGTGAAGCCTTCCTGCGCCACCTGATCGACGCAGCAATCGAAGCCTATCCGCACATTCCGGTGGTGATGCACCAGGACCACGGCGCATCCCCGGCCGTATGTATCAACGCCATCCGCTCCGGATTTTCCAGCGTGATGATGGACGGTTCACTGATGGAGGACGGCAAGACCCCTTCCAGCTTCGAATACAACGTGGATGTGACGCGCAAGGTCGTGGAAATGTCCCACGCTGTAGGCGTTTCCGTTGAAGGCGAACTGGGCTGTCTGGGTTCCCTGGAGTCCGGCCACGGCGAAAAGGAAGACGGTCACGGCGCAGAAGGCGTGCTGACCATGGACCAACTGCTGACCGACCCCAACGAAGCGGCTGAATTCGTCAAGGCTACCGGCGTGGATGCGCTGGCAATTGCCATCGGCACCTCCCACGGTGCTTACAAATTCACCCGTCCGCCCACAGGCGACGTGCTGGCAATTTCCCGCATCAAGGAAATCCATGCCCGCATCCCCAATACCCACCTGGTGATGCACGGTTCTTCCTCGGTGCCACAGGAATGGCTCAAGATCATCAACGAATTCGGCGGCACCATGCCACAGACATACGGCGTGCCGGTTGAAGAAATCATTGAGGGCATCAAGCACGGCGTGCGCAAGGTGAACATCGACACCGACCTGCGCATGGCTTCCACCGGCGCGATCCGCAAATACCTGGCCGAGAACACCAAGGAATTCGATCCCCGCAAGTTCTACGCCGTGGCGACGAAGGCAATGAAGGAAATCTGCAAGGCGCGTTTCGAAGCCTTCGGTTCCGCCGGGAACGCCGACAAGATCAAGCCGATCATGCTCGACAGGGTTGCTGGCATGTACGCCAAGGGCGAGCTGAAAGCCATCGTCAAGTAGGCCCTGAAACCCTCTTCCCTTTGTCAGGAGAGAGGGCCATGAGCAAAAAAGGCGGATTCATGTCCGCCTTTTTTGTCGCCATGGCACTTTGCTGCCTTTTTAAGCAGGACAAAACGGTATAAAATTACCGGCTTCCCCAATCATCGTGACATTATGAAAATCGGGCCGCACCAGCTCAAGAACAATCTCATCGTTGCTCCCATGGCGGGTGTGACGGACAGGCCTTTCCGTCAGTTGTGCAAATTGATGGGCGCGGGCATGGCGGTGTCCGAGATGGTGACCAGCAACTCCCTTCTTTACGGCAGCGCCAAAACCAAAAGACGCGCCAATCACGAGGGCGAGGTCAAGCCTGTCTCGGTGCAGATTGCTGGAGCAGACCCGGCCATGCTGGCCGAAGCGGCGAGATATAATGCGGAACAGGGTGCCCAGATTATCGACATCAACATGGGTTGTCCGGCCAAGAAAGTCTGTAACGTCATGGCGGGCTCGGCGCTGCTGCAGGATGAAGCGCTGGTGGCGCGTATTCTCGGTACTGTCGTGAGAGCGGTGGATATTCCCGTTACATTGAAAATACGCACCGGTTGGGATCGCGATCACCGCAATGCGATCAATATCGCGCGTATCGCAGAAGATGAAGGCATCCTGGCATTGGCGATACATGGGCGCACTCGTGCTTGCGGCTATAGCGGGGAGGCGGAATACGACACCATCGCTGCAGTCAAGACGCATATCCGCATCCCGGTGATTGCCAATGGTGACATCACGACGCCGGAAAAAGCCCGGTATGTGCTGGAACACACCGGTGCCGATGCCGTCATGATCGGTCGTGCGGCTATGGGCAGGCCGTGGATTTTCCGCGAGATTGCACATTTTCTGCAAACCGGCAGGCATCTGCCGCCGCCCGAGGTGGCTGAAATCCACCGTGTGCTGATCGGACATCTGCATGACTTGTACCAGTTCTATGGCGAGTACACCGGTCTGCGCATGGCGCGCAAGCATATTTCCTGGTACACCAAGGGTTTGGCAGGTTCGGCGAGCTTCAGGCATGCCATGAACCAACTTCAGAGCGTGGCTGAACAGTTGGCTGCAGTGGAGCTGTTTTTCTCGGAACTGGGTGCCAATTCTACCTACCTGACCTACCGCAGCGAAGAACTGGCTGCGGCCTGAGGCCTCGATACAACAAGGTAAGCGCAGCATGATGAACGAAAATGAAATTGCCAGTTGTGTCCGCAGGGCCATGTCACAGTACTTTGCCGATCTCGATGGTGAAACCCCCTGTGCGGTCTATGACATGGTGGTGGGTTGCGTCGAGAAGCCCTTGCTCGAAGTGATCCTCCACCAGGCGGAAGGTAACCAGACCCGTGCGGCCGAAATGCTCGGCATCAACCGCAACACCTTGCGCAAGAAAATGCAGGCGCATGGCATCAAATAGCTAACACGCCATTGGCCATGGCGGGGGTCTGATTAGCCAGGTTGTGGATATTCATATCCCGGGTGGCGCCCTTTCTTTAATTTTAGGTAGCGATTATGACGATGATCAAACGTGCACTCATGAGTGTCTCGGACAAAACAGGGGTGGTGGAGTTTGCGCGCACCCTGCAGCAATTCGGGGTCGAAATACTTTCCACCGGCGGGACGGCCAATCTGCTGCAGCAGGCGGGTGTTCCGGTGATTGAAGTCGGTGACTACACCGGTTTCCCGGAAATGCTCGACGGGCGGGTCAAGACCCTCCATCCTAAAGTGCATGGCGGCATTCTGGGCCGCCGCGATCTGCCCACGCATGTTGCCGCAATGGAAGGCGCCAACATCCCTCCGATCGATCTGGTGGTGGTCAACCTGTATCCCTTTGCCGCCACGATTGCCAAAGCGGCTTGCACGCTTGAGGATGCCATCGAGAATATCGATATCGGCGGCCCAACCATGGTGCGCGCGGCAGCCAAGAATTATGCGCATGTGGCAGTGGTGACCGACCCCGCAGATTACGCCACGGTGGAAAAGGAAATGAAATCTACCCAGGGCGCCATCGGCCATGAAGTCCGGTTTGAACTGGCAAAGAAGGCCTTTTCGCATACCGCTGAATACGACGGCATGATCAGCAACTACCTTACCGCTCTTGATGCTCAGGGACAACGCCAGCCGTTTCCGCACAAGCTCAACCTGCAATTCAGCAAGGCGCAGGATTGCCGTTACGGAGAGAATCCGCACCAACAGGGCGCGTTCTATGTCGCCCAAGGTGAAAATGGCGATGCCTCCATTGCCACTTCACGCCAACTGCAAGGCAAGGAATTGTCCTACAACAATATCTCTGATGCGGATGCTGCGCTGGAATGCGTCAAACAGTTCAGCGAAGCGCCTGCATGCGTGATCGTGAAGCATGCCAATCCGTGCGGCGTGGCTTATGGAAAAACCCTGCTGGAGGCCTATGAACGCGCCTACCAGACCGACCCGGAATCCGCTTTTGGGGGCATTATCGCTTTCAATGGCGAACTCGATGCGGACACCGCCCGCACTATCGTCGAGCGCCAGTTCGTCGAAGTCATTATCGCGCCCAGCGTATCCGCTGCCGCAGTGGAAGTAGTTGCCGCCAAGAAAAACGTGCGCCTGCTCGAATGCGGACAGTGGGCGGCGCAACCGGCAAAACGCCTGGACTACAAACGGGTCGCCGGCGGCCTTCTGGTGCAGGAGGCGGATCTCCTGCTGCACCAGGAACTGCGTGTCGTCACCCAGCGCCAGCCCAGCCCGGAAGAAATGGCGGATCTGCTGTTCGCCTGGCAGGTGGCCAAGTACGTCAAATCCAATGCGATTGTGTATGGCAAGGGCAAGATGACCATAGGCGTGGGCGCCGGCCAGATGAGCCGCGTCAACTCGGCACGCATCGCGGCCATCAAGGCAGAGCACGCAGGTCTTGAAGTACGGGGTTCAGTGATGGCATCCGATGCCTTTTTCCCCTTCCGCGATGGTATCGACCAGGCCGCCCAGGCGGGTATCGCGGCGGTGATCCAGCCCGGCGGCTCAATGCGCGACGAGGAAGTGATTGCCGCTGCGAACGAACATGGCATGGCAATGGTGTTCACGGGCATGCGGCATTTCAGACATTAAATCAGCTGTCAGCCGTCAGCTATCAGCCGTCAGTTTTTGCTGATAGCTGATAGCTGATAGCTGATAGCTCTCAACTGAGAGTTATTCATGAAAATTCTGGTCATCGGCGGCGGCGGCCGCGAGCATGCGCTGGCATGGAAGCTGGCGCAGTCGCCGCGCATTCACAAGGTGTTCGTTGCCCCCGGCAATGCCGGCACTGCGCTGGAGCCTGATCTTACCAATGTTCCGGTCACGGACATCCCGACCCTGGTGGCCTTTGCCCAGAACGAAAAAATAGCCCTCACTGTGGTCGGCCCGGAAGCGCCATTGGCCGAGGGTGTGGTGGATGCCTTTCGCAGCGCCGGCCTGAAGATTTTCGGACCGACAAAGCAGGCCGCGCAGCTTGAAAGCTCCAAGGATTATGCCAAGGCCTTCATGGCGCGCCATGGCATCCCTACGGCGGCTTACGCCACCTTCAGCGATGCTGCTGGGGCTCACGCCTACCTGGAGCTCAAGGGCGCGCCTATCGTGATCAAGGCCGATGGCCTGGCTGCCGGCAAAGGCGTGGTGGTTGCCGCCACGCTCGAGGAAGCGCATGCCGCCGTCGACATGATGCTGGAAGGCAACAAGCTCGGCTCGGCCGGTTCGCGCGTGGTAATCGAAGAATTCCTCATGGGCGAAGAGGCCAGCTTCATCGTCATGGTGGATGGCGAGCATGTGCTTGCGCTGGCCACCAGCCAGGACCACAAACGCCTGCTGGATGGCGATCAAGGCCCCAACACCGGCGGTATGGGCGCCTATTCCCCGGCGCCCGTGGTGACGCCGGAAATCCATGCACGGGTGATGCGCGAGATCATTCTGCCCACCGTCAGCGGCATGGCCAAGGACGGCGTGCCCTACACCGGTTTTCTCTATGCCGGCCTGATGATCGATGCCAAAGGGCAAGTGAAGACGCTGGAATTCAACTGCCGCATGGGTGATCCGGAAACCCAGCCGATCATGATGCGCTTGAAGAGTGATCTGGTGGCGCTGGTGGAGCATGCCGTCAATGGCACGCTGGACAAGGCCGAAGTCGAATGGGACCGGCGCGTGGCGCTGGGCGTGGTGTTGGCTGCCGCAGGCTATCCCGACAGTCCGCGCAAGGGCGATATCATTGCGGGTCTGCCCGAACCGGAAGCGGATGCGCATGTATTCCACGCGGGTACGGCTGTGGTGGGCAAAAATGTGGTCGTCAGCGGTGGCCGTGTATTGTGCGTGACCGCGCTGGGTGACAGCGTGCGCCTGGCCCAGACGCGTGCCTACCAGGTCGCCGATCTTATTCGCTTCGACGGCTGCCAGATGCGGCGTGATATCGGCTACCGGGCGGTTGACAAGAAGTCCCGCTGACGGGGCGGAAACATGCCACGCTTTTCTGCCTCTACGGCAGTTCTATCCAGCACCCTCCTGAACAGGGTTCGCGCCCATCTCGAACAGGGCGGCGTCATTGCCTACCCCACCGAATCCTGCTACGGCCTTGGCTGCGATCCGCGCAACCGCCGCGCAGTCATGAAAATTCTGCACATCAAGGGACGCCCGCAGCATAAAGGCTTGATCCTGATTGGGTCGAATTTCATTCAGTTGCAGCCCTATGCGGCACCCCTCACTGATGCGCAATGGCGCAAAATTGCGCCCACCTGGCCAGGCCCCGTGACCTGGCTGCTTCCCTCAACCAGCAAGACGCAGCCCTGGCTGCGCGGGCGCCATCAAAGCATTGCCGTGCGCGTCACCGGGCATCCGCTGGCCGCGCGTTTGTGCCAGGCATTGAATATGGCCCTGGTTTCCACCAGCGCCAACCGGTCGGGGAAAAAACCGGCGCGGACCGCCGCAGCATGCGCCAAGTTTTTCGGGCCGGACGTATTGGTGGTGCCTGGTTTGATTGGGAGGCGCAAGCGGCCATCCACTATAATTGAACTCGGTAGCGAAAAAACCCTGAGAAATTAGATTTCCTGTTGGTGCGCTGAACGCATGTTCCACAGGCTTATGCGCAAAAAAATGGGCCTCATCAGAGGCCCATTCAAATCTTTCATGCGAATTTAGTTCGTAACGGGGATGCTGGCCTCCGTGATGTTTCCATTGGGCGTGGTGATCTTGACAGATAGGCTGCCACTCAACGTGGTGTCCTTGCAAAGCCCGGTTGTTGCGTCCACGGTGCCATCACCCTTGATGCCAACAATGTGGATCGTCCCACCCACGGCGGTGGTATCCTGGATGCTGAAGCTGCCTCCGCTTGTTATGGTTCCGTTGTCGGCTGTAACCACGACGCTTGTGCCCGCTGGAAGAGGATTGTTATTGACGTCTCTAATGGTTAATGTGACCGCCTGAGTGCCCCCGCAACCACCAAGGTTCAGGCTTGCGGGGGAGATGATGGTGCCCTCGGCGAAGGAGCCGGAGAAGGTAATGGTCTGCGAGCCGCGCACATGGACGGTTTGCTTGTTGCACAGGCCGGAAATCGACGTGTCGCAGAGAATCCCGTCGTATTTTCCATTCTTGGCTGTGTAGACGCCATTGCCATTGAAATCCAGGTAGGTGTCAACCCCGGGAGTGTAAACAACAGGATTTTCTGTATCGTCAACATTCAAGAAAGCCTCGCCCAGATCGTCATTAGCGGGCGTCCATTCGGTATTTGAACTGAACAAATAATTCGCATCGTTGTTCACGAATCCTTCTTCGCCGACGGCATAGGCCAGAACGGTGACTCTGCCGTTGGTCGGGCGGAAGTTCTGGCTGCTCATGGTGACGCTACAGGCCCCTCCCATTGTAGTGCACGAGCCCTGAATGCTGCCGCCCTCGCTGATGAAGGTCACCCCCGTGCCATCCGGAACGGGGTTGCTGAAATGATCGGCAAGCCGGGCGGTAATGGAGGTGGTTTCCCCGTCATAAAGCCAACCTTCGATGTTGTGTGTGCTGGCGCTGAGCGAAAATCCGGACTGGGACGGAATGCCGGAGGTGATGGTCAACTGGTCGGACTGGGTGGAAAGCGCCGGGCTGGTGGTGGCAGCGGTTACCCGCACCGGCGTGGGGGCGGTTCCGGCGCTGACGGTCACGACCACAGTGCCGTCCGCGCCCGAGATCGACGATGGCGCGGAAAGGGTAATGCCGCCCACCGTGGTATTCAGGCTGAAATTGACGGTTTTGCCGGACAAGGGATTGCCGCCCGTATCCACCAGTTTGAACGTCAGGATGGAAGTTTCCTGCATGCCCAAACCGCCGGTGCCCTTCAGCGTGATGGTGGTGGGCAGGGCGCTGATGAATTGCAGGGAGCCGATCGCAGGGGCGGTGACGGTCAGCGTGCCGGAAGTAGATGCGCCTGTCATCAATGCGGCGGTGACGACATCGGTTCCGGCACATCCGTTGTCGCGGTAGGAAACAGTCGCGGTGCCGTTGAGCGTTGTTGCGGAAGCGGTCAGAATCGCTTTGCCCGCGCTGGCGCAGGGGGAGGAGAAACTTACCGTCATCGGGGTGGTGTAGGGCGCGCCGTTGCTGTTTACTGTGACGTTGACGCTGGTCGTGCCATAAGCTGAAAGCGTTGTCACGCCGAAGGTAAGAGCGCTCAAGGAGAGATTTGATGCGCCAACCTGGAAATTCGCCGAGCCCGTGACCGTGGCGCTCCCGACCTGGCTGCTCGCCGTGATGGTGGTGGCTCCGCTGTTTAAACTATCGGCTTTCAGGGTGACGCTGGCTTTGCCCAAGGCATCGGTGAGTGCCGTGCCTGTGGTCGGTGTGAAAGTTCCGTAGGTGGCATCTAGCGCAAACAAGACTACCGCATTTGCTACGGGCAATCCGCTGCCGTCTTTTAACGTTGCCGTTACGCTGGCTGAGCCGCCGGACGGGACAGAGTTGATCGTGGTGCCTGAAGCATCAGTCAGAACTACCGTGAGGGTGGGGGCGGCAACGGTGGTGGAGCCAGTCATGCCGCCGGACGCGCCCCCGCCACCACAACCTGATAGAAGGGTCATGAACCCGAGGATGGTAGCCATCGCCAGCGACGGAAACCAGGACGAACCCTGTGGTGTATTAAACAATTTAACCCCCTTAATTGTGTTTAATTCAGGCAGATAGCCGCGAAACTTCACGTGCCACTATACAAAAGGCATGAAAAAACATCAAGCGCTATAATTGTCACCATGCTGTAATATTTCCGTCATATTATCCCAGCAGCTCAAACTTCAAGGACATCAGTATGGCTGCAAATATTCTCGTGGTGGAAGACGAACCGGCAATTCAGGAATTGCTTTCCTTCAATCTGCAACAAGCAGGGCACCATACCCTCAATGCGGCGAGCGCGGAACAGGCATTAGGCCTGCTGCGCGACACGCTGCCCGACCTGATCCTGCTCGACTGGATGCTGCCCGGCGTGAGCGGGATCGAGTTCGCGCGCCGCCTCAAGGCCGACGCTTACACCAAGGCCATTCCCATCATCATGCTTACGGCGCGTGGCGAGGAACAGGACAAGATCGCGGGCTTTGATACCGGTGCCGATGATTACATCACCAAGCCTTTCTCGCCGCGTGAGTTGATGGCGCGGATCAAGGCTGTGCTGCGCCGCCGCGCCCCGCAAATGACCGATGATCCGGTGGAAACAGGCGGGCTGCGCCTGGACCCTTCCAGTCACCGGGTAACGGCGGGGGGCAAGCCAGTGGAATTGGGGCCGACCGAATTCCGCCTGCTGCATTTCCTGATGACCCACGCCGAACGCGTGCATTCCCGCAGCCAATTGCTGGACCAGGTTTGGGGTAACCAGGTGTTTGTTGAGGATCGTACCGTGGATGTCCATATTCGCCGCTTGCGGCGGGCTCTTGAGGATACCGGCCACGAGTTTCTGATTCAGACCGTGCGTGGCTCAGGCTACCGTTTCTCGGAACACGCATGAAACAGCCCGGATTGAACCTGGAGAGAAATTGAATGCCCGGCTTGTGGGGACGTCTGCTCTGGCCACCCCTGGCGGCGGCGCTAATGGCCTTGATCATGTGGCCGCTATTCGGGCCTGTGATTGCGCTACTGTTGTTCGGGTGCTTTCTGTTGCTGCTCTGGTTGCGTCATGCGATGCATCTCAGTGCCCTGATTCGCTGGTTGCGGGCGGCACCTGGAACGGAGGTGCCGGAGGCTTCCGGCGTATGGGATGATGTTTTCAGCGTGCTCTACCGTTCAGGCCGGCTGCGTACGACACACCAGGATGAGTTGAGCGCTGTTCTGGAACGCTTCCAGCGCGCGGCGGAAGCCATGCCGGATGGCATCATCATGATCAATGAGGCGGGCCAGATCGAATGGTGTAACCCGGCGGCGGAAAAACAGTTTGACATCAGCAACCAGCGCGACCATGGTCAGCGTCTCAGTTACCTGGTGCGCCAGGCACAATTTACCGAATATCTGGTAGCGAATAATGACGGCGAACCTCTGGTAATGAAGTCGGCGCGCAATACTGATCTCACCCTCTCCATCCAGTTGGTGCCATTCGGCGACCGCCAGAAATTGCTTCTCAGTCGCGATGTGACCCAACTGGAACGTGTGGAAACCATGCGTCGAGACTTCATTGCCAACGTATCGCATGAACTGCGTACGCCACTGACCGTTGTAGGCGGCTTCCTCGAAGGCTTCGCCGATGCGGAGCAGATCAACATGGAGCAGAGCCGCCGCCACTTCCAGCTGATGCTCGATCAAACCCGCCGCATGCAGGGGCTGGTGGATGATTTGCTGACTTTGTCACGCCTCGAAAGCAATCAGGAGAGAATCTCCGAGGAAAGCGTCGATGTTAAAAGCCTGATCGGAACCCTGTACAAGGAGGCTATTTCCCTGAGCGCGGGACGTCATCGCCTTAATCTGGAAGTCAATACGGATGTGAGGCTGACGGGAAATGAGCGTGAACTGCGCAGTGCTTTTGGTAACCTGGTCAGCAATGCGGTGCGCTACACCCCGGAAGGGGGGGAGATCATCTTGCGCTGGAACATGAAAGACCAGGAGGCGCGATTCTGTGTGCAGGATAGCGGGATTGGCATCGAGCCCCAGTACATCAGCCGTCTCACCGAGCGTTTCTACCGCGTCGATCGTGGGCGATCACGCGAAACAGGGGGAACCGGCCTGGGGCTGTCAATTGTCAAACATATCCTGACCCGCCATCAGGGACACCTGGAAGTCGAAAGCACGCCGGGCAAAGGGAGCACCTTCTGCGCCTGTTTCCCTATCGGGCGGGTTATTGATCCCGGATCAACCATGTAACAAGTGAAATGTGAAGCCGCTTGGGCTACGCCCTTGTTGTGAAGCGTGAAATGTAAAAGCAGGTTCAGTGGATGTGTTTACATTTCACGCTTCACAAAACTTCGTTTAAAGCATCGGTTCGTTGACATAAGTGACGCGCTCGAAATTAGCCCCCTTTTCCAGCAGGCCGGTGAGTTTCACCGTTTCCGTCATGCTGGCGTAAATCTGCACGCGCTTGCCCGGCTGGAACCAGCCTATGGGCAGGACCAGGCTGGCGGGTTCCTGTTGCTCGGGCATGGCGGAAAGCTGAAATGCCGGGACAAAGAGACCCATGTCAGCCGGGTTCAATGTGAGCTGCCTGGCAGCCAGGGGGGTGGGTAGCCCTGGCAGCATGCGAGTGCCGATGCTAAGGTCTCCCGCGTCGTTGTCCACCATCAGCCAGCGGACTACGGCGAGGCTGAATGGCGCGCTTTCAATGCTGCGCAGCGCAACCAGCTGGTTCTGGCTAATGCGTTCGCCCGCGCCGCGACGAGAGAGACGGAATCCACCGGCACTCTGATCGAGGTTGTGCCAGTTTTCCAGGGCAAACCCCAGACGTGCGAAGAGCAGTTTCTCGGTACGCTGGGTGACACGGCCGAACATGTGCATGTCTTGCATGATTTCAGGCGCGACATCCAGTGTTTCACCCGGCTGTTTGAAAGGAGATGCATCGCCAAGAAAAAAATAGATGGCGGGGAATGCGAAGCACAGCTGAACAGTGCTTCCGCCGCTGTCGCGCGGGAAGGTGCGTGTCAGCGGCACTTCGCACCAGCGTTTGTAAAGCGCGCTGAGCAGTAGCTCGCAAGAGGGCTGGATGCACTCGTCACCGAGGCCCACCTCGGCCGGGTTGCCGCCACTTTTCAGGAATTTGATGCGTTTTCTGAGGGATAGGGCGATTCGTTCGGTATCCACAAAACGCCGCTCGCCCATTAATTGCCCAGTAAAAATCACGGCCCCGCTTTCTCCAGCCAGGTCCACGCTGATCAGGGGCAGTGAAGGTGTCGGCGGTTGATCCTTGCCCACCGTCAAGCGAGCGGACCAGCGGTCGAGCCAGCGGTCGAGCTGGAGAATCTGGCGCGAAGCCAATTTCAGCGGGTCGGACAGTCCCAGCAACAGCGCCTTGGCATAGGATGCCTGGCACGAGTTGGTGCCGTCCTCGTGGTTCAGGGCATCCTTGATGCGTTTGGCGGCAACTCCCCGCTCTTCGGCGTGGCGGTACAAAAAGTGCATTTGCCGCCACATGGGCGCAGGTACGAGCCGGTAGGCATGAGCAAAACCCAGCATCTGGAAAGTGATGCAGTTCATGGCGCGCTGGGTGGTCAGGGCGACAAAAGGGATGACTTCGGCATCCCCTTTTTGCGCCGCCTCCAGGCACTGCAGGTAACTTTTCCCAAAACTGAGCCACAACGCCTGTTCATTGAGCCACGCGGTTTGTTCCAGGGGCGAGAGGGGCATGGGTTTGTTGCGATATTTCTTGCCCAGTTCGCTTGCCAGATAGGCCACGGTTTCACGCAACTGCTCCAGTATCTTCAGGCGTTCCAGGGCGGGTAGCGCAAAATGAGCGAGTAATTCCAACTGCTGGCGGAGCTCGCCATGAAGTGTCTGGATATTGGTCAGGGGCAGGGTTTTCAGCCATTTCCGGCACGCACTGGCATCGTTGAATTCCGGACGTGGCGCATCGGCCAGTATGGCCGGCAGATCGAAATCGATGTCCATCAAGATTCCTTCAGCTTACAGCGATCAGCGTTTAGTCCAGGTGTTGCTCCAAGCCGATTGCTGATGGCTGAACGCTGACAGCTAGGTCTCACAACAATACCCGCTCGATTCCGCCGGTTGAGGCCTTGGCTATGTAATCCGTCTGCCAGTTCTCGCCAAGCAGGTGGCGCGCCAGCTCGACCACGATGTAGTCGGCCTCGATTCCCGTGTCGTCATTGTAGCGGGAAAGGCCCTGCAGGCAAGAGGGGCAGGATGTCAGAATTTTCATCTTGGCATCCGGCGCGGCTTCATGAAGCAGCGCAGCATCCTTGATGAGTTCTTCCTGTTTGCGGAAGCGGATCTGGGTAGAGATGTCGGCGCGCGTCACTGCCAGCGTTCCGGCTTCTCCGCAGCAACGGTCGTTCAGCTTGACTTCGCTGCCCATCAGCGTGCTTGCCACGGCGATCGGCGAGTGGGTTTTCATCGGCGTGTGGCAAGGGTCGTGGTAGAGGTAGCGCTTGCCTTCGACGCCTTCCAGCTTGACTCCTTTTTCCATCAGGTATTCGTGAATATCCAGCAGGCGGCAGCCGGGGAAAATCTTGTCGAACTGGTATTTCAGCAACTGGTCCATGCAGGTGCCGCAGGACACGATCACGGTCTTGATGTCGAGGTAGTTCAGGGTGTTGGCGACGCGATGGAACAGCACGCGGTTGGCGGTGGTGATTTCCTGGCCCTTGTCCTCGTCGCCGGAGGAAGTCTGCGGGTAGCCGCAGCACAGGTAGCCCGGCGGCAAAACCGTGACGGCGCCGATCTCGAACAGCATGGCTTGGGTGGCGAGCCCCACCTGGCTGAACAGGCGTTCCGAGCCGCAGCCCGGGAAGTAGAACACCGCGTCCGACTCCTCGCTGAGCTTGGCGGGGTTGCGGATGACCGGCACCATGGTGGCGTCTTCCAGACCCAGCAGGGCGCGCGAGGTCCGGTTCGGCATCTTGCCCGGCATGGGCTTATTGATGAAATGGATGACCTGGGCCGTGAGCGCGGGCTTGCCGAGCGTGGCGGGCGGATGCTGGGTCTGCGGCTTGACCAGGCCGAAATGTTTGCCTACGGCATAGCCCAGGCGTTGAGCCTGGTAGCCCCAGCCGATCATGACCGTGCGTATGGCCTTGATGGTGGCGGGGTCGGTGGCGTTGAGGAACAGCATGGCGGCAAAAGTGCCGGGATTGAATTTCTTCTTGTGCTGCAAACGCAGGAAGTTGCGCATGGCGATGGAGACATCGCCGAAATCGATGTTCACCGGGCAGGGACTGGCGCATTTGTGGCATACCGTGCAATGGTCGGCGACATCGTTGAATTCGTCGAAATGCTGCAATGAAACGCCGCGCCGCGTCTGTTCTTCGTAGAGGAAGGCTTCGATCAGCAGCGAAGTGGCGAGGATCTTGTTGCGCGGGCTGTAAAGCAGGTTGGCGCGTGGCACGTGGGTGCTGCATACCGGCTTGCACTTGCCGCAGCGCAGGCAGTCCTTGATCGAATCGGCAATTTCGCCGATGGCGCTCTGCTCCATGATCAGCGATTCGGTTTCCAGCAGGCTGAAGCTGGGGGTGTAGGCATTGCGCAGGTCTGCGCCGGGCAGCAGCTTGCCGCGGTTGAAGTGGCCGTGCGGGTCCACCTGCTGCTTGTAATGGGCGAATTTCTCGATTGCCGCGGCTTCGAGGAATTCCAGCTTGGTCAGTCCGATGCCATGTTCGCCTGAAATCACGCCGCCCAGCGATTGCGCCAGGCGCATGATGCGCGCCACCGCATGGTTGGCGGCCTTGAGCATGGCATAGTCGTCGGAGTTGACCGGGATGTTGGTGTGCACGTTGCCGTCGCCGGCGTGCATGTGCAGCGCCACGAACACGCGGCTTTTCAGGATCTTGCCGTGGATGAGGTCGCATTGCTCGAGAATCGGCTGGTATTCGCGCCCTGTGAAAATGGTCTGCAGTTCACGCCGGATTTCGCGCTTCCAGGAAACACGCAGGGTGTGGTCCTGCAGCAGTTCGAACACGGTGCGATGCTTGTGCTCGGTTTCCGGCTGCTGGAATTTGAACCCTTCGATCGGCGTATCCAGGTTGCCCAGCATCTCCTGCCAGCGTTTCTGCACTTCCTCCAGCATGTTGAGCGCGCGCCGCCGCCGGTCTTCGGTCAGTTCCGGGTCGGCGATGGTGTCTTCGTCCTGGAACAGCGGCAACTGGCCTTTGAGGAAGCGCTGCAAGGCTTCCACCAGTTGCAGCTTGTTGTGGGTGGAAAGCTCGATGTTGATGCGTTCGATGCCGTCGCAGTAGTCGCCCATGCGCGGCAGGGGGATCACCACGTCCTCGTTGATCTTGAAGGCGTTGGTATGCGCCGCGATGGCGGCCGTGCGGGCGCGGTCGAGCCAGAACTTCTTGCGCGCCGCCGGGCTCACCGCGATGAAGCCTTCGCCGTTGCGGCCGTTGGCCAGCTTGACCATTTCCGATGCGACTTCGCCGCAGGCGGCCTCGTCATCCGAGACGATGTCCGCCAGCAGCACCATTTTCGGGCGCTTGGTCCGGTTTGCCTTGGTGGCGTATCCGACGGCCTTCAAGTAGCGCTCGTCGAGGTGCTCCAGTCCCGCCAGCAAGGCTTTGGGATGGGCATCGATGTAATTCTTGATTTCGACGATGGCGGGCACCGCATCGCGTACCTGGCAGAAAAATTCCATGCACACGGTGCGGGTGTGCGCCGGCATGCGATGCAGGATGAATCTGGCCGAGGTGATGATGCCGTCACAGCCTTCCTTCTGGATGCCCGGCAGGCCGCACAGGAACTTGTCGGTGACGTCCTTGCCCAGCCCCGCCTTGCGGAAGCAATGCCCGGCGACGCCGAGGATTTCCGGTTCGCCCATGAGCGTTTTTCCATCCGGCGCGAAGCGGCTGATGCGGAAGCGGACCGACTCGGCGTCGTGGATCTTGCCCTGGTTGTGGTCGAGGCGTTCCACTTCGAGCCAGTTGGCATCGGGCGTCACCATGCGCCACCAGGCCAGGTTGTCGAGCGCCGTGCCCCACAGCACGGCTTTCTTGCCGCCCGCGTTCATCGCCACGTTGCCGCCGATGCACGAGGCGTCGGCCGAGGTCGGGTCCACCGCGAACACCTGTCCCGCCGCCTCCGCCGCTTCCATGACGCGCCGCGTCACCACGCCGGCGCCGCACAGGATGGTGGCGACCGGCTCGGCCACGCCCGGCAGCGGGGTGCGCTCCACCGGGCCCAGCGCATCCAGCTTCTCGGTGTTGATCACCGCGGTCAGGGGGTCGAGCGGAATGGCGCCGCCGGTGTAGCCGGTGCCGCCGCCGCGCGGGATCAGGGTCAGGCCGCACTCGATGCAGGCTTCCACCAGCGGTGCGATCTCGCGCTCGGTATCGGGGTTGATCACCACGAAGGGATATTCCACGCGCCAGTCGGTGGCATCGGTAACGTGCGAAACGCGGCTCAACCCGTCGAACTGGATGTTGTCGCGGCGGGTGTGAGGCAGGAGTTTGGCCAGTACTTTCTTGCGCAGCTTGCGGGTTTGTTCGAAGCCGCGCTCGAATTCGTTGACTGCACGGTGTGCCGCCTGCAGCAACTGCAAGACCTTGACGTTGTCCTGACGGCGTTCCTCGATGGCTTTCAGGCGGTGGCGCAATGCTCCGACCAGTGCCGTCTGGCGCTTCTTGTTTGCGAGCAGGTCGTCCTGCAGGTAGGGGTTGCGGTTGACTACCCACAAATCGCCCAGCACCTCGAACAGCATGCGCGCCGAACGGCCGGTCTTGCGTTGTGCGCGCAGGGCTTCCAGCACCTGCCACATGTCCTCGCCGAGGAAGCGGATGACGATTTCCCGGTCGGAAAAGGAGGTGTAGTTGTAGGGGATTTCGCGCAGGCGGGCGGTCATGGAATTTTGGAGCAAGGCAAAAAATCAATTTTAACCCAAGCCGCGGCGAATGAGGCGGCCTATTTGCCTATGTCGCCGCCATGGTTACCAAGCCATAGCGCGCGCCCTTGCCCAGCAGCATGAACAGGGCTGCGTGCCAGGGGTTGATGCGCAGCCATCCGGCAGCCACGCACAAGGCATCGCCAATCAGTGGCGCCCAGGCCAGCAGCAGGACCGGGCTGCCATGGAGCTGCAGCCAGGCGGCGGCGCGATGGTGGCGGTCCTTGGGAAACAGCCGCCCCAGCAGATAGGACGTCATTGCACCAAGCGTGTTGCCGATGGTCGCAGTGAGCAAGGCCGGCCAGAGCAATTGGGGATGCAGTTTGAGCAGTACGAACAGTACGGCTTCGGAGCCCCCCGGCAAAACAGTTGCACCGAGAAAGCTGGAAAAAAAGAGCGTCCACAGGCTGGATTCATCACCCATCAGCCAGGCAGTGAAATGTTCCATCTGGGCGCGATCAGGTCTGAACCAGCTTGCGATGGGTTTGAATGCTCATCAGCGCGCCCATGCCGAACAGCAGCGTCACTGCCGACGTGCCTCCATAGCTCACCAGCGGCAGCGGCACCCCGACCACCGGCAGGATGCCGCTGACCATGCCGATATTGACGAAGGCGTAAGTGAAGAAGGTAAACACGATACTCCCCGCGAACAGGCGCCCGAACAAGGTGTGAGCGTTGGCTGCGATCACGATGCCGCGCCCGATTACCAGCAGATAAATCGCCAGCAGGATAAGTCCGCCTGCCAGGCCAAACTCTTCTCCGAGCACCGCCAGAATGAAGTCGGTGTGGCGTTCGGGGAGAAACTCCAGATGGGCTTGGGTGCCGTCGAGCCAGCCCTTGCCGAAGATGCCGCCCGAACCCATGGCGATGGTGGATTGGATGATGTGGTAACCGCTGCCGAGCGGGTCCTGGGTGGGGTCGAGCAGGGTCAGCACGCGCTGGCGCTGGTAATCGTGCATCATCGACCACAATACGGGGAGGCTGGCCGTGCCTGCAACGGCCAGGCCGATCATCACGCGCCACGACAGGCCGCCGAGAAACAGCACGAAAAAACCGGCCGCCCCCACCAGCAGGGAAGTGCCGAGGTCGGGCTGCTTGAGAATGAAGGCCACCGGCAGCAGCAGCAGAATCGCCGCCACCACGAAGTCCCGGAAACGCAGGGCCGCCGAGTGGCGGTCGAAATACCAGGCCAGCATCAGCGGCACGGCAATTTTCATGATTTCGGAAGGCTGAATGCGGGTGACGCCGATGTGCAGCCAGCGCCGCGCGCCGTGGCTGACCTCGCCGAACAGCGCCACGCCGAGCAGCAGCAGCAGGCCGATGAGATACACCGGCAGGCCGAGCCGGGCGAGGTGTTGAGGCGGCACGTTTGCGACCAGCCACATCACGCCGAGCGCCACCGACAGGTTCATCATCTGCTTGGTAACGAAGTGGAAATCCTCTCCGGCGGCGCTGTACAGCACGACCAGACCGAACAGCATGAGCAGGGAGAGGGCGAGCAGCAGGTAACCATCGAGATGTTTAACCAGGCGTGCCAGCAGGCGTCTAATCATGTTCCGGCTCCTCAGGGCTTTCTACCAACGCGGTTTCTTTTGGCAGTTTGCCGAGCAGGTAGTAATCCATCACCGTGCGCGCGATGGGCGCAGCAATACTGCCGCCGTGGCCGCCGTTTTCCACCAGGATGGCCAGGGCGATTTTGGGGTTGTCGGCAGGGGCGAAGGCGATGAACAGCGCATGGTCGCGGTGGCGCTCGGCGACCTGGCTTTCCACGTATTTTTGCCCTTGCTTCATGCCGACCACCTGGGCGGTCCCGGTCTTGCCTGCAATCAGGTATTCCGCTCCCGCACCGGCGCGCGCTGCCGTGCCGCCGGGGCGGGTGACATCCACCATGGCCGCTTTTACGCGTTCCAGGCTTTCTGGTTTGAGGGGTAATGAATCCGTTTCTTCAGGCGCCAGAGTACGGATCTCGCCGGTTTTGCTGTCCTGGATGCTTCTTACCATGCGCGGGCGCATCAGCTGGCCGTTGTTGGCCAGGGCGGCGGTGGCGACCGCCAGTTGCAGCGGCGTGGCCAGATTATATCCCTGGCCGATGCCGACGCTGACGGTGTCGCCGGTATACCACTTCTGCTTGAAGCGCTTCATTTTCCAGGCTTGGGATGGCAGGACTCCGGTTTGCTCGCCCTCGATGTCGATGCCGGATTTCCTGCCGAAACCGAAATGGCTCATGAAGCTGGTGATGTTGTCTATGCCCATGTCCACCGCCAGTCCGTAGTAATAGGTGTCGCACGAGATGACGATGGATTTGTGCAGATCTACCGAGCCGTGGCCGCCGGCTTTCCAGTCGCGGTAATGGTGGCTGCTGCCGGGCAGCATGTAGTAGCCGGGGTCGGAGATGGTATAGGAGGGGGTGCGCTTGTTCAGTTCCAGCGCGGCCAGGGCCATGAATGGCTTGAACGTCGAGCCTGGCGGGTATTGCCCACGCAGGGCGCGATTGTTGAGAGGCTTGTCGGGCGAGTTGCTGTAGGCCTCCCAGTTGGCGGTATCAATGCCATCCACGAACAGGTTGGGATCGAAGCCCGGTTGGCTGACGAAGGCCAGGATCTCGCCGCTTTTCGGCTCGATCGCCACCAGTGCGCCACGGAATTTTCCAAAGGACTTGACTGCCAGCGCCTGCAGCTTGCTGTCAATGGAGAGGTAGAGGGTGTTGCCGGAAATGGGCGGCGTGCGCGACAGGGTGCGCACGGCGCGGCCGCCGGCATCGGTTTCGACCTGTTCGAAGCCGGTGGTGCCGTGGAGCTGCTTTTCGTAGCTCTGCTCCAGGCCCTGTTTGCCAATATGGTCGGTACCGCGGTAATTGGCGAGCAGTTCATCTTCTTCCAGTTTTTCCATATCCCGGTCGCTGATGCGGCCAATGTGGCCGACCACGTGCGAGAACAGCTCCATGTGCGGGTAATGGCGGAACAGCCGGGCCTTGATTTCCACGCCCGGGAAGCGGTAACGGTTGACCGCGAATTTCGCCACTTCGACCTCGGTCAGGCGCGAACGGATGGGCAAAGTCTCGAAGTTCTTGCTTTCGTCCAGCATTTTTTTGAAGCGCCTGCGGTCACGCGGCGTGATTTCGATAATGTCCGCCAGTTCATTGATGGTTTTTTCCAGGCCGGCCACCTTGCTTGGCGTGATTTCCAGGGTGTAGGCGGAATAGTTGTGCGCCAGGGCCATGCCATTGCGGTCCAGGATCAGGCCCCGGTTGGGAACGACCGGGACGATGGAAATGCGGTTGTTTTCTGCCAGGGTGTGGTAGTGCTCGTGCTGCATCACCTGCAGATAAAATAGCCGCATAGCCAAGATTGCGAAGGCAAACAGAACGAAAGCCGAAGCCAGCGCCAGCCGCACCCGGAAGCGGTGGAGCTCCTGCTGGTTGTTTCTTAGCTCGGTGCCAGATCTCATTCCAAACAGCATGGCTTAGGATTCGTTAATCATTAACGAGCACTTACTTTTCGCCGCTGCGCGGGGTGGTGTAGGTAATGTCGGGCAGGGATTTGTGCTTCAGCGCCAGTTGGACAAGCAGGCTGAGGGGGGGCCAGAGCAGCGCGCCAGTGATGCTGGCGAGAAAATACCCCCATCCGATGAAAACGGCACCGGATATCAGGTGCACCAGAAGAACCAGCGTCTGGCCGACCAGCAATAGTGAAAAAATATGCAGTGATTGCGGCCACAGGCTAAAAGCCTGGATGCGCCGGTGCAGGGCAAGCGCAAGAAAAACGGCAATGGTATAGGCTAGCGCATATTGGCCAAGCAGCGCGCCATCGGCCACGTCCATTACCAGGCCGAGCCCCCAGGCTGCGGCCATGCCTATGCGCAGCGGCTGATGCACGGCCCAGTACAGCAGCAGCAGCAGCACAAAGTCCGGACGCAGCAACAGCGCCGCCCCTTGCCATGGCAGGATGTCCAGCATCAGCGCCGCAAACAGGGTCAGGGCGATGAATTGGCCGCTGGGCGGCCGTGCCAGGGTGGGGGCGTCGGTCACGTTACTTCGCTTTCTTGCTTTGTGTTTCTAACGGCGGTGGCGCTGGCGGCTGTGATTCGCCGACGGAAATGATCAACAGGCTGCGGTAGCGATCCATGCCGGCGCTCGGCGTGCAGGTGATTTTGGCGAAGGGGTCGCCGGCATTCCGCTCTATCTGTTTCACCACCGCAACAGGTACGCCGCGCGGATAGGTGCCATCAATCCCAGAGGTAACGAGCTGGTCGCCATTCTGGATGTCCATGTTGGCTGGCATGAAGGCCAATTCCAGCGCGTTGTCCTGGCCGTGGCCAAAGGCAATGGCGCGCAGGCCGTTGCGCACCACTTCCACCGGCACGGCCTGGCCCTTGTCGGTTATCAGGGTGACCTCGCTGCTCAGCAACTGCACACGGGTGACCTGGCCTACCAGTCCTCTTTCGTCGATGGCTGCCTGGCCGGTCTGGATTCCTGCTGAGCTACCCTTGTCCGTAATGATTCTGCGGCTGAAGGGGTCGCGCCCGGCACTCATTACCTCGACCGTGGTTGCGTGGTGGATGAGGCTTTCCCGGGTTGAAAGCAGGTGGCGCAGATGGGCGTTTTCAGCTTGCAAAGACTGGTTGCGCTGCAATTGCATGGCATTGCCGAGTTGCTGCTGCCGCAGGCGGGTGTTTTCATCTGCAAGCTGGCTTTGCGTGACGAAAAATTCACTGGCGCGGCGCGACAGGGTGAGCGGGCTGTTGGCGATCTGTTGTAGCGGGTGGAGCGCCAGACCGACACCTTGGCGCAGCAGGACAAGCTGGTTGAAGCGTGCATCGGTAGCCATCAGAACAATGGAAAGCAGGCCGAAGAATGCCAGCCGTGTGAAAGGGCTGGGGCCGCGCTTGAAAAATGGTTCGTGATCCATGGGGAAAAGCGGTCAGCTAGTCAGCGGTCAGCATTCAGCTTTCTTGTGCGCGGTAAGCCGCGCGATTTTTAGCTGATGGCTGATGGCTGACAACGGACCGCTATCAATCATTCGTGAACACGGTATAGAGCTTGTCCATTTCTTCCAGCGCACGCCCGGAACCACGCACCACGCAGGTCAGTGGATCTTCGGCAACCACCACCGGCAGGCCGGTTTCTTCCATCAGCAGGCGGTCGAGGTCGCGCAGCAGCGCGCCGCCGCCGGTCAGCACCATGCCCTTGTCGGCAATGTCCGCGCCCAGTTCGGGCGGGGTCTGTTCCAGCGCCTGCTTGACCGCGCTGACGATGGCGTTGAGCGGATCGGTGAGGGCTTCGAGCACCTCGTTGCTGGATATGGTGAAGCTGCGCGGGATGCCTTCCGCCAGGTTGCGGCCCTTGACTTCCATCTCGCGAACTTCGGAAGCCGGGAAGGCGGAGCCGATTTCCTTCTTGATCATCTCGGCGGTGGCGTCGCCGATCAGCATGCCGTAGTTGCGGCGGATGTAATTGATGATGGCTTCGTCGAACTTGTCGCCGCCGACGCGCACGGAGGAGGCGTAAACCACGCCGCCCAGGGAGATCACGCCCACTTCGGTGGTGCCGCCTCCGATGTCCACCACCATCGAGCCGGTGGCGTCGGCCACGGGCAGGTCGGCGCCGATCGCTGCCGCCATCGGTTCCTCGATCAGGAATACCTGGCGTGCCCCTGCGCCGATCGCGGATTCGCGGATGGCGCGGCGTTCCACCTGGGTCGAACCGCAGGGCACGCAGATGATGATGCGCGGGCTGGGGGAGAGCATGCGCGAATCGTGGATTTTCTTGATGAAGTACTTCAACATCTGTTCGGTGATGGTGAAATCGGCGATCACGCCGTCTTTCATCGGGCGAATGGCGGTGATGGAGCCAGGGGTGCGGCCGATCATCAGTTTTGCTTCGGCGCCAACGGCCTGGATGGTTTTTTTGCCGCTCGGCCCGCCTTCTTGGCGGATGGCCACCACGGAAGGTTCGTCCAGAACGATGCCTTTGCCGCGTACGTAAATCAGGGTGTTGGCAGTACCCAGGTCGATTGCCAGGTCAGTGGAAAAATAGCCGCGTAGGAATCCAAACATACATGTTTCTCTTGGTCTAGGGAGGTGCTTCGGTAAAATGAATTATGATAACCTATTAAGCTGGTTAAATTAAGTTTCACCGGGGTGAATTTTATGTCATTGACGCTGGACGATGTAAAACGCATTGCTCACCTGGCCCGCATCGAGGTCAGCGAGAGCGAGGCAGAGACGTATCTTGCGCAGCTTTCCAGCATTTTTGGGTTGGTGGAGGAAATGCAGGCGGTGGATACCAGCGGCATCGAGCCCATGGCCCATGCCCAGGACGTGGTGCTGCGCCTGCGCGAGGATGTGGTGAGCGAAGCCAATCGCCGCGATGCTTACCAGGCGGTTGCGCCGCAGGTGGAAGCGGGGCTGTATCTGGTTCCCAAGGTTATTGAATAAGGAGTTGGTGGTGAGGCGTGAAATGTGAAGGGTGAAATGTGAAATGTGGAAGGTGCGGGAAGCTCTTTTCACATTTCACCCTTCACATTTCACTCTTCACTCTTCACTCCACATGAAGATGATAAATAACACACTAAAAGAATTATCCGGCCTTCTGGCCGATAAAAAGATCTCCAGCGTCGAGCTGACGCAAACCTTCCTGAAACGCATCGATGAGCTGAATCCTTCTCTCAATGCTTTCATTACCGTGGATGCGGGGAAGAGCCTGGCACAGGCGCGCGCGGCGGACGAGCGGATAGCGGCAGGCAAGGCCGATTTGTTGACCGGCATCCCGTTTGCCCAGAAGGATATTTTCTGTGCACGGGACTGGCTGTCCACCTGCGGCTCGAAAATGCTGGCCAATTTTTCCGCGCCTTACGACGCCCACGTGATCGAGCAGTTCAACCGCGCCGGCGCGGTGAACCTGGGCAAGACCAACATGGACGAATTTGCCATGGGCTCAAGCAATGAGACTTCCTTCTTCGGCAAGGTCAAGAACCCGTGGGACCTGAGCCGGGTTCCCGGCGGCAGTTCCGGCGGCTCCGCGGCGGCGGTGGCGGCACGCCTGTGTCCGGCGGCGACCGGCACCGACACCGGCGGCTCCATCCGCCAGCCCGCGGCGCTGGTCGGCATCACCGGTCTCAAGCCGACCTATGGCACGGTATCGCGTTACGGCATGATCGCCTTCGCCTCCTCGCTCGACCAGGCCGGGCCCATGGCCCGGAGCGCCGAGGACTGCGCCCTGATGATGAACGTCATGGCCGGTTTCGACAGCCGCGACTCCACCAGCCTGGAGCGTGACCGGGAAGACTACGCCCGCGACCTGGATCAGCCGCTCAAGGGTCTCAGAATCGGCCTGCCCAGGGAGTATTTCGCCGAGGGCTTGTCTGCCGATGTGGCCCGTGCCGTGGAAGCGGCGCTGGCCGAATACCGCAAGCTTGGCGCCGAGACGGTCGACATCAGCCTGCCCAACACCCGCCTTTCCATCCCGGTGTATTACGTGCTGGCCCCGGCCGAGGCGTCCTCCAACCTGGCGCGCTACGACGGCGTGCGCTACGGCTACCGCGCGCCGGAATACGGCGACCTGGGCGACATGTACCAGAAAACCCGCGCCCAGGGCTTCGGTCCAGAGGTCAAGCGGCGCATCATGATCGGCACCTATGTGTTGTCCGCCGGCTACTACGATGCCTATTACATCCAGGCGCAGAAGCTGCGCCGCCTGATCGCACAGGATTTCGAGGCGGCCTTCAGGCAATGCGACGTGATCATGGGGCCGACCGCGCCGACCACCGCGTTCAAGCTGGGCGAGAAGAGCGACGACCCGGTTTCCATGTATCTGTCGGACATCTACACCATCGCCGTGAACCTGGCCGGCCTGCCCGGCATGTCCGTGCCCTGCGGCTTCGGCGAAAACGGCCTGCCGGTGGGCTTGCAGATCGTGGGCAATTATTTTGCCGAAGCCAGAATGCTGAACGTGGCGCACCAGTACCAACTGGCGACGGATTGGCATCAGCGCATGCCGCAAGGGATTTGATTTGTAACCACGGAGAACACAGAGGGCACGGAGAATACAAAACTCCGTGTTCTCTGTGTTCTCCGTGGTAAATAACGGGGTTTACAAAGATGCAATGGGAAATCGTGATCGGGCTGGAAACGCATGCCCAACTCAACACCGTCTCCAAGATTTTTTCCGGCGCGGCCACCGCCTATGGCGCCGAGCCCAACACCCAGGCTTGCGCCGTGGATCTGGCCTTGCCTGGCGTGTTGCCGGTATTCAATCGTGTGGCGGCGGAAAAGGCGGTCAAGTTCGGCTTGGCGGTCGGCGCCCGCATCAACCGCAAGTCGGTTTTTGAGCGCAAGAATTACTTCTACCCGGATCTGCCCAAGGGTTATCAGATGACCCAGCTCGAGCTGCCCATCGTGGCCGAAGGCGGGAAGTTGCGCATCCAGGTAGGCGATTACGAAAAAGACATCCGCATCACCCGCGCCCACATGGAAGAGGATGCCGGAAAGTCACTGCACGAGGATTTCCACGGCATGACCGGCATCGACCTCAACCGTGCGGGCACGCCGCTGATCGAGATCGTCACCGAGCCCGACATGAGCAGCAGCGCGGAAGCCGTTGCCTACGCCAAGCGATTGCATTCCCTGGTGCGCTGGATCGGCATCTGCGACGGCAACATGCAGGAAGGCTCGTTCCGCTGCGACGCCAACGTCTCGGTACGCCTCAAGGGCACGGAAAAACTGGGCACGCGCTGCGAAATCAAGAACCTCAATTCCTTCAAGTTCCTGGAAAAGGCCATCGACTATGAAGTCCGGCGCCAGATCGAGTTGATCGAGGACGGCGGCCGGGTGGTGCAGGAAACCCGCCTCTACGACCCGGACCGCGACGAGACCCGCTCCATGCGCTCCAAGGAAGAGGCCAACGACTACCGCTACTTCCCCGATCCGGACCTGCTGCCGCTGGTGGTGAGCGATGCCTACATCGAAGAAATTCGAAGCGCCCTGCCGGAATTGCCGCAGGCCAAGCGCGAGCGCTTCATGGGCGAATACAGCCTGCCCGCCTACGATGCCGGCGTGATGACCTCGTCGCGCGAACTGGCCGATTATTTCGAGGCCACGGCCAAGGCCCTGGGCGGCCCCCTCTCCCCTAGCCCTCTCCCGCAAGCGGGCGCGCCCGCAGGGGGTGTCCCCGCCGGGGTTGGCGGTGCCAACACCGCTCAATCCGGCGAGAAGGGGGACGTGGATGCTGCGCAGTTCAGGAACGCTGCCAAGCTGGCGGCCAACTGGATCATGGGAGACCTGTCCGCCGCGCTCAACAAGGAAGGGAAGGACATTGCCGACAGCCCCATCTCCAACGCCCAACTGGCCGGCCTGCTGAAGCGCATCCAGGACAACACCATTTCCGGCAAGATCGCCAAGGAAGTGTTTGCCGCGATGTGGAACGGCGAGGGCGAGGCGGACGCCATCATCGAGGCCAGGGGATTGAAGCAGGTTTCAGACAGCGGCGCGATCGAGCAGATCATCGACGAGATCATCGCTGCCAATCCGGGCCAGGTGGCCGAGTACCGCTCCGGCAAGGACAAGCTGTTCGGATTTTTCGTCGGCCAGGCGATGAAAGCCAGCAAGGGCAAGGCCAATCCCGCGCAGTTGAACGAGTTGCTGAAGCAGAAGCTGGCCGGCTGATAGCCGGCTGGACAAAGAAAAGGGGGCCAAGGCCCCCTTTTTGTTTTTGAACTCCCCTATTTGGCGGGCTTTGCAGGCGTCGGGGCTTGTTGCGCGGCAGTGGCTGCGACCGGCGGCAGGCCTTTCAGCTCGCGGAAACGTTTCTTGTCGTCTTCGAAGCGGGCCTTGGTGGCCTCAAGCTCCTGCCTGGATTTGGCCATGCTGTCCTGGAATTTCCTGATTTCTGCTTCGGCGCGGGCAATTTCCGCCTGCAAGTCGTGCGGGATTGGTTTCTTGTTTTTAGCATAGTTGTCGTTTTGCTTGCGCAGTCCGTCCAGGCGGCCCTGCACGGACTGGATGCGCAGCTGGGTGCCGTCAATCTGGGCCTGGGTGGCGACAAGATTGCGGTCGCGCGCCAGGTCGATTTCCTTTTCATTGGAATAGCTGAACAGCAGTGCCTTGTCGCGGCGCTGCTGTTCCACGGCTTTTTGCTCATCTTCTTTTTTCTTCGCCTCTTCTTCAGCCTGGGCCTGCCTTTCCTCGTCCGTCAGGTAGGTTTTTTTCTTCTTTTCCATGCCCCTGGAGGTCATTTCGCTCGTAGTGCGGCATTTGGCTTCCACTTCGGGCGGAATCGAGTCGCCGTAATAGACTCGGCCCTTGTCGTCCACGCATTTCTTCATGGGTGCGGCTTGTGCTGCGCCGGAGCTGAGTGCGGCGGCGATGAGGATGATCAAGATCTTCACTTTTAGTCTAGCTCCTTACTTCACGCCGTATTGATCGCGGTATGCGGCCACCGCTTCCTGGTGCTGCGCCATCTCGGGATGGTGCTGCAAATAGCCGGTCAGGCTGTCCAGATCGGCAATGCTGATAACGGGTATGCCGTAGCTTTGGCTGACTTCCTGCACCGCGGAAAGCGTTCCGCTGCCGCGTTCCATGCGGTCCAGCGCGATGGCCACGCCGCAGGGCTTGGCGCCGTGGGCGCGGATCAGGTCCACCGACTCGCGCACCGAGGTGCCGGCGGAAATCACGTCGTCGACGATCAGCACGCGGCCCTGCAGGGGGGCGCCGATCAGGGTGCCGCCTTCGCCGTGGTCCTTGGCTTCCTTGCGGTTGAAGCAGTAGGGCACGTTGCGTCCCTGTCCGGCGAGCGCGATGGCCACTGCCGCCGCCAGGGGAATGCCCTTGTAGGCCGGGCCGAACAGCATGTCGAAATCGAGGCCGGCAGCGAGAATGGCTTTGGCGTAAAATTGCCCGAGTTTTTGCAGGGCCACACCATCGTTGAACAGGCCGGCGTTGAAGAAATAGGGCGAAAGCCGCCCCGCCTTGGTCTTGAATTCGCCGAAGCACAGCACCTTGCGCTGGATGGCGAAGTCGATGAAATCCTGTCTGAAATCGGTCATGACTCAATCTGAATAAGGGATAATCTTGCGCATTATATCTGCAAATTTGAACGGCATACGCTCCGCCGGCAGCAAGGGTTTTTTCGACTGGATGGCAAAACAGGACGCGGATGTGGTCTGCGTCCAGGAGCTCAAGGCCCAGGCCGCCGACATGAAGCCGGAAATGCTCAATCCCGAGGGCTACCACGGCTGTTTCCACTATGCCGAAAAGAAAGGCTACAGCGGCGTCGGCATCTACTCGCGGCGTGAGCCGGATGCGGTGACCGAGGGCCTGGGCATCGCCGACATCGACGCCGAGGGGCGCTACCTGCAGGCGGATTTCGGCAAGCTCTCGGTGATCTCGCTCTACCTGCCGTCCGGCTCCAGCTCCGAGGAGCGCCAGCAGGTTAAATTCTATTTCCTCGAGCGCTTCCTGCCTCACCTGCGCGAGCTCAAGGCCAGCGGGCGCGAAATCATCCTGTGCGGCGACTGGAACATCGCGCACCGGGAAATCGACCTCAAGAACTGGAAGTCCAACCAGAAAAATTCCGGCTTCCTGCCCGAGGAGCGCGCCTGGCTCAGCCATGTTTTCGACCAGGTCGGCTGGGTGGACGTGTACCGCCGCCTGCACCCGGAAGCCACCGGCGAGGCCTACACCTGGTGGTCCAACCGCGGCCAGGCCTGGGCCAAGAACGTGGGCTGGCGCATCGACTACCAGATCGCCACCCCAGGTGTGGCTGAAAAAGCGCTACGGGCGGCGGTCTACAAGGAGCAGCGTTTTTCCGACCATGCGCCGCTGAGTATTGACTACGACTATGTCTGAAGTATCGAGCACTGAACCCTCAAGCAACTGGCGCGAGGCCTTCAAGGTCTACACCCACCCGCGCGTGGCGGGCATGCTGCTGCTCGGATTTTCCGCCGGACTGCCGCTGCTGCTGGTGCTGGGCACCTTGTCGTTCTGGCTGCGCGAAGCGGGCATCGACCGCGCCACCATCGGTTTCCTGAGCTGGATCGGGCTGGCCTACGGCTTCAAATGGGCGTGGGCGCCGCTGGTGGACCGCCTGCGCCTGCCCTTGCTGCATCGCTGGCTGGGGCGCCGGCGCAGTTGGCTGCTGTTCGCGCAGGTCGGCATTGCCTGCGCGCTGGTCGGGGTGGCGCTGTCGGACCCGCAGCAAAGCCTGTCTCAACTCGTTGGCTTCGCGCTTTTGACCGCCTTCCTTTCCGCCACCCAGGACATCGCGCTCGATGCCTACCGCATCGAGGCGGTGAAGGAGCGCATGCAGGGCGCGATGGCGGCCACTTACCAGGCGGGCTACCGGCTTGCCATGATCACCGCATCCGCCGGGGCGCTGTGGATCGCCGCCGGCATTGCCGGGGGGGAGGGCTACCATTACGAGGCCTGGCGCGGCACCTACCTCGCGATGGCCGGCTTGATGCTGGTCGGCATGGCCGTCACGCTGCTCCTGCCTGAGCCGGAAAGCAACGGACTGTCGCAGGGCCAGCAGGACGAACAGGCCATGGCGCTGCACCTGACGCACCATCCCTGGCTGCCGCCGAGGGCGGCGCGCGCCGTCGCCTGGGTCTACGGCGCGGCGGTCAGCCCGCTGCTCGATTTCGTGCGCCGCTATCGCTGGCAGGCGGTGCTGATCCTGGCGCTCATCGCCACCTACCGCATTTCCGATGTGGTGATGGGCGTGATGTCGAACCCGTTCTACGTGGACATGGGCTACACCAAGGAGGAGGTCGCCACGGTGTCCAAGGTCTTCGGCGTGATCATGACCATCGTCGGTGCCGCGCTGGGCGGGCTGCTCACGGTGCGTTTCGGGGTGATGCGCATCCTCTTCGTCGGCGCGCTGCTGTCTGCCGCGACCAACGTGCTGTTCGCCTGGCTCGCCGGGCGCGGCCATGACGTGAACGGCCTGATCTTCGTGGTCTCCGCCGACAACCTTTCGGCGGGCATCGCCAGCAGCGCCTTCGTCGCCTATCTCTCGGGGCTCACCAATGTGGCCTATTCGGCCACGCAGTACGCCCTGTTCAGTTCGCTCATGCTGTTGCTGCCGAAATTCATCGCCGGCTTCTCCGGCGTGGCGGTGAACGCCTTCGGCTACGCCGCGTTCTTCAACACCACGGCCCTGCTCGGCCTGCCGGTGCTGTTCCTGGTGGTGCTCGCCGCGCGCGCGCATGACCAGGCGAGGTAGGCGCCATGTCCGAATATGGCCTGTTCGCGATCTTCCTCACCGGCCTTCTGGGCGGCACGCATTGCGTCGGCATGTGCGGCGGCATCGTCGCCGCCATCTCGATGCAGTTGCCCGGCCAGGGCACGCGCTTCAGCTACCATTTCGCCTACAACGCCGGGCGCATCCTGAGCTATGCCGTTGCGGGCGGCTTGGCCGGTGCGCTGGGGGCGAGCACTTTGCTGCTGGAGGGAATGTGGCCGGCGCAGCAGGTCTTGTATGGGTTGGCGAACCTCATGCTGGTCGCGCTCGGGCTCTACCTGGCGGGGCTGTGGCAGGCGGTGACGCAGATCGAGCGCCTTGGCGGGCTGTTGTGGCGGCGCATCCAGCCCTTGTCGAAATCCCTGCTGCCGGTGCGCAACCCGGCGCAGGCTTTCCTGCTCGGGACGCTGTGGGGCTGGCTGCCGTGCGGGCTGGTTTACAGCGTGCTGATTTCCGCCCTGGCGAGCGGAAGCACGGTTTCAGGGGCGGCCACCATGCTGGCCTTCGGCCTTGGCACGCTGCCCAACCTCATTGCCATGGGCCTGTTCGCCCAGCAGTTGCAGGCCTTGACGAAGAACATCTGGGTGCGCCGGGCCGCGGGGATGCTGGTGGCGGGTTTCGGCGCCTGGGGGCTGCTGCGGCTGCTTGCTTGATTACAAAAGCGATTTAATCACGGGGAGCTCGGGGCGAAGTCGATGTGCAGGCAGGAACTGCGATTCTTTGGCTTCATAATTTGCTGATAAACTAAGGTCTTGAGCATTAGAAACACCAGAGGAACCTTCACCATGCTGCAACGCCTGTACGCCCATAACTTCCGATGCCTGGAAAACTTCGAATTTAAGATCGGGTCAATGCCATCTGCCTTGTTAATCGGCAAGAACGGGTCGGGTAAATCTACGCTTGCGCGCGTATTGAAGATTTTTCAGGGTATCGGGCGGGGCGCGAGCCGGGTTGGCGAACTGGTCAAGCCAGCGGATTTCACTCTGGGGCGCACGGATATCCCTATGCGTTTCGAGATTGAAGTCTCGTTGGGTGGTCGGCTCTTCCATTACACGCTAGCGCTGGAGTTGCCTGAACGATTCAGGGAGTTGCGGGTGTTGGAGGAACGGATGGATGTGGATGGTAAGCAGATTTACAGCCGGAATCAGGCTCAGGTCTCGCTACCGAGAAATGCCCCCGACAGAACCGAGGCCCATTTCAACATCGACTGGCATTTCCTTGCCTTGCCATTGATCCAAGACCCCGCTACGGAAGGCGTACTGACGGAATGGCGGCAGTGGTTGGCTCGCATGGTGGTGTTGGCTCCGATACCCCAGTTGATGACCGGCGACTCCCAGGGCGAATCTTTGGAGCCGCTGGAACACGGCGAGAATTTTGCGGACTGGCTTACCGGCTTGCTTGCTCAATACCCTTCTGCATATGGCGCCATCCACGAGTATCTCAAACAGGTGATGCCAGACATCGGCGAGTTCAAGAACACACCCTCGGGCAAAGACACCAAGACGCTTGTGGTGTGCTTCGAGTCGGACAAGGCGCGGTTTGAACCGAACTTCGACGATTTGTCGGATGGTGAGAAATGTTTGTTCCTATGCGCGGTGGTAGTCGCATCGAATAAAGCTTATGGCCCGGTATTCGTGTTCTGGGATGAGCCGGACAATTACTTGGCGTTGCCGGAAGTGGGGCACTTCATCATGGGACTGCGGCGTCGTTTCGATGTCGCTGGCCAAATTCTTGTCACCTCGCACAATGAGGAGACGATTCGTTGTTTTTCCCACGAGAATACGTTCCTGCTCAGCCGAAAGAGTCATCTGGAGCCGACACTGGTTCGTCCTCTAAGCGAGTTTCCAGACCGACAAGACGTTGCGCAAGCCTTGATGCTGGGCGATCTGGAGGCATGAGTGGTCAACTCCTATACGCCGCATGTTTTGGTCTTGCCCGAGGATCAGGCTAATGTGGACATAGTGAATGGATTCCGGCTATATCCATCGTTCAATGAGCGCAATTTTAAGGTATTGCCCCTCGCTGGCGGGTGGCGAAAGGTACTGGACGAATTCGAAAAACTGATTCCGAGTTTAAGGCGGAATCCAGATCGCCGTGTGATCCTGCTGATTGATTTCGATAATAAATTCCAAGAACGTGAAACGATTGTTCGTGGCCGAATTCCAGCTGATCTGCGAGATCAGGTCTTTTTCTTGGGGGCCGCCGTCGAGCCAGAGAAATTGAAGAGCGCTCTGCGATATAGGTCGTCCGAAAAGATCGGTAAGGAGTTGGCCGAGGCGTGTGCAAATAGCCTGGATGAAAGCTTATGGCAACATGAGCAGCTACGGCACAATCAACCCGAATTGGATCGCCTGGTGTCCGACGTGCGGCCCATCCTTTTCGGTCGATCCTGAAAGCTTCGGCCAAGCACAATCCATCGGTATCCCCCGTGTTAACTGCCTTTTACGGCGAACTCAACCCCGTTCGATCCGGTACGCCGCGACGCTGCCGCGGATGTTGGGCAGGAAACCGATTTCCCGCTCCCCCTCCATCACCACCCGTTCCAGGATGCGGATGCCGCGCTGGGCGCAGAAAGCCTCGAAATCCTTGACGGTGCACAGATGGATGTTGGGCGTGTCATACCACTGGTAAGGCAGGTTGGGCGAGACCGGCATGTGGCCTTGCAGCACCTGCATGCGGTGGCGCCAGTAGCCGAAATTGGGGAAGGCGACCAGGGCCTGCTTGCCGACGCGCAGCATTTCGGCGATGACCTGCTCGATGTGGCGCATGGCCTGCAGGGTTTGCGACAGGATGACGAAGTCGAAGGAATCCGCTTCGAAACCGGACAGTCCCGCGTCGAGGTCGTTCTGAATGACGTTGAGCCCCTTCCCCACGCAAGCGAGAATGTTGGCGTCCGCGATTTCCACGCCGTAGCCGCGCGCCTGGCGGCTGTCCTTGAGGTATTTCAGCAGGGTGCCGTCGCCGCAGCCCAGGTCGAGCACGCGCGAGCCGGGTTTGACCCAGGCGGCGATGGTTTCAAAATCGTGCCGCACCTTGTTGCTCGTCATGTTCATGCCGCCACCTCCATGACGTCCATTAGGCATTTTTCTGTGCTGCGTCGGTGTCCGGCGGCCTTCACGGCCGGTCGCATCCCCGCCGCGCGGGGCCCCTGCTTCCTGTTCATGCCGCCACCTCCATGACGTCCATTAGGCATTTTTCTGTGCTGCGTCGGTGTCCGGCGTCCTTCGCGGCCGGTCGCATCCCCGCTGCGCGGGGCCCCTGTTTCCTGTTCATGCCGCCACCCCCCCTTCCGCCGCCACCCGCTCCATGTAGGTCCGCACCAGGTTGTGGTATTGCGGGTCTTCCATGAGGAAGGCGTCATGGCCGTGGGCGGCGGTGATTTCCGCGTAGCTCACGTCCAGGTTGTTGTCCAGCAGGGCCTTGACGATCTCACGCGAGCGCGCGGGGCTGAAGCGCCAGTCGGTGGAAAAGGAAATCACCAGGAATTTCGCGCGCGCGGTCTGCATGGTTTCGCTCAAGGAGCCGTGCTGATGGTGGTGGGTGGGGTCGAAATAATCCAGCGCCTTGGTCATCAGCAGGTAGGTGTTGGCGTCGAAGCTGTCGGCGAACTTGTCGCCCTGGTAGCGCAGGTAGGACTCGATCTCGAATTCGACCTCGTAGCCGAAGTTGTAGGCGCCGGTGCGCAGGATGCGGCCGAATTTTTCCCCCATCACGTCGTCCGACAGGTAGGTGATGTGGCCCAGCATGCGGGCGATGCGCAAGCCGCGGCGCGGCACCACGCCATGGGCGTAGAAGTCGCCGCCGTGGAAGTCGGGGTCGGTCAGGATGGCCTGCCTGGCCACGTCGTTGAAAGCGATGTTCTGCGCGGTGAGCCTGGGCGCGGCGGCGATCACCAGGGCGTGGCGCAGGCGGTCGGGATGGTTGATGCTCCATTGCAGCACCTGCATGCCGCCCAGGCTGCCGCCGACGATGGCGGCGAACTGCTGGATGCCGAGGCGGTCGGCCAGCCTGGCCTGGGTTTCCACCCAGTCTTCCACCGTCACCACCGGGAAACTGGCGCCGAAAGGCTTGCCGCTCTGGGGATTGGTGCTGGAGGGCCCGGTCGAGCCGTGGCAGCCGCCGAGGTTGTTCAAGCCGATGACGAAGAAGCGGTTGGTGTCGATCGGCTTGCCGGGGCCGATCATGTTGTCCCACCAGCCGGGACGCTTGTCGTGCTCGGTGTGGTAGCCCGCCACGTGATGGTTGCCGGAAAGGGCGTGGCAGACCAGGATGGCGTTGGATTTGTCGGCGTTGAGCGTGCCGTAGGTTTCGTATACCAGTTCATAGAACGGCAGCGTGGCGCCGCTTTTGAGTGTCAGCGGCGACTCGAAACGAGCGGTTTGGGGCGTGACGATGAGTTTGGGCATATGCGGGCGATTATCGTGAATTTTTGCCGGGGCTGCAAATGTTAGCGGTCAGCCTTCAGCTATCAGCTGAACCGGTTTGGCTGATAGCTGAAGGCTGACCGCTGATAGCTATTTCACGCATTCAAGCGCGCCAGATAAGCGTGCATTCTTTCCGGCTCTTCGGTTTTCAGCATGCGATTCACCTGCGACGTCAATTCAGGCACGCTGGTGCGCAGAATCTGCTGCTTCACCGTCAGGAGATGTGCCGGGTGCATCGAAAACTGGCGCAGTCCGAGCCCCAGCAGCAGGCGAGTCATCTTGAAGTCGCCCGCCATCTCGCCGCACACCGAAACCGGGATGCCGGCCTTGTCTGCACACTTGATGGTATAGGACACCAGTTGCAGCACTGCGGGATGAAGCGGGTCATAAAGATGCGCCACGCTGTCGTCGGTGCGGTCGATAGCCAGGGTGTACTGGATCAGATCGTTGGTGCCGATGGAGAGAAAATCCAGGTGCTTGGCAAAAACGTGGGCCGCCAGCGCCGCGGCGGGAATTTCGATCATGCCGCCGACGGGGAGGTTGTCGTCGAAGGGGATATTCTCTTCCATCAGGCTCTGTTTGGCATATGCGATCAGATGAAAGGCCTGGTTCAGCTCAGTCAGCGAGGACAGCATGGGGATCAGCAGCTTGATCTTGCCATAATGCGAGGCGCGCAGAATGGCGCGCAACTGGGCATGGAACAGTTGCGGTTCGGCCAGGCACAGGCGGATGGCGCGCAGCCCCAGCGCCGGGTTGGCGCTGACATTTTCCGCGCCGAACAGCTGTTTGTCCGCGCCCAGATCGAGGGTGCGGATGGTGACCGGGAGGCCGTGCATTTCTTCCGCCACGCGACGGTAGGCCAGAAATTGTTCTTCTTCCCCGGGCAGATCGCGCCGGTTGAGAAACAGGAATTCGCTGCGGAACAGCCCAATCCCGGTCGCGCCGTTGGCCTTCACGTCGCCGATGTCGTCCGGCAACTCGATGTTTGCGTGCAGTTCCACTTCCGAGCCGTCCAGGGTCGTGGCCCGGGTGGTCTTGAGACGTTTGAGTTTCTGTTTTTCCAGTTCCCACTGGCTCTGGCGCAGCTTGTATTCGGCCAGCACCGTCTTGTCCGGGTTGACGATGACGATGCCCTGGCTGCCATCGACAATGATCAGTTCGCGCTCGCGAATCAGGCTGCGCGCATGGTGCAACGCTACGATGGACGGGATGTTGAGGCTGCGCGCGAGGATCGCGGTGTGCGAAGTGGTGCCGCCGACATCGGTGACGAAAGCGGCAAACTGGTGCTGCTTGAACAGCATCATGTCGGAGGGTGAAAGGTCGTGCGCCACCAGGATGCTGGTCTGATCCGGGCTGGCCATTCCGGGTGTATGCAGGGTGGCGTGGCCGAGCAGGGATTTCAGCACCCTTTCGACCACTTGTACCACGTCCGCCTTGCGCTCCCGCAGGTAGTCGTCCTCGATCTGGTCGAACTGTGCCAGAAGGGTGTCCATCTGCTGCTTCAACGCCCATTCAGCGTTGACGCGCTGGGTTTCGATCAGTTCCTTGGGGACGGTGGAAAGGGTCGGGTCGCTCAGGATCAGGATGTGCAGGTCGAGAAAAGCATCGAACTCAGCCGGCGCGCTGGCGGGGATGTCGTCGCGCAGTTCCTGGAGTTCCTGCAGGGTAGCCTGGATCGCGGCTTCGAAGCGTGCGATTTCCTCGGGTATCCGTGCCTTGAGCAGGCCATACTGGGGCACGTCGAGGCCGACGTGCGAGATAAGGTGCGCATGGCCGATGGCAATGCCGCCGGAAACGGCGACGCCATGCATGGTGAAGCTCATGCAACCCCCTGGTGAGGGGTAAGGGCAGTCAGCTGACTGCTGACTGCTGACCGCTGACCGCTCACTGTCATTCGCCCTCTCCAAACTTATCGTTGATCAGGTCGACCAGCGCTTGCATGGCCTGCTCTTCATCCTCGCCGTCGGTTTCGATGCCGATGGTCGTGCCCTTGGCCGCAGCCAGCATCATCACGCCCATGATGCTTTTGGCATTAATGCGCTTGTCGTTGCGGCTGAGCCAGACCTGGCTTTTGTGCTGGCCCGCGGTTTGCGTCAGCTTGGCCGAGGCGCGCGCGTGCAGCCCCAGCTTGTTGATGATTTCAATGTCTCGGTGCAACATGACAGGCTTCCGTGGTGGTGTGGATGATGCCGTCGTGGCCGCCGGATAGGGCTTTCTCCACCACGGTGGATAGCGGTTCGTCGCGATAAGTGAGCGCCCGCACCAGCATCGGCAGGTTGACCCCGGCAATGCCCTCCACCCGTCCCGCTTCCAGCAAGCGGCAGGTAATGTTGGTGGGCGTGGCGCCGTAGATGTCGGACAGGATCAGCACGCCGTCGCCCTGGTCGAGCTGGCGCAGCATTTCCCTGGCTTGGGGCAAGATCGCCACCGGGTCGTCGTGGATGGTGACGCCGAGTTGTTGCAGGTTAAGCGGCCGACTGCCCATGACATGGCTGGCGCAGTGGATCAGGCTTTCGCCCAGGGCACCGTGGGCGACAATGAGAATACCGATCATTGAAATTCCTTGGCTTTTGCCATCACTTCGGAAAAAGGCGACATTTTACTCCGCTTGGCCTTATTCGTGGAATTTCAATCCCGCATCGAGAAAGGCGACACGTTTTTTCATCGCCGGCGTAATGTAAACCTCGCCCCGGTCGTCGATCAGCATGGCCTGATCCACGTCCATCTTTTTCAATTCATCGCGCCAGCCCTGCTTGCCGGCGATGAAAGCCGGCTTGGAAGCGACATCCGACAGTACGCCCGCGCGCTTGCCCGGCGGGATCAGCACGGTGACCGCCTGGGTGCCCTGGGCCGGCTGGCCGGTGCGCGGGTCGATGATGTGGCAGTAGCGTTTGCCTTCGAGTTCGAAGTAACGCTGGTAATCCCCGGAAGTGCCGACCGCTTCGCCATCGCGCAGCTCAAGCGTGGCAATGGCGCCGGGTTTGCGCGGGTGCTGGATGCCCACTTGCCATGGCCGTTTGCCGCGTTGTCCGAGGGCGATGATGTTGCCGCCGATATTGACCAGGGCATTTTTCACGCCTTGAGAGCGCAGGTAATCCGTTGCCGTATCGAGCGCGAAGCCTTTGGCGTAGCCGCCCAGATCCACCCGCACCGCTGGATTATTGCTATGGAACTCGATGCCTTCGATGACGATGTCCGACATTTCCGGCTTGGCCTGCAGCAGCTTCTCGATTTCCGCCGGGCCGGGGCGCACCGGCTTGAATTCGTCGTTCTGGAAGCCCCACAGCTTGATCAGGTTGCCGATGGCCGGATTGAACAAACCGCCGGATTGCCCGGAAAGCCGGGCTGCGTCCTGGATAACGGGGATCATGCCGGGCTGAATGGACGCACGGGCTGGGGCATTGGCGAAAATCTCGTTCATGCGCGAAAGCGTGCCGGGCTTCCAGGCATGCAGCATCTGGTGGAGCTGGTCGAAATCGCTCAACACCTGGCCGGCGAGCTGTTTTGCACGCGCTTCCTCCTCGCCGTAAAGAGTGATCTCCACACGCGTGCCGAAGACGAAACTCTCCTGCTGGTAAATCGGCTCCTTGCCGCAGCCGGAGAGCAGGAGCGGAATTACTGCGGACAATAGAAGCAACCGCAAAGGCGCAAAGGCGCAAAGGCTTGCAAAAACATGTTTTTCTTCGCGACTTTGCGCCTTCGCGGTTAGGTTTTTTAGCCACATAGCCGCTCCAGCGCATCCACGAACATTCCCGCCACGTTGAAGCCGCTCTGCGCGGTGATTTCCTGAAAGCCGGTCGGGCTGGTGACGTTGATTTCGGTGAGGTAATTGCCGATCACGTCGAGCCCCGCCAGGAACAGCCCCTGTTCGCGCAGTTTCGGGCCCAGGGTATCGGCGATTTTCCAGTCGTTTTCGGAGAGCGGCTGGGCCACGCCCTTGCCTCCGGCGGCAAGATTGCCGCGCGTCTCTCCGCCCTGTGGGATGCGCGCCAGGGCATAGGGCACCGCCTCGCCGTTGATCAGCAGGATACGCTTGTCTCCCTGGGCGATCTCGGGGATGAAACGCTGCGCCATGACGGTTCGGCTTTCCAGTTGCGTCATGGTTTCGAGGATCACGTTTAGATTGGGGTCGTGAAGCTGAATGCGGAAAATGCTGCTGCCGCCCATGGCATCCAGCGGCTTCAAGATGATGTCGCCGTGCTTGTCGATAAAATCCCGGATCAGCGCTTGCTGCCGCGTCACCAGCGTGGGCGGCATGAACTGCGGGAACTTCGCCGTCGACAGCTTCTCGTTGAAATCGCGCACCGCCTTGGGCCGGTTGAGGATGCGTGCGCCCTGTGCCTCGGCCAGCTCCAACAGATAAGTGCTGTAGATATACTCCATGTCGAAAGGCGGGTCCTTGCGCATCAGCGTAGCGTCGAAATCCGTCAGCTCATGCCAGTCCGCATCTGCCAGCGTAAACCACTTCAGGTCTTCGTCCACCAGATCGAGCCTGCGCGCATGCGCCTTGACCCTGCCCTCGTCAAGAACCAGTTCGCGCTGCTCCATGACGTAAAGTGCATGGCCGCGCGCATGCGCCGCGCGCATCATGGCGTAGGTGGAATCCTTGTAGGTTTTGATGCTTTCGAGCGGATCGAGAATGATGGCGAGTTTCATATCACATCGCCCTTCCCGTGGCGCTTCGGAGCGTGGGAGTCAATCATGGTGTTCAAAACGTCCAAATGGCCCAACAATTTTTACACGGTACGGATATCGCCGCCAATTTGCAACAGGTGCGTGGCGCAGCGGCGCTGTTGCGATGGAAATACGGGGTTGCCATCCAGGCCGGGGTGAAACCGATTCCTGCCGCCCTTTTCTCCAGCCGGGCGTCGCCCCCTCATTTTTCGCGCCGGAAAAAGCTGGAAGTTTGATCTTGCGCAATAAGACATGGTGGTCCTTTTATTAGAATGGCGGGTTCAAAACTTTTATCTCTTTTTATGGGCCAAGATGACATGAATGAACTATTGGAATGGAATGACAGCCTCAACATTGGCATTGATGAAATTGATGATCAGCACAAGGCGCTGGTGGTTTTGCTGAATCAACTGCACATGGCTATTCATGAGAAACAAGGCACGGCCGCATGCATGGAGATCCTGGATAAGCTGGTCGAGTACACCCGCGTGCATTTCACGGTAGAGGAAAGCCTGATGCGCATTTTGGGTTACCCCGATTACGCCGCCCACCTGGAGGGACACGAAAAGCTGATTGCCCAGGTGGTCGAGTTGCAGGAGAAGCTCAAAAGCGGCAAGGCCAACGTCAGCTTCGAACTGCTTCATTTCCTGAGGGGCTGGCTGAGCCGCCATATCATGGAGACCGACAAGGCTTACGTGCCCCACTTTATTGCGAAAGGGGTCGAGCAGCATTCTTCCAGGAAGCGCTTCTGGAAATTCTGGTAGCCCTTTGCGCGCGGAATACGGCCTGCGCGGGTTCCGCCGGGCGGGTGTTTAATATCTGAAAGGCGCGTGATTGCCTGCAAAATCCGACCCTGACGTGGCTGCGCAGCCGTCCGAGGCGCCCGGCCAGCGCGAGCGCTGGTCGCAGCACGTCACCGAGTACAGCAATGCGCTGGACCTCGAAGCCGGGGTGTTCACCTGGCATGATCCGCGCCGCATCGCGCTGTCGCTCAAGAACTCCGCCGAGCAGAGCCGGCGCCGCAAGGCAGATCCGTTCCGTTCGGCCATGTGCATGCTGACTTTCTACATCAATCGCGCCGGCCGCCGGCTTCCCGCGGCGCAACGTGCATGCCTTGAGGCCGCGAAGGATGAACTACGGGCGCTCTTCGGCAAGCCGCGCCGTCTTTCAAAAGCGCTGGATGAAGCGCACGGGTAAGCCATGACGGAAATTCCATTCTTAAATGAAGCGCTGTTTTAGAAGTCTCGTACCTTACCGGAGGAGAAAGTTGCTTGGCGCTTGCGTCAAGTAATGTTTGGTGCTGAAATGCCACTTGATTCCGCCTTGTCCAAAAGGCATGAGAATCAAGCGTTAACGGCCTGCGGTGCAAAAAATTACCATGTCACTAATCGATAGTCTCTTGCCGCTTAAAATTGGCGATATTGCCGTGGGTAAGCCCTTGCCCTGGCCGGTCTATGGGCCCAACAAGAAATTGCTGCTGCGTGAGGGGTTTGTCATCGAAACGCAGCGGCAGGTTGAAACGCTGATTAAGGATGGGGCATATCGTAGCTGCTCTCCGGGCTCCTCCAGGCTGCGGGAGAAAAGTGTTGCCACCCCGGTGGAGCAGAATGCTGAGGAGGCGCCCACGGCAAGAAGCTTCGGTTTCGAGGAGTTAAAGCCCAAGGTCGGTGACGCCATAAAGCTCCAGGTAAAGGATGATCGCTACCCTGTGAATCTCATCGGGTATGTAAAAGGCCGCACCATTATGGTTTCGACGCCTGTTGTGGATGGCGGGGTGCTTCTCCTGCGTGATGGATTGCCAGTAGTCGTGCGGTCATTTTCAGGCAAGGACGCTTATGCGTTCTCATCCAGTATTTTGCGCGTTTGCAACTCACCTCTGCCTTACCTTCACCTGGCTTATCCCAGAGCGGTACAGAGCATTGCAGTAAGAAAATCCGCGCGCGCCGAATTTAACCTTATTGGTTCTGTGACGAGCGCTGGCAATTCAGACGGGGTGGCAAACAGGCCGGTGCGGATAGGTGATTTGAGTATAACCGGCGCTTCTTTTGTGGCCGCAGAACCGGTCGGGGAGAAAGGCGATAATCTCAGTTTGTCGTTTCGCGTCAAACTTAACGATATCGACGCCAGCCTGGCTACCACGGTTAACTGCATAGTCCGTTCTGTAATCAGCGAGCCCGATGTTGACTCAGCACTGGACAAGCTTCGATATGGCGTACAGTTCACGGACGTCCCTACGGACGTTTCCCTGCGTATGCAAAACATGATTTACCAGAAGCTGCTGGAGAATGCATAGCACATTAGGAGCTCCGGGGTTTCGGCATGTTCAAAGGCGCTTGAGCGCATCGTCGATTCTTGCCGCCATGTCGTCGTGGATAAGCACCTCGTCACGCGGCACGCGGGCAATCAGCATAATGCGGGCAGGATGGCCGGAACGCAGGATTTCGGTTAATTCGACTGGTTTTGCTGCGTCCTCGCCCGGTGTGTCGAGCAAGATATTCATGTTGTCGAGATGCAGCGAAACCTCATGGATCTGGAGTAACTTTTCCACGCTGTTAAGCACCAGCAGCAACTGATCCATGAAATATTTCAGTGTCGGTTGATGAATGGCGGTCTGGCTCAGCAGGGTTTCTTTTTCCCTGATCAGGCTGCAAATTTCGGCCATCTCGCCTTCACTGTATTCGACGCGGTCGCACAGGCAGGCTTTGCCGCTGTCCTGGCGCAACTTCATCCTCATGCGGGCGCGCAGCAGGGCCAATTCCTGTTCCAGGCCTTCGCACTCGGAGCGCGCGGCTGCAATATTGGCCAGCACCTTGTGCGCCACGAATTCCAGGGCAAAGGCTTTCAGCTTTTCGCGCAGGCCGCTTTCGCTGTCGGCGGATGCAACAATCCGGTGATCGGTGAAGCTGATCTGTGTCTGGGGAACTTCCCGCTGCATGATATCGCCTCGCATCGCGATGCCCAGCACCTTGCGAACCTGCATGGTGGAGGCGATCATGACATGGCAGCTTTCGGCATTACCCGGCTGCGCCGTTGCGATACAGTTGCGCAGGGAAGGGTCGCGTTTGAAAAACCTCCCCATCTCCAGGCCATTGGCGAACATGGCCCGCAACGCCGGCGTCGAGCCCCACTGCCGCGTTGCCGCGTCGACCGGGCCGGCTATGTGGTCTATGACGTGGTGGATATGTTTCAGCGCATTCCAGACCGGACCGCTGAGTGCTTCCTGATAGCCGGTGAGAAAACCCAGGCGCGGATTGATTTCATAAAACAACTGCTCAATGACGGTGTCGATTTCCGCCTGGTGCGACTGAAGGTGTTTGTGTTTCAGATAATGCCGTAAAACGCGGCGAATCAGGCCCATTTTGTCATTTTCCGGAATGGGCGGTCAGTTTTTCACGGCCGGGTGTTTTCCAGCTCGATTGAGGCCGCCAGCAGCGCCAGCCTAGCCACTACACCATAGGCATAGAAGCGGTTGGGCGGGGTGTCCGGCCCGGCGGCGTTATCGGGCAATGTGCAGGAGGTGTCGAAAGCCAGCGGCACGAAGTGCATGCCGGGTGCGTTGAGATTTTCGTCCTGGCCGCGCCCGGTATGGACGCGGTAGAAGCCGCCCACCACGAAGTGGTCCATCATGTACACCACCGGCTCGGCCACCGCCTCGTTGATGCTTTCGAAAGTGTACACGCCCTCCTGGATGATGACTTCGCTGACCTGCTGGCCTTCCTTGATGACCGACATCTTGTTGCGTTGCTTGCGGTTAAGGCCTTTGACTTCGGAAGCATCCTTGACGGTCATGATGCCCATGCCGTAGGTGCCGGCATCGGCCTTGACGATAACGAAGGGGTCGTTCTTCACGCCATATTCGCGGTATTTCTCGCGGATGTCCTGGAGCAATTCGTCCACCTGAACTGCCAGGCACTCCTCGCCTCGCCGTTCGCTGAAGTTGATTTCGCGGCAATCGCCAAAATACGGATTGATCAGCCAGGGGTCCATGTGGATGATGGTGGCGAATTCCGCCGCGACCTGGTCGTAGGCGCTGAAATGGTGGGTCTTGCGCCGCGTCGCCCAGCCGGCATGAAGCGGCGGGAAGACAGGTTGTTTCAGCCCTTTGAGAATTTCCGGTATGCCCGCGGAAAGATCGTTATTGAGCAGGATGGCGCAAGGATCAAAATCGTCCAGCTTGAGCTTGTTTCCTTCGCGCCGTATCGGTTCCAGCGTCAGGGTCTGGCCATCGGGTAGATCCAGCGCCGTGGGTTCGGTGATTTCCGGGATCAGGGTGCCAAGCCGAACGTACAGCCCGGCATGGCGCAGGATGCTGGCCAGGCGCGCCACATTTTGCAGGTAGAAGGTATTGCGGGTGTGATTTTCCGGAATGAGCAGGAAGCGTTGCGCATCGGGGCAGATTTTTTCCATGGCCGACATGGCTGCCTGTACGCATAGCGGCATGAACTCGGGGTTCAGGTTGTTGAATCCGCCGGGAAACAGGTTGGTGTCCACCGGCGCCAGCTTGAATCCGGCGTTGCGCAGATCCACCGAGGCATAAAAGGGAGCATCGTGCTCCTGCCATTTGGAGCGGAACCACTGTTCGATGCGCGGCTGGGCATCGAGGATGTGCTGTTCGAGTTCGAGCAGCGGGCCGGTTAGGGCGGTAGTGAGGTGTGGGACCATAGACTGGAATATGCCGGATGGGGATCATAACAATTGTAGCGGATGTGGCTTGTTTCGTCAGGCGGGGAAATCAGGCCCTGAAAAAAGATCAACCGAGTTGCCTATTTTAGCCTGTTCGAGGGATTCATCCTTGGCTGACATCATTTCATGATAGCGGAAAGCCTCGGCGACTTGCGCGCGCAATGCGTCATCCTCCCACGGCTTGGTGATGAATTTGTAAATGGCGCCGCGGTTTACCGCCTCGGCAATGCTGGCCAGGTCGGCATAGCCGGAAAGTACCATGCGCACCATGTTCGGGTACATTTCACGGACCCGGCTGAGGAACTCGGTGCCGCTCATCTCGGGCATGCGCTGGTCGGAGAGGATGACGTCCACGGGCGTCCGGGCCAGGATCTCGAATCCTGCAGCAGGCCCGCTCGCGGTCAGGATACGATAATCGTCATGGCGCAGCAGGCGTTGCAGTGCGGCAAGGATGTTGGGCTCGTCGTCCACCAGCAGCAGGGTGCGCGCCGGGCCTTCCGCCATGCCAGGGAGATCAAGGTGGCGGCCGTCGCGCAACAGCTGCTCCATTTGGCCCGGCGCCACGGGGCGGCTGAAATGGTAGCCCTGGATGGCGTCGCAGCCGTGGTTGCGCAGAAAGCTCAACTGGCTTTCTGTTTCCACGCCTTCTGCGATCACCTCGAGTTTCATGCCGTGAGCGAGGGCGATGATGGCCGATGAGATGGCGGCATCATCCGGATCGGAAATAATGTCGCGTACGAACGATTGGTCCAGTTTGAGCTTGTTGATGGGGAAACGTTTGAGGTAGCTGAGGCTGGAATAGCCGGTGCCGAAGTCGTCGATCGACAGCCTGACACCCATGTCACGCAACGCGCCCAGCGTTTGCTCCGTGGTTTCGGCGTGCTGCATGGCCACGCTTTCGGTAATTTCCAGTTCCAGGTACTGGGGGGGAAGCCCGCTTTCCACCAGGACTTGTTCCACCAGTTGCGGGATGTTTTCACGGAATTGGCGGCCTGAAATGTTCACTGCGATGCGCACCGGCGGCAGGCCCGCATCATGCCATGCCTTGGTTTGCTTGCAGGCGGTATGCAGCACCCAGGCGCCGATGGGAATGATCAGGCCGGTATCTTCCGCCAGAGGGATAAAGTTGACGGGTGAGATCATGCCCAGCTCGGCGTGGCGCCAGCGCAGCAGTGCCTCCATGCCGATCATCTGGCCGGTCAGCAGGCTGACCTGGGGCTGGTAGTGGAGCGCAAATTCATTGCGTTCCAGCGCGGCGCGCAGGCTGTTTTCCAGCATCAGGCGCTGGAAAACACGGCTATTGATCTCGGCGGTGTAGTACTGGATGCTGTTGCGGCCCTGTTCTTTGGCCTTGTACATGGCGGCATCCGCATTTTTCAGCAGGGTTGACGCATCCTCGCCGTCACGGGGGAACAGGCTGATGCCGATGCTGCAGGTGACGGTCAGCTGGTGGGACTCGATCATGGCAGGCTTTGCAATGGCGGCAAGAATCTTGTGCGCAACGCGCGAAATATCCTCCTCCTGTGAAACATCGGTGAGGACCACCGCAAAGTCATCGCCTCCCAGCCTAGCCACGGTATCGCCGCCACGCACACTGTCACTGATGCGCTGCGCCATGACTTGCAGCAAATGGTCGCCCACATTGTGCCCCAGACTATCGTTGATCACCTTGAAGTTGTCGATGTCCACGAACAGCAAGGCGAGTTGCCGATTGGCGCGGCGGGCGAAGATGATGCCCTGGGCCAGGCGGTCCTGGGCCAGGTTGCGGTTGGGCAAGCGGGTCAGGGTGTCGTGGGCGGACTGGTAGGCCAGTTGCTCCTCATACTGCTTGCGTTCGGTCACGTCGTTCTGGATGCCGATGTAGTGGGTGACCTGTCCCGCATCGTTGCGCACCGGCGAAATGTAAAGCTCGTTCCAGAACAGGCTGCCATCCTTGCGGTAATTGCGCAGCAGCGCCCTGCCGTCGCGCTGTTCCTTCGCAGCGCGGCGTATGTTCTCCAGCTCGGGCTGGTCGGTATCCTGGTTCTGCAGGAAACGCCCGTTCTTCCCCAGCGCTTCGGCAGCGCTGTAGCCGGTGATGCGCTCGAATGCGGGGTTGACATAGACGTAGGGAAAATCCGGGTGGGTGGCGTCGGTGATGGTGATGGCATTGACGCTCGATTCGAGCGCCCGTTTCCATAGCCGCAATTTCTCCTCCGCTTCCTTGCGGCTGGTGATGTCCTGCTTGACGCCGACGAAGTGGGTGATTTCCCCCTTTTCGTCCTTGACCGGGGAAAGCGTGGCGGCTTCCCAGTACAGCTCGCCGTTCTTTTTGCGGTTGTGCAGTTCCCCGCGCCATACCTCGCCGGCAAGAATGGTTTGCCACATTTCGCGATAGGTCTCCTTCGGCGTTTCGCCAGATTGCCACACGCGCGGATTGTGGCCGATAATTTCCTCGCGGCTATAGCCGGTCAGGGCGTAGAAATAGGGGTTGACGTATTCGATCACGCCATCGCGATCCGTGATGATGATGGTGTTGGCGCTCTGTTCCAGTGCCTGGGTGAGCTTGCGCAACTCGCTTTCCGTCCGTTTATGTTCGCTGAGGTCGCGCATGATGGTGGACAGGTAGGCGAGCTTTCCGTCCGCAGTGCGATGGGACAGAATCACCTGGGAAACCGGGATTTCTTTTCCCTCCCTGCTCAGCAGGGCGGTTTCGCCCTCCCAGTGCCCTTCCCGCATCGAGGTGGGTATGCCTTCCTGCTCGATTACCCTGAATGCCCATTCGGGAAGAAAGGTGGCGATAGGCGTCCCGGCGATATCCTCGTCGGCGCCGATGCCGAGGATTTTGCGCGCCGCCCGGTTGGCGGACAGAATCTTGCCGTCCGGCGTGGCGGTGGCGACGAAATCCGGCGTGGCTTCGAGAATCTCCGCCAGGCGGGAGATCTCGTCGATCTGGTTTTCCATCTGCTCGGCGCCCTGGTTGAAGCCGCGTATCAGTTCGCCGATTTCATCGTGGCGGTGGTTTGTCAGCCGCACGCTGCGGTCCCCCGCGGCGAAGCGCCTCACCATGTCGGTGACCGTGACCAGCGGCGTGACGATGCGCCAGCGCGCGTAGGCCACGAGGGTGACGAGAAACGCCAGGTTGAGCGCCACCACGCCGGCAATCAGCCAGTTGATTTGGCGGTGCGTGCGTTGCGCCGCCTCGGTGAGCGTGCCCACCACGCGGTCGGCGCGTTCCAGGATGGCATCGGTTTCCCGGCTGAGGCGGGGCAGGTCGCCCGTCCCCAGGATGGTGGCGGAATCGGACAGGGATTTTTCCAGCGTCTGGCGGAAGGTGAGCCAGCTTGCGCGCACCGCTCCGAGTTCGGCAGCCAGTTCCCCGCTTTGCCGCAACAGCAGGGGGTGCAGCTTGCTGCTCTCTTGTTCGACTTGCGCGAGCGTGGCGTCAAAGCGCTGCATCAGGGCCGGAATCCCGGCGCTGGGGCGTTTCTGCAACGCGGATTCGGCGGTGTAATAGGCCAGTCTCTGGCTCAGGTAACGCAGCTTGCCGCTATCGTTGACCAGCCGGGAAGCATCCGCCACGCTGTTGTAGAGGGTTTCCACCAGAAGCAGGCCGGCGGCGGTAACGAGGAAAAAAGCGAAAAAAATAGCCGCCAGTTTCTGTCCGACCGAAAGCCTCACCCAGGGGGCGGGGGGGGGCGGGGCGGGTGGCGGCATGTTTTTTCGTTGCATCGCAAGGGGTTGAGCCAGATAGCAGCGTTTCATCGTCGCAAGTTGCTATAATAAGCACATTTTTTCGCGAACGGGCTATAAATTGATTTCCACCGCCAACATCACCATGCAGTTCGGGGCTAAACCCCTGTTCGAGAACGTCTCCGTCAAGTTTGGCGAGGGCAACCGCTACGGCCTGATTGGTGCCAATGGCTGCGGCAAGTCCACTTTCATGAAAATCCTCGGCGGCGACCTGGAGCCATCCGCAGGCAACGTCTCCATCGACCAGGGCGAGCGTCTGGGTAAATTGCGCCAGGACCAGTTTGCTTACGAGAACAGCGTGGTGCTTGACGTGGTGATGATGGGCAATGCCGAGCTGTGGGCAGTGAAGGAGGAGAAGGATGGCATTTACGCCAATCCGGAAGCCACCGAGGATGACTACATGCGCGCGGCCGAGCTGGAAGTCCTTTTCGGCGAACTGGATGGCTATACCGCCGAATCCCGCGCCGGTGAATTGCTGCTCGGCGTCGGCATTCCGGTGGAGCAGCACACCGGGCTGATGAAGGAAGTGGCGCCCGGCTTCAAGCTGCGCGTGCTGCTGGCGCAGGCGCTGTTCTCCGACCCGGACATCCTGCTGCTGGACGAGCCTACCAACAACCTAGACATCAACACCATCCGCTGGCTGGAGGACGTGATCAACGCCCGTTCCAGCACCATGATCATCATTTCCCACGATCGCCACTTCCTCAACAGCGTGTGTACCCACATGGCCGATCTGGATTACAGCACCATCCGCATTTACCCCGGCAATTACGACGAATACATGATCGCCGCGACCCAGGCGCGCCAAAGGATGCTGACGGACAACGCCAAGAAAAAAGAACAGATTGCCGAACTGAATGCCTTCGTCGCGCGCTTTTCCGCCAACGCTTCCAAGGCGCGCCAGGCCACCAGCCGCGCCCGGCAGGCGGACAAGATCAAGGACAGCGTGGTCGAAGTCAAACCCTCCAGCCGCCAGAGCCCCTACATCCGCTTTGAAACCGACGAGCGGGAAAAACTGCACCGCAAGGCAGTGGAACTTCTGGATATCGCCAAGGGCTACGACAAGGTGCTGTTCCACGGCCTCAACCTGCTGCTCGACGCCGGCCAGCGCCTGGCCATCATCGGCCCCAACGGCGCCGGCAAGACCACCCTGCTGAAAACCCTGGTGGGCGAGATCGAGCCGGACCAGGGCGAGGTGAAATGGGCGGACAAGGCCAAAATCGGCTATTTCGCCCAGGATCACCATGCCGAGTTCGAGCATGACATGACCCTGTTCGAATGGATGGAGCGGCACGGGCGCAAAAGCGACGACGACCAGATCATCCGCGCCACGCTAGGCCGCCTGCTGTTCACCGGCGACGATTCGAAAAAGTCGGTGCGCGTGCTGTCGGGCGGAGAGAAAGGCCGCATGCTGTACGGCAAGCTGCTGCTTGAGCGCCCCAACGTGCTGGTGATGGACGAGCCGACCAACCACATGGACATGGAATCCATCGAGGCGCTCAACATGGCGCTGGAACAGTACAAGGGTACGCTGATTTTCGTCAGCCACGACCGCCAGTTCGTGTCTTCCCTTGCCACACAGATACTGGAGCTGGATGGCAATGGCGGCTTCCGCCACCATACCGGCAATTACGAGGATTACCTGTTAAGCCAAGGGATCGCGTCATGATGGAACAGACCATCGTCATCATCGGCCTGGGGCAGCTGGGGCGCGTTTTTGCGGGCGGTTTCCTGCGTGCCGGCTTTGTGGTGGTGCCTGTCAATCGCGGCGACGACCTGGATATTGCCGCCGCCCGCCACCCTGAACCGGTTCTGGTGCTGGTGGCGGTGGCCGAGCCGGATCTGCATACGGTTCTGGCCGCCCTGCCGCCGCAGTGGAGAAACCGCATCGGCCTGATCCAGAACGAGTTGCTGCCGCGCGACTGGGAACGGCACGGGGTCATTGATCCCACCGTGATTCCGGTGTGGTTCGAAAAGAAGAAGGGCAGCGATGCCAAGCCGCTGATTCCCTCGCCGGTGTTTGGCCCGGCAACGGAAGCCGTGCTGGCCGCCTTGCAGTCCATAGACATCCCCTGCCGTGGAATCCCTTCAGTGCAGGATCTGGCCTACGAATTGGTGCGCAAGAATGTGTATATTCTCACCACCAATATCGCCGGTCTCAGAAGCGGCGGCAACGTCGGCGATTTATGGCGGCAACAGCGCGATTTTGCCGGCAGTGTGGCGCAGGAAGTGGTGCAGATCCAGGACTGGCTGACAGGCCAGAAAAACGATCTGGCGCGCCTGATCGAAGGCATGGTGGAGGCCATCGAAGCCGACCCGGCGCACTTGTGCACCGGCCGCAGCGCGCCTGCCCGGTTGGCGCGGGCTTTGCAGCACGCGGATGAAGCGAAGCTGGTTGTGCCTATCCTGCGAAGAATCCAGCAAGCCGGCGGCACCCAGGCCTAATTCCTGGGTCTCGGGGGCATCCTGGCAGTCAGGACATTGAGGGAAACGTAGGTCGGGTTTCAACCCGACATGTCGGGCTTTGGCCCGTCATGCAACCAGGCATACAACGTGACTGCCTACTTGTGCGCCGCGTCACGCTGGCTTAGCAGGGGGTCGCGCAGCCGCGCGAAGTTTCGCGGTGCGACGTACTGCAGCAGCTCCTTGCCCTTGCTGTCCAGCGTGAGCGCAAGCCCCTTGCCCGGGTAGAGCAGGTGCTCCACCTGTTCGGAAGCGCGGATGCGTTCGCCCGGCGGGCCGAAGCGGGCAAGGGCGGTCTCTTCGTCAAAACTGGCGGAGGGGATGAAGGTGATGCTGCCGACAGGGGCGGCGTAGGCGAGCGCCAGGTCTTCCGGGCTGAGGGTGTATTTCTTCGCGCTGCTTTCGGTAAAGCTGCTTTTTCCCGCATTCTGGCGCATGCGCTCCACGCTTTCCTTGTCCAGATCCGCGACCAGGACCATTTTCCCTGTGAGCACGCCCGTGGTGACCCGGCCGTAGTAAGCCTCCAGCGAGCCCGTTTCTTCCCGCCTGGCGATCACGGCGATTTCCATGTCCGGGCCGAAATGTTCGCGCGCATTGCCGAGCGTGCTCTGCGTGAGCGTCAGGCCGAAGACCTTCGAGTTGCCGTCCGGCAATATGTCGATTTGCCACGGCAGCCCGGAGACAGGCTGAGCCTTGCGCTCTGTGTCACCGGATCGCAGCAGCACGGCTGTCAGCGCCACTGCGGCAAGCAGAAGCGGGATCAGGACGATTTTTTTCAATGCCACAAAGACCTGAACCGGCTATGCGGGGGTGAGGTGTATGGAATAAGTGGCTCCGCTGGCGATAATTTCGAACAGGCGGTCGATGTTGGGATGCTTGCCGGGATTCCGCCGCGCGTCGCCGGTATGCTCGGCGTAAAGCGTTAGCCCTTCCTGCGCTGCATCCGGATTGATGGCGCCCCACTTTTCCGCAAGGTGGAGATACACCCGGAGAGAGCCCTGGCTGCCGGGTTTGTTTTCGATCACTGCGACCGATTTGCCTGCGGCGTCGAATAATTCCAGTTTCGAGAAATTATCCGCATCGGCCAGTTGCGCCAGGTTTTCTGCGAAGCTTCCCATGCTCAAACCCAGTAAGCCGTTTTGGTCATGATCTTCGATGACAGTTTCATTGCCGCCTTCACCGGCGGAGGAAGCTCAGCACCGCCGTGTTCCAGCGCAGTGTTGGCATGCTGGATTTCGTCGCTCTTCATCTGCTCCAGAATGGCGCGGCTTTTTTCGTCCTGTTGGGGAAGCAGGCCGAGATGACTGTCCAGATGTCTTTCCACCTGGCGTTCGGTTTCCGCCAGAAAACCCAGATTCCACTTGTCTCCAAGCGCCCCAGCCAGCGCGCCCAGGGCGAGAGAGCCGCTGTACCACAGCGGGTTGAGCAGGCTGGTGCGCCCTCCCAGTTCGGCAATGCGTGTTTCGGTCCAGTTGAGATGCTCGGTTTCTTCCCACGCGGCTTGTTCCAGCGCGGCTTTCACTTCCTGGTTGCGGGCGGTGAGCGCCTGCCCCTGATACAGGGCCTGGGCGCATATTTCGCCGCTGTGGTTGATGCGCATGAGCGACGCGGCATGGCGTTTCTCTTCCGCGCTCAGTTCCGCATCTGGAATGTCCTTGCCCGGCAGGGGGCGCAGAGTGGGGGCGTGGGCGAACAGGGTGCGCAGGCCCTTGTCGAATTCGGTGATGACTTTGTTCAGATCAAGCATTTTCATATCCCATTTGCCGTGCCACCAGGCGCACCGGGTGCAGCACTTCGATTGCGATGCCCTCTGCCCTGAGTCCGGCTGCCAGATGCATGGCGCAGCCCGGATTGGAAGTGGCGATGATGCGGGCGCCGCTGACTTTGATTGCCTCGATTTTATCACGCAACAGCAAGTCTGCCATTTCCGGTTGGGCCAGCGCATAGCTGCCCGCCGCGCCGCAGCACTGGTCGTTCCCGGCGAGAGGCATGATGCGGGCGCCGGGAATGCGCTGCAGCAGCTGATAAGCGGCATTCTGGTCGTGCAGGACGTTGCGGCTGGAACAGGGTTCATGCACCGCGATGGTCAATTGCAATGGCGATACTTGAGCCTGATCCCAGCCCTGTGCCTGGCTGAGGAAGGTGCTGACGTCAAGCAGGGGCGCCGGCAGAGAGGGCTCCTGCTCGGCCAGGGTGGCGCCGCAGCCGGATGCGGCGTGCAGGATGGCCTGTAGAGCCGGCGTTCCAAAGGCGCGCCGGTTTTCGTCTGCAAGTTCCCTTGCCGCGCCGGTGGCGCCGCTGTGTTGGTGCAGCGCGCCGCAGCAGGCCTGAGCGCGCGGCACATCAACGCTATAGCCCAGCCGGTTGAGGATGAAAATGGCTGCGCCCAGGGTGGATGCGTCGGTCAGCTGGGCGACGCATCCAAGAAACAGGCCAACGGTGCCTCGCGGCGTGCCGGGCGCGGCATGCATGCCATGCAGGGGGCGGGTTTTTGGCAAGGCGGGCAGTTGCGCCTCGGCCCGCTCCAGGCCGAGTGCTGCAAGCGCGCCGGATTTTCGCGCCAGTTGCTGCAAACCGGATGCCTGGTAGGCGCGCAGCAGCCAAGCCGCGCTACGCAGCCGGCGCGGGCGGCGCAGCGTGGCAAACAGCATGCGCCGCAGCCGTTGTTGTGCCGCCGGGCGGTGCCGCTGCGGCTCGATCCAGGCCCGCATATTGTCGGCCAGCCAGCCATAGCGCACCTGCGAGGGGCAGGCATTCTCGCAGGCGCGGCAAGTCAGGCACAGATCCAGGTGCTGCAATACTTCGGGCGAAAGCGGCAGGCGCTGTTCCAAGAGGGCCGCCATCATGAAAATCCGCCCGCGCGGCGAATCTGCCTCGTTGAGGGTTTTGCGATAGGTCGGGCAATGGGGAACGCACAGGCCGCAAGCGACGCAGCGGCCCGCTTCCTCGCTCAGCCGGATAGTATATGGGTGCTCGTCGGGTAAAGAGCGCAAACTGTGGTCGGGGTTCATTTCGGAAATGCCTGGATAGGGCGGGGTCAGCAGGCGTCGGGAGTATTCACCGGGCAAGGGTAAGTTTGGCGCGGGTAAAAGTCAATCTTGGTGGCCGGCGTGGGGCATATTTTCAAAAACAATGGTATTGAGAATGCTTGGCATTTGTATCAAGATAACAGGCAACGATTTTCCTGCCTCTATAAAGGAGTCTTCGCATGGATCATCTTCTTTCCCTATCCCGCGCGGCACGCCTGATCGGCGTCACCCGCGGCGCATTGCAAAAAAAGATCCAGAACGGCGAGATGCCATCCTTTGATGGCACGGTAAAGGTGGAGGATCTTCTGGCGGCCTACCCGGATGCCCAGTTGGAAAACAACATCGAGTTCGACCGCGTGCGTTTCATCAAGGAAAGGGCGTTCGGCAAGCGGGTATTCGAGCGCGCCCTCCCGGAGGCGGAAGTGCTCGCTGCCCGCGTGACGGAATTGAGCACGGAACTGGCCAATAGCCAGACGCAGGTCCGGCAGTTCAATGTCCTGCTGGATCGTTTAAGAAACAAATTGGGCGAAATCGAAGGGCAGTGCAAAGACGAGATGAAGAGCTCTATGGCCGGCTTCAGGGCCTGGCTCAAGGATGAGGCGGCGGCAGCCATGGAGCCGGGTTACCTCAATCCCTTGGCAGTAAGAGACAGCATCCTGCGGGTGATGGCGGCCCATGTGCGGGTGCTGCCAAGCGGCCACGACTTTTTTATCGATGGGCAGGACTCCATCCTGGAAGGTGCGCTGCGCGCCGGCATCCCGCTCAGTTATGGCTGCAGCAACGGTAATTGTGGCCTGTGCAAGGCTAAAGTGGTGTCGGGTCAGATCAAGAAAATCCGCCACCATGATTACGTGATCCCCGAGACGCAGAAGAGCCAGGGATATGTACTATTGTGTTCCAACACCGCAATGACCGATGTGGAAATTGAAGCGCCGGTGGCCGGAAGCGTCCAGGACATTCCGTTCCAGCAGATATCCGCCAAGGTCAAGGCAATCGAACCGCTCTCGCACAACATGGCCCTGCTGCATCTGCAGACGCCGCGGACCAGCCGCCTGCGCTTCCTGGCGGGGCAGTATGCGACTTTGCAACTGGGCAAGTCGCTCTCGGCCGATTTGCCGATCGCCAGTTGCCCCTGTGATGAGAGGAATCTGCACTTTCATGTGCGCCGCTTGCCGGGCAACCTGTTTTCCGATTACGTGTTCAACCAGCTCAAGACCGGCGAAGTGGTGGACGTGGAGGGTCCGCAGGGGGAATTCATCCTGCAGGAAAAATCACCCCGTCCGCTGTATTTTATTGCTTTCGACACGGGTTTTGCGCCGATCAAGAGCCTGATTGAACACGCCATGTCGCTGGATGAGGCCGAAGCCATCCATCTCTACTGGATCGGCTCGGATGTGGATAGCATCTACATGCCGAACATGGGGCGAGCCTGGGCGGATGCGCTGGATAATTTCACCTTTTCCTCCAGGGTCACTGGTTATGATTTGCGCGCCGTGAGCGGCAAACGCGAGGCAAACCTGCGTGCCATGCTGGAGGAAATTATCGAGGGACGCCCTGATTTGCGGGCCGGAGATGTCTATCTCGCCGGTCCCGAGTCGGCGGTCATGGTTTCTGAGAGTTTCTTCCTTGGCCTCGGCTTGCCCAAGAGCCGCGTATTTTCCAGTTTAGTTAAGTAAATTAGTAGGGTAATATGGGGGCACTTTATCCCGAGGAGAATTGAATGAGCAAACCCGTTTGTGCCCAGCGCGCGCCCTATGCCATGGAACTCGAAGCCGGTGACTACTGGTGGTGTTCGTGCGGCAAATCCAAGACCCAGCCCTTCTGCGACGGTGCTCACAAGGGCAGTGAATTTTCTCCGCAGAAATTTTCATTGGGCGAGAAAACCAAGGTCTGGCTGTGTGGCTGCAAGGCCAGTGCCAAGACGCCATTTTGCGATGGGGCGCACAAAAACCTGGAGGTTTAATCCGAACAGGGCACGGCCTTCAGTTCCGTGCCCGGAAAATCCAGTTTCAGCTTGACCAGATTGGCTTCGAGATTCGCGCCGCTGGCCTTGATAAGCATGCTGGCGGGGCCGTCATCCAGGGTGCGAGGCCCGGACTTGGCGGATTTCACGCTGTTCTTGGTGCGGAGCTCGGCGAGAAATTTGTCGGCGGCTTCCTGGGTGGAAAACACCCCCAGGGAAATGGCGTAGCGCCATTTGTTGTTGTCCTGCAACACCAGGCTGTCCTCAACACCCAGCGCTTTCAGCTCCTCCTGCTTCTTCTGCGCTTCCGGCCTGGACTTGAGCGGCGGAATATACACCCAGTATTTGCTGGCTTTTTCCGGCGCGCTGCGCAGCGTGATGGCACCCTCCCCCAGTTGCAGCGGCTTGAGCGCATTTTGCGCACGGGCCAATTCCTGCTTGGAGAACATCCCCCACTCCAGGCAAATTTGCGGAGGGGCTTCTGCTTGTGCAGGCTGCGTTTGCGTTGAACCAGCTTCCGGCAGCAAGCGGATTTGTTCTGCATGGTAGGGCGCGTGACCGGCCAGCGAGTCGTTGCCGGATTTTCCCTGCGGCAGCTGCATCACCGTGAAGAAAGCGATGTTGGCGATGAGCAGCAGCGCGAACATCCAGCGCATGAAGGCACTCATTGTATGCCCACCTAGCTACGCTGCCACACCAGGTCAAGCTCCCGCGCTGCCTTGACGTCGTCCAGGCGGCGCACCGGCATGGAGTAGGGCGCCCCCTTGACCAGTTCGGGCTGCCTGTAGGCCTCGTCGCGGATTTCCTTGAGCGCCGCGATGAAGGCGTCGAGCGTCTGCTTGGATTCGGTTTCAGTGGGCTCGATCAGCAGGCATTCCTGCACCAGCATCGGGAAATAGGTCGTGGGGGCGTGAAAGCCCTTGTCCAGCAGGCGCTTCGCCACGTCCATGGCGGTGACGCCGGTTTCGTCCTTGAGCTTCTTCAGGGTGATGATGAATTCGTGGCTGGCGCGGCGCTTGGCGAAAGCCACGTCGAATCCCGCCAGGGCCAGCTCCGCCATCAGATAATTGGCGTTGAGGGTGGCGAATTCCGCCACGCGGTGCATGCCCTGCGCGCCCAGCATGCGGCCATAGACGTAGGCGCGCAGCAGTACCCCGGCGTTGCCCATGAAGGCGGAAAGGCGGCCGATGCTCTGTGGGCGGTCCTGTTCCGTGAGCCAGCGGTAGCGCCCTTTTTCGTTGGCCACCATGGGGATGGGGAGGAAGGGTTCGAGGCGCGGGCTCACGCCCACCGGTCCGGCGCCGGGGCCGCCGCCGCCATGGGGGGTGGAAAAGGTCTTGTGCAGGTTGAGATGGATCACGTCGAAGCCCATGTCGCCCGGCTTGACCCGGCCCAAGATGGCGTTGAGGTTGGCGCCGTCGTAATACAGCAGCCCGCCGGCTTCATGCACGATGCGCTGGATGTCCTGGATGCTTTTCTCGAATACGCCCAGGGTGGACGGATTGGTCAGCATCAGCCCTGCAGTTTGCGGCCCGACGGCCGCTTTCAGCGCATCCAGGTCGACGTTGCCGTCGCTGTCGGTGGGGATTTCGCGCACCGTGTAGCCGCACATTACCGCCGTTGCAGGGTTGGTGCCGTGCGCCGCATCCGGCACCAGGATCTCGCTGCGCGCCGTGTCGCCGCGCGCGTCGTGGTAGGCGCGGATCATCGCCACCCCGGCAAACTCCCCCTGCGCCCCGGCCATCGGGGTAAGCGAGACGGCGGCCATGCCGGTCACTTCCTTGAGCATTTCCTGCAGGTCGAACATGGAGGCCAGGAATCCCTGCCCGGTGTTTTCCGAGCTCATGGGGTGGCGCGCCAGCAACTGCGGCAGCATGGCGAGCTGGTTGCAGGCGCGCGGGTTGTACTTCATGGTGCAGGAGCCGAGTGGGTAGAAGTGGGTGTCGATGGAGAAATTCTTCTGCGACAGCCGGGTGTAATGGCGCACCGCGTCCATTTCGGAAACTTCCGGCAGCAGCGGCGCCTGCTTGCGCCGCAAATGGGCGGGGATGTCGCCGCAGGCGGCCAGGGTGGCGGGCGCCTGGACGGCGTTGCGGCGTTTGGGCTGGGAGAGTTCGAAGATCAGCATGTTTTTTCAAAAAAGGCGTTTAACCACGGAGGGCACGGAGAACACGGAGAAAATCGAGAACTTGGCAGAAAACTTGGTTTTACCTCCGTGTTCTCCGTGCCCTCCGTGGTTCAATGGTTTTTTACCGGTGCAAGGCTGCGATCGCCGCATCGTAATCCGGTTCCTGGGTGATTTCCGGCACCAGTTCGGTATAAATCACCCGGTCGTTTTCGTCGAGGATGATCACGGCGCGGGCCATCAGGCCGGACAGCGGCGGGTCGGTGATCATCACGCCGTAATCCTTGTGGAAATCGCGTCCGCGCATGGTGGAGAGCATGACCACGTTGTCCAGGCCTTCCGCGCCGCAGAAACGGGCTTGGGCAAAGGGCAGGTCGGCGGAAATCACCAGCACCACGGTGTTGCCCATCTCGCTCGCGCGCTGGTTGAAAACGCGGGTGGAAGTGGCGCACACCGGGGTGTCGATGCTGGGAACGACCGACAGCACCTTGCGCTTGCCGGCAAATTCGCTGAGCGAAACGTCCTTCAGGTTCTTGTCCACCAGCATGAAGCTGTGGCCGGTTTCGCCGATCTGCGGAAAATGCCCGCCAACATTGAGGGGTTCGCCTTCGAGCGTTACGGTTGCCATGTCAATCTCCTTGATTTACCACTTGCTGGTGGCGGTGGGTACAAGCTTGGTGCAGGTGGGGCCGGAACTGCGCCTGGAGACGATGCGCTCCAGTTGCTCGGCATATTTTTGCAGGTCTGCCGGCGTGCGGGTCTCGGTGGCGCAGACCAGGATCGCCTGGCCCAGTTCCGGATAATGCGGGCTCAGGTCGAAACCGCCGACGATGCCCTGGGCTTCCATGGCGCGCAGCACGTCGCCGACCGGAATCGGCAGGCGCAATACGATTTCGTGGAAAACCGGCTGCGTGAAGGCGCGCTTCACGCCTTGGATTTTGACCAGGCTCTCGGCCAGCGTCACGGTATTGGCGTGGCACGCCGCAGCAACGCGCTCCAGGCCGTCCGGGCCGAGCAGCGTCATGTGGATGGTGGCGGCGGTGGCCATCAGCCCCTGGTTGGAGCAGATGTTCGAGGTCGCCTTGGCGCGGCGGATATGCTGCTCGCGCGCCTGCAGGGTCAGCGCGAAGCCGGGCTTGCCGTCCAGATCCACGGTGCGGCCGATGATGCGGCCGGGCATCTGGCGCACCAGCGCCTGCTTGCAGCACATGAAGCCGAAATAGGGGCCGCCGCTGGAAAGCGGCGAACCCAGCGGCTGGCCTTCGCCGACCGCGATGTCCGCGCCCTTGCCGCCCCATTGCCCGGGCGGGGTGAGCAGCGCCAGCGCCAGCGGATTGACCAGGCCGATGACCAGGCCGCCCTGGCTGTGCGCCCAGTCGGTCAGGGCGTCCACCTCTTCCAGGCAGCCGAAGAAGTTGGGCTGCGGGATGACCAGCGCGGCGAAATCCTTTTCCTCCGGCAGCGCGGTGATGCCCTGCGCGGGGTCGTAATCCAGTTCGACCAGCTCGATTTTCTGGTGCTTGACGATGCTGTTTACCACCCGGCGATAGAGCGGATGCACGCTTTTCGGCATCAGGATGCGGCGCGAGGTCTTGTGCGCGCGCACCGCCATCAGCGCCGCCTCGGCCAGGCCGGAAGCGCCGTCGTAGAGGCTGGCGTTGGACACATCCATCCCGGTCAGGGATGCCATCATGGTCTGGAATTCGTACAGCAATTGCAGCGTGCCCTGGCTGGCCTCGGCCTGATAAGGCGTGTAGGCGGAATAGAACTCGCCGCGCGTGGCGATCTGCCATACCGCCGCCGGAATGTGATGCTCGTAGGCGCCGGCGCCGGCAAAATTGAGAAAGCGGCCATCCGCCTCGGCGCGCTCGGTCATCAGGCGGGAAATGTCCATTTCCCCCATGCCGGGCGCGATGCCGGTCAGCTGGCCGCTGCGCAGCTCGGCGGGAATTTCGTCGAACAGGTCGTCGATGGAAGACGCGCCGATACGTGCCAGCATAGCCTGGATGTCTTCTTCGGTGTGAGGGATGAAGGGCATAGGATTTCCGGGTGAGGCTCAGGAATGTGAAGGGTGAAGGGTAAAACGTGAAGGGTGAAAGGTGTTCATTGCGAGTCTTTTATCTTTCACACTTCACAGTGATGCGGCTTCACTTTTCACCCTTAATGTGCTTCGCTGTCCACCAGGGCCTGGTAGGCCGCCGCATCGAGCAGCGCGCCGAGATCGGCCGCGTTGTCGGGCTTGAGCTTGAACAGCCAGGCGGCATAGGCGTCCTGGTTGATGCTTTCCGGCGCGTTTTCCACCTCGTCATTGGCGGCCAGCACCTCGCCCGCGATCGGCGCATAGACGTCGGATGCGGCCTTGACCGATTCGACCACGGCGCACTCTTCGCCCTGGGTCAGCTTGCGGCCGGCCACCGGGGTTTCCACGAAGACCATGTCGCCCAGCAGTTCCTGGGCATGGTGGGTGATGCCGACAGTGACGCTGCCGTCGGCTTCAAGCCGGACCCATTCGTGGGATTTGGTATATTTCAGGTCAGCCGGAATAGTCATTTTTTTGTCCTAGGATGTTCCAATATTGTTGTCCGGAATTATGCCACTAAACCGCTCATGGCGCTTGCGCCAGGACCGGTTTCCCTCACCCCTGCCCTCCCCCCTCCTTTCGGGGGAGAGGGCAGGCGGGTTCGCCTACGGCGCATTTTTATAACAGGGCTTGCCGTTGCGCACGAAGGGATAACGCACCACCTGGGCGTTGAGCCATTTGCCGCGGATTTCCACCTGCACCGTCTCCCCCGCCTGGGTGGCGGCGGGCAGGCGCGCCAGGGCGATGGACTGGTTGAGGGTGGGGGAGAAGCCGCCGCTGGTGATTTCCCCTTCCCCGTGGGCGGTGATGACTTTCTGGTGGCCGCGCAGCACGCCCTTGTCGAGCAACAGCAGCCCCGTCAACTGCCGGTTTACAGCTTGGGCTGTAAGTGCTTGCTTGCCAATGAAGGCGCGCGGGCTGGCGAGATCGACGGTCCAGGCCAAGCCGGATTCGAGCGGGGACACACTTTCGTCCATGTCTTGTCCGTAGAGATTCATGCCTGCTTCCAGGCGCAGAGTGTCGCGCGCGCCCAGGCCGATAGGCGCCACCCCCTGCTCCTGCAATGCCTGCCACAGGAAAGGCGCGGCCTTGGCCGGCACCATGATTTCGAAGCCATCCTCGCCGGTGTAGCCGGTGCGGGCGATGAACATGGTGCCCATTTCCGCGGCCTGGAAAGGTTTGAGGTGTGCGCTGATTTCCTGCGAGCCCGGCATCGCGGCCCAGAATCTGGCGCGCGCGTTGGGACCCTGCACCGCGATCATGGCCAGGTCGCGGCGCGGGGTAAGGGTCAGCTGCGGCGCCAGTTTCTGCCGCTGCGCCTCCATCCAGGCGAGATCCTTTTCCGCTGTGCCGGCGTTGACCACGATGCGGAACCAGTCTTCGCGCATGAAATAGATGATCAGGTCGTCGATCACTCCGCCCTGCTCGTTGAGCATGCAGGAATACAGCGCCTTGCCGGACAGGGTGAGCTTGTCCATGTTGTTGGCCATCATCTGGCGCAGGAAAGCGCGCGCGCCTTCCCCCGCCAGGTCCACCACCTGCATGTGGGACACGTCGAACATGCCGGCGTCAGAGCGTACCTTGTGGTGTTCCTCAAGCTGGGAGCCGTAATGGAGCGGCATGTCCCAGCCGCCGAAATCCACCATCTTGGCCCCGGCAGCTCGGTGCAGGGCGTTAAGGGGGGTCTGTTTGAGCATTGTATTCTCCAGGGTTGCCGCTTCAGCCCGGATAGGGCTGGGACGGATAAAACAGGTACAGACGGTACCCTTCAGCCTTGAGCTCGCCCAGATCCATCAGCAGTTTGACCGCCACTTCACCGCTGGGAGGGATGCCCTGGGGTATGGACGCTGGCTTGCGCAGGTATTCCCCGGGGGGGAACAGCATGCGCGCCACCATTTCATCCTTGGTGTTGGTCAAAGTTAGCTCCAGCGTGGGATAAGCCTGGACATGGGCTGCGCGGTTGCGCAGTATGCTGGTCAGCACCACGATATTGGGGCGGGCGGGGTCGGCATGGAGTTCGGACGACTCGATGCTGATCAGGTCCGGGTTGCGCGGCAGGCTGACGCGGCACTGGAGGTAGACGCAAGCCTGTTCCAGCAGGGGGCGGGTCGGCGGATAGTGGGCGGCGATATCGTCGCGGAAAGAATAAGTGCCTTGGAGAGCGAGTCCCGCCAGCAACAGCAGGTTTGCCAGCGCCCATGGCCAGGCGCGTCTGGGCTTGGGCGGCGGAGCGTACTTGGGACGCTCGGGCGAGACCTTGGGCTGAATGATGACGGGGGGCGGCAGGATGCGCACCACGCGGGCTTCAGCTTTGCTTTCCAGCTCTGGCTCCGGCTCCGGCTCCGGCTTGAAATCGGGTGCCGCCGGCACCTCGGGTGTGGATTCCTTTGCGGCCTCGATGGCGCTTGCTTCTTCATCGGAGGGCTTCGCCGAGCGGTTATCCGGTGGTAATGGCGCCATGTCCGGCAGCACATCGAGATGAGGGGTCTCAAGCTCGAACAATGGCTCGTCGGCGCCTGCCTGGAATTCTGGATAGCTGATGTCAAGATCGAACAGCGGCTCGCTAGTGCCGTCGCCGGTTTCAGGAACAGGGGCTTCCTCTTGCTGCGCTTCCGGCACGTGCGAGACGGGAGTTTCCTGCTCGGGCAGGAATTCTCGATCCTGTTCCGCCGCGCCGGTTTGCTGTGGAGAGGCAGGGGAGGGCTCCGCTGCTGGCAGGGGCGATTCCTCGATCAGGGTCGCGAGGGCATTGAAAACATGGGAGCAGCGGCCGCAACGCACCTTGCCGCCGCGCGCCTGCAGCTGTTCTTCCGTCACGCGGAAGCGGGTCTGGCACTGGGGGCAGGCGGTGATCCTACTCATGCTTTCCTGGTGCCGGCCAGGCAGGACCAGCCTTCCGACTCGTCTGCCACGTCGATGTCAAACCAGTTGCGGTAGACCGCCAGCACGTCGGCTGCCTGGTGGGAAAGGATGCCCGAAAGCACGATCCGGCCGCCTGGGCAGGCGGCATTGGCCAGCATGGGAGCGAGCATCTTGAGCGGATTGGTGAGGATGTTGGCGACCACGATGTCCACGCTGACCTGCGGCGCATCATTGGGCAGGTAAAAGTCCGCCTTGACCTGGTTCTGCTCGGCATTGAACCGGCTGGCCTGAATCGCCTGGGGGTCGATGTCCACCCCGGTGACTTGCCCGGCGCCGAGTTTCAGCGCGGCGATGGCGAGGATGCCGGAGCCGCAGCCATAGTCGAGCACTGTTTCGCCGCCGTGTATGTTGCGGTCCAGCCACTGCAGGCACAGGCGGGTGGTGGGGTGGCTGCCGGTGCCGAAAGCCAGGCCGGGATCGAGGATCAGGTTGATGGCGGACTTGTCGGGAGATTCGTGCCAGGTCGGCACGATCCACAGGCGGGATGAAATCGGGATCGGTGCGAACTGTGCCTGGGTCTGACGCACCCAGTCCTGCTCCGCTACGGCTTCCACCTCGAATGCCGGCGCGTCATGCAGCCCCGCCGTGGCGGCAGCTTCGGCTACGATGGCGGGGAGGTCGGCATCCGCCTCGAACAGGGCGTTGACCAGGGCATCCTGCCACACGCCCGCGGGCGGTTCGCCTGGTTCGCCGAAAATTTCCTGCTCTTCAGGGGTGCCGGCGTGCGCGTCTTCGATGGAAATCGAGAGCGCGCCCAGTTCCATCAGCGCGTCGCCGAGGATTTCGGCAGTGTGGGCGTTCGCCGCGATTTTCAGCGCTTGCCATGCCATGATGGTCCCCGATTTCCGTCTGTGCTTGTTAACAGGTTGTTAAGCTTTTTTCTTGTCCGCGAGCATCTGCTCCAGGTAGTGGATGCTGGCTCCACCCTGAAGGAAAGCGGCGTCGTGCATCAGGTCGCGGTGCAGCGGAAGGTTGGTCTTGACGCCGTCCACCACCATTTCGGAGAGGGCCGTGCGCATCCGTGCAATGGCCTGTTCGCGGGTGTCGCCGTAAGCGATCAGCTTGCCGATCATGGAATCGTAATGGGGCGGCACGTAGTAGTTGTGGTAGATGTGCGAATCCACCCGGATGCCCGGTCCGCCGGGCACGTGGTACTGGGTGATGCGTCCGGGCGAGGGCACGAAGGTGTAGGGGTCCTCGGCGTTGACGCGGCACTCGATGGCGTGGCCGCGGAACTGGATTTCTTTCTGCTTGTAGCGCAGTTTCTCGCCGGATGCGATGCGCAACTGTTCCTGCACGATATCCACGCCGGTGATCATTTCGGTGACCGGGTGTTCTACTTGTACGCGGGTATTCATTTCGATAAAGAAGAATTCGCCGTCTTCGTACAGGAATTCGAACGTACCGGCGCCACGGTAGCCGATCTTGCGGCAGGCTTCGGCGCAGCGTTCGCCGATCTTGTCGCGCAACTTGGTGTCCAGGCCGGGCGCGGGGGCTTCCTCCAGCACCTTCTGGTGGCGGCGCTGCATGGAACAGTCGCGTTCTCCGAGGTGGATGGCATTGCCGTGCTCGTCCGCCAGCACCTGGATTTCGATATGACGCGGATGCTGGAGAAATTTCTCCATGTAAATCATGGGATTGCCAAAAAAGCTTTGGGCTTCCGACCTGGTCAGGCTGACTGCGTTGAGCAGCGCGGCCTCGGTATGCACGACGCGCATGCCGCGTCCGCCGCCACCGCCTGCTGCCTTGAGGATGACGGGGTAGCCGGTATGTTTGGCGATCCGCATGATTTCATCGTCATCGTCGGGCAAGGCGCCGTCGGAGCCGGGCACGCAGGGCACGCCGGATGCCTTCATGGCGTCCTTGGCGCAGACCTTGTCGCCCATCAGGCGGATGGTTTCAGGGCGCGGTCCGATGAAGATGAAGCCGCTGTTTTGCACCCTTTCGGCGAAATCGGCATTTTCGGACAGAAAGCCATAGCCGGGGTGGATGGCCGTCGCATCGGTGACTTCCGCCGCGCTGATCACGGCCGGGATGTTGAGGTAACTGAGCGTGGAGGATGCCGGTCCGATGCACACCGATTCGTCGGCGAGCCTGACGTATTTGGCTTCGGCGTCGGCTTCGGAGTGGACCGCCACGGTCTTGATGCCCAGTTCGCGGCAGGCGCGCTGGATACGCAGGGCAATTTCGCCGCGATTGGCAATAAGGACTTTTTCTATCATCTTGTAAAAACCTTAATGGCCACAGGGAGCACAGAGTAAAACCTCTCTGGCAGGCGGCGCTGGTGCCTCTGTGGCAAATAAATTAGCCGATAATGAACAGGGGTTCGCCATATTCAACGGGTTGTCCGTTTTCAATCAGGATGGCTTTGATGACGCCGCTCTGGTCGGCTTCGATCTCGTTGAGCAGTTTCATGGCTTCGATAATGCACAGGGTGTCGCCGGCGGCAACGCTCTGGCCGACTTCCACGAAAGCCTTGGCTTCTGGCGAGGAGGCGCGGTAGAAGGTGCCCACCATGGGCGATTTCACGATATGTCCTTCCGGCTGGGCCGGTTCCGTGGCGGCGGGTGAGGTGGGCAGGCCGGCCTGCTGGGTTGGCGCAGCCATCATTTGCTGCGGAGCCGCGTAATGCATCATTTGCGGCGCCTGGCCGTAACGGCTGATGCGAACTTTTTCTTCGCCCTCGGTGATTTCGAGTTCGGCAATGCCGGAGTCTTCCACCAGATCAATCAGTTTCTTCAGTTTGCGCAAGTCCATGATGAGCCCTTAATTTAAGGTTGTGCCAAAGCGAACTCCAGCGCCAGCTCATAGCCTTTTGCTCCGAGGCCGCTGATGATGCCCACGGCGAGGTCGGAGAAGTAGGAATGATGGCGGAAGGATTCGCGGGCGAAAACGTTGGAGAGATGTATTTCCACAAAGGGGATGTTCACGCCTGACAGAGCGTCGCGCAGGGCAACGCTGGTGTGGGTGAAAGCGGCGGGGTTGATGAGGATGAAATTCACCCCGTCACGCCCCGCCAGATGAATGCGGTCGATCAAATCGGATTCGCTGTTGCTTTGAAATGCCTCCAGGCTGGCGCCGGATAGTTGGGCCTGTTGCATGAGACGCTGGTTGATGTCTTCCAGCGTGTCGCGTCCATAATGTTGAGGTTCACGGCTGCCCAGGAGATTGAGATTGGGGCCGTGCAATACCAGAATTTTGCTGTTTTTAGCGGGCATCCGGCCACCTGTCGGTGAGGTTTTCATAAAACGCAAGTTTGCCGCAAATGGGGGTAAATTGTCCAGTTTTTGCTTCTAATTGCAGACAAAATGCAAATCCTGAAGAGGATTGTCCCCGGCAATTCCGCTTTATAACAGGGAGTTGAGCGTGTTTTCCAGGGCTTCCTGTTTGTATTCGCCGGTAACTGTTCTTGCGATGGCGCCATCGCGGGCGAAAACAGCGGTAAATGGCAGCCCGCCGAGGCGGTTCCCCGCTAATTTTGCTAGCTCCACCGCATCGTTCTCGCCCAGCAGGATGGGGTAATTGACGCCCATTTCGTCGACAAAAGCCTGCACCTTGTCTTTCTGGTCCAGCGCCACGCCGACGAAAACCACGCCCTGTGCGCGGTATTTTTCCTGCAGCCGGATGAATGCGGGCGTTTCTTCTCGGCACGGCGGGCACCAGGGCGCCCAGAAGTTGAGCACCAGGACTTTGCCTTGCCACTGCTTCAGCGGCTGGGGCCGGCCTTCCAGGTCGGGCAGGCTGGCAGCGAAAATCGATGCGCTTGCGCTCGTGGCGGCGGGCGCTTCCTGCCGTTCGGCGCACGAACTCAGGCCCATGGACAACAAGGCGCCGGCAAGGAGCGCAGTGGCGGCTCTGGAGCGCATCATTTCAGGACGCTTTCGGCGCGGGCAAGAAACTTGTCCGGATTTTCATAGCCGACCAGGCGGTTTTTTTCCTTGCCGGACGGATCGAAGAAGATGATGCCCGGCGGGCCGAACAGGCCGAATTTCTTCAGCAGCGCCTTGTCTTCGTCGCTGTTCGCCGTGACGTCGGCCTGCAACAGGATCATGTCCCCAAGCCGCGCCTGCACACGGGCATCGCTGAAGGTGAAGCGTTCCAGTTCCTTGCATGACACGCACCAGTCGGCGTAAAAATCCAGCATCACGAATTTGCCTTGCGCCTGCTGTATGCGCTGTTCAAGTTCGGCCACGTTTTTGACTTTCTCAAAACGCGCGTGGCCGCTTTCCGCTGCCATGGCCGTTCCCGCGCCGCGCAGCCCGGACAGGGGCTGGAGAATGTCGCGTCCGCCGGACAATGCGCCGATGAGCAGGGCAACGCCCGCAATCAGCGCCACCACGCCCACGCCTTTCCAGAATTTGGCCCAGCCTTTGGCCGGGTGCGGCAGCGGGTCCAGTGCGCGCAGATAAATCGCCGATACGATCAGCAGCGCGGCCCACAGCAGCATGTGCGCAACCGCAGGAATGACCGGCGAAACCAGCCAGATCGCCACGCCCAGCAGCAGCACGCCGAAGAACGCCTTGACCGCTTCCATCCAGCCCCCGGCACGCGGCAGCAGCGCCCCGGCGGAAAGCCCGATCGCCAGCAGCGGCGCGCCCATGCCCAGCGCCATGGCGAACAGCGCCCAGCCGCCCAGCCACACGTCGCGGGTGAGGCCGATGTAGGCCAGCGCACCTGCCAGCGGCGCGGCGACGCAAGGGCCGACGATGACCGCCGAGAGCGCGCCCATGGCGAATACGCCAGTCAGCTTGCCGCCTTTCATCTTGTTGCTGGCGTCATTGAAGCGGCTCTGGATGAAATTCGGCATTTGCAGCTCGTAGAAACCGAACATGGAAAAGGCCAGCGCCACGAACACCAGCGCAAACGTGCCGAGAACCCAGGGATTCTGCAGGGCGCTGGTCAAGAGCGTGCCGGACAATCCGGCGGCAACGCCCGCGGCGGCGTAGGTGATGGCCATGCCCAGCACATACGCCAGGGAGAGCGCGAAGGCGCGCGGCCGGGTGAGGTTCTGCCCCTGTCCGACGATGATCCCGGAAAGAATGGGAATCATGGGGAAGACGCAGGGGGTGAGGGCCAGGAGCAGGCCAAACCCGAAAAAGCTGGCGATCACCAGCCAGAAGTTTCCGCCCTTGAGCAGCGTTGCGATCTGGGATGATTCCGATGCGCCCTCGTCCACGGCGGCGGGCGCCGGAGCGGCTTCAGGCGCTGAGGCGGGTTCGGCTTTAGGGGCGCCGGACGGCGTGGAAGCCGGCAGGTCCAGCGTGAAGATCTTGTTCTGCGGCGGGTAGCACACGCCTTTTTCGCTGCATCCCTGGTAAGTGGCTTGCAGGGTGAGTTTTCCGGCGGCACCCTGGAGATAAACGAGCGCCTGGAAGGGATGGTGGTACACCTCGGTGGCGCCGAAATTCGGGTCGGTCTTGGTTTCGCCCTTGGGCAGCTCGATCTTTGCGATGCTGGCGCCATCGGCATCCTTCAGCACGAATTTGATCCTGTCGCGGTACAGGTAATAGCCTTCGGCCGGCGTGAAGTCGGCAACCAGCGTTTGCGCATCCCGGGCCTTGATCTTCAGCTTGAAAGCCTGGTCGGGTTCGAGAAACTCGTCCTGCTGGGCGCCGCCCTTGACCAGCGCGGTTAGTGCTGCCAGCCCACTGGGGGCCTTGGGGGCGGCTTCCGCTGCGGCTGCCGGCAGCGTGAGCTGCGCCGTCTGGGTGGTCGGCGGATAGCACACGCCGACATCGGCGCAGCCCTGCGATACGGCTTTCAGCGTGATATTCTGCGCCGAGGAGGCGGTGCGCGTGAGCGGCAGCTTGATGACCAGGTTCTGGCGATAGGTTTCCACCTTGCCAAAATATTCGTCCTGCTTGATCTTGCCTGCCGGGAACTGCCCCGTGCCCAGGGTCACGCCGGCCGGTTCGACGCTGAACTTGAATTTTTCGCGATAGAGGTAATATCCATTGGCAATCTGGTAACGCACTTCGATGTTGTTGGCGTCCAGCACTTTGGCGGAGAACTTGAATGCCTGTTCAGGCTCCAGCAGATCGCCTTCCTCTGCATGGGCGCCCAGGATATGCAGCATCAGCAACATGCTGATAATAAAACGCATCATTTAGTGTTGCTCCTCGTTGTTATTGGTTTCTGCCTGTATCCATGCGAGATATTCAGGTAAGCCGGCGTGAAGTGGGACTGCAATGATTTCTGGAAGTTCATAAGGGTGCTGCTGCCGTATGGCGGTTTCCACCTTGCTGTAATGAATCGCCAGTGTTTTAATCAGAAGCGGGATTTCCTGGGCCGTTTCGACCTGGCCCTGCCAGCGGTAAACCGAGGTGCAGGGCGCCAGTATGTTAACGCAGGCAGCCAGACGCCGGGAAATCAAAATTTCCGCCATGCGCTGTGCGCTTTCCTGGTCCGGCAAATTGGTGATGACTAGTAAAGGTTCCATAACCCCATGCAATTGTTATTCGTTTTTTTGATTTTACTCAGTTTCCCGGCGCTTGAGATATTTGTCATGTTCCGGCTGGCTGACGCTATCGGCTGGTGGCTGCTGCCCTGGCTGATCCTGAGCGCGGTAGCAGGCTGGACCCTGATCCAGGAAGAGCGGCTGGCCATGTTCGGCCGCCTGTTTTCCTCGCTCCAGTCCGGCCAGCCGCTGGGCTACGCCATGCTGGACAGCCTGCGCACCCTGTTTGCCGGCGTGCTGCTGATATTCCCCGGCGTGATCAGCGATGTCCTGGCCCTCATCCTGCTGCTGTTGCCGCGCCCCAAAGCGCCTCCCCCGCTGGCCCGTGATGCCAGGGAAGAGGAGGTCATTATCGAAGGGGAGTGGCAGCGCGAAGAGGACAAGCGCCTGAAGTGATCTTGCGTTAGCGGCGGCTCAGCATCAGGCCGATCTCGTCCTTATCGTTGATCCCGGCGTCCAGTTCGACAAAATTCTTGTTGACCGTGGCCTGGATCCTGTCATCGATCAGGTACACCGGCCACTCTTCTCCGCGTTTGCGCAAAAAAACCAAGAGGCCGCGCAGATCCTGCACGCTGGGCGGAAGTTTCAGTTCCTCGGCGGTTGTGCCGAGACGATCTGCGAGAGTGGAAAAGTACAATATCTTGGCCATTCGTAAGCTCCGTTACCATTTCACTACATGAACATTGGACAGCGTGCGCCCGAGAAAGCGTTCGCCTATGGTCTGGAAGCGCAGCGGCACGTCCGTGACAAAGAACTGGTAGTCCGGCTGGCCGCGTTGCGGGTTTGCCAGATTGAGCTCGGCCAGCAGCGCGGCCGTTTCCTCCGCCATGGCTTCGGCCGAATCCACCAGTTTCACGCCGTTGCCCGCCACCTCCTGCAGCAAGGGCTTGAGCAGAGGGTAGTGGGTGCAGCCCAGGACCATGGTGTCGATCCCTTGCGCCAGCACCGGCTTGAGGTATTCCTGGGCGGTGAGGCGGGTGACGGGGTGGTCGAGCCAGCCTTCCTCCACCAGCGGCACGAACAGCGGGCAGGCCTGGGAAAAAATGCGCACATCCGGCTCGTACTGGTGGATGGCGCGGGCGTAGGCATTGCTGTTGATGGTGGTGGGCGTGCCGATGATGCCCACCTGCCTGCGCTCGGTGGCCGCAATGGCACCCAGCGCGCCGGCGTCGATCACATCCAGCACCGGCACCGGGGAGAGATCCTTCACCACCTGCGAGGCCACGGCAGCCATGGTGTTGCAGGCGATGATCAGCATCTTGACCTGCTTCTGCAGCAGGAATTCGGCAATTTCACGGGTGTAGTGCGAAATGGTTTCCACCGATTTCACGCCGTAAGGCACCCGCGCGGTATCGCCGAAGTAGACGATGTTCTCGAACGGCAGGCGTTCCATCAGGGCGCGCACCACGGTCAATCCGCCGACGCCGGAGTCGAATACGCCGATGGCGTTGCCGGGATTAGCTTGCATGAGTCATTCCTTTCAATCCTTGTGGGACGCCGGGGTATTGCAGTTTAACTTTCAATTCTCGCTTGACGCGGCGATTCAGTATACGGCGCGACTCCGCCATGTAGGACAGCATGCCCGGAGAGATCACCCGCTCTGCCTCCTGCCGGGAAATGCGGTGCGGGCGCTCGAGCTGGTAATGGTCCGCCACGAGGTCGAAATAATCGGCCATTTTCATCGGCTCGTCGTCGCTGGCATTGTAAACCCTGTTGGGACATCCGCGGACCAATGCGGCGGCGGCAATGCGCGCCAGATCGTCGCCGTGGATGTGGTTGGTATAGCCGTCATCCTCATCGCACAGTGCCGGGGTGCGGTTTTGCAAGCGCTCCAGCGGCAGGCGGCCGGCAGCATAAATGCCCGGCACGCGCAGGATGCTCACCTTGACGCCGAGCCGCTTTCCCCAGCGCCGCAAGACGGCTTCCGCGTCGGCGCGCCGCACCGCGCGGGCCGTGGCCGGGCGGATGCGGTGGATTTCGTCCACCTCGCCGCCCTGGCAATCGCCATACACCCCGGTGGTGCTAATGTAGACCAGGCGCTGTGGTAAAATTTTGCCTCGCGCCAAGGCCGCAAGCAGGTTGCGGGTGCGCAGATCGCGCCGGCCCTGGCGCTGCGGCGGCGCAAAATGCAGCACGGCGTCCGCCAGGCCGCCCAGGCGCCCCAAAGTGGCGGGCTGGTCGAGATCCCCGGGAATGGGCGTAACGCCCTCTGCACGGGCCCGTTCGGCACTCGCGGGGTTGCGCGCCAGCGCGTAAATGCGATAGCGCCGGGACAGCAGTGCCGCGGCCCGGACGCCGACGTCGCCGTAACCTATGATCAATAGTTTTTGCATTCTTCACTTAATCAGGGTGTGCCCATGTCATTTCAAGTCACCATCAAACCCAGCAACCACCAATATTCCGCGCCGGAGCATGAAACCATTCTGGAATCGGCGCTGCGCGAGGGCTTTGCCCTGCCTTACGGATGCCGCAACGGCGCCTGCGGCAGTTGCAAGGGAAAAATTCTGCAGGGCCAGGTGGATTACGGAAATTACCAGGACAACGCCCTCAGCGAAACCGAGAAACACGCCGGCATGGCCCTGTTCTGCACCGCCAGACCGCTTACCGACGTGGTGATCGAGTGCAAGGAAGTCGGAGCGGCGCGCGACATCCCGGTCAAAACCATGCCGTGCCGCGTGCAGAAAATGGAAAAAATCGCGCACGACGTGATGATACTGCACCTCAAGTTGCCGGCCAATGAACGCCTGCAGTTCCTTGCCGGGCAGTACATCGACATCCTGCTCAAGGACGGCAAGCGGCGCAGTTTTTCGCTCGCCAACGCGCCCCATGACGACGAATTCCTGCAACTGCATGTGCGCCACATTCCCGGCGGCGCGTTCACCGACCAGGTGTTCAACAGCATGCAGGAAAAAGCCATCCTGCGCTTCGAGGGCCCGCACGGCAGCTTCTTCCTGCGCGAGGACAGCAGCAAGCCGATCATATTCATGGCCGGCGGCACCGGTTTCGCCCCCATCAAGGGCATTCTGGAACACGCCTTCCAGGCGCACTGCAAGCGCGAAATGGTGCTCTACTGGGGCGCGCGCAGCCTGCGCGACCTCTACCTGCCGCAGCTGGCCGGGCAGTGGCAGCAGGAACATCCCAATTTCACCTTCATCCCGGTCCTGTCCGAGCCGCTCCCCGAGGACAACTGGCCCGGCCGCACCGGGCTGGTGCATCAGGCCATCCTCGACGATTTCGCCGACCTCTCCGGCTACCAGGTTTACGCCTGCGGCGCGCCGCAGATGGTGGAGGCCGGTAAGCAGGCGTTTGTTGCACGCGGCCTGCCGGAAGACGAGTTTTTCGCGGATGCGTTTACGTTTTCAACAGGGGGGTGAGGGGCGGGTTCCAGAGCAAAAACGTGCTGATCGGATACTCTTTCGTGATCGAATCGAACAGCTTCTCGATCTGCTCGACCTCCCAGTCGTAAGGGCGCTGGATAGCCGGGATGAAATACTCACTGTTAAGCTTGGCGATCATTTCAGCAATCGTCCGTTTTCGTATGATGTGTATTCATTTTTCCCTTAACCATGGGGCGCGTTATCTATCAATATCGGCATTACAAATCAGCTATCGGGAAACTAAACACCCTGTAAGCCTACCAGTAATTTCTCAAGGGCTATCAGCCCATCAACCTTATAGCATTTACCACAGGGTTCATTGTTTCCGTCATATACTGGGAAGCCCACGTAATTACTGTTTGAATGGCGATTTATCTTCGTCAGCTGGTTCAGGTAATTCTCAATACCGAATGACTGATTTACGAGACCCTCTTTGAAGTGCTCCGGGTGGACCGCAATCTTCAGGTAGTTTGGGTTCCCCGAAGACTTATTGATCCCGGTTTCCCGGTTAATAAAAATCTTCAGCGATTTTTTCGTGAGAAAGACCAGGTTCTTGTCATATAGGTCGGAGCCATCTGCTTTAAGTTGGATAGAAAACCCTTGCTTATTGCACACGTCTATAATCTGTTTGCGAGTTGTGCTATTCATGCTTGCCATGCTTTTGTACCTCTTGAGGATCGTTACTATCAACCCGGCTGCTTGGCCAGTACAGTCAGGAAATACCCGATACGCTACTGACCGTTTGTAATATTGGGGAGGAGGTCATCGTCACTTTTTACGGCTGCGTGGCAGAGTCACGACTTCCTGCCAGCATTATCTACGACAGCGATAACGCGACCGCTTGCGCAGCCATCTTTCCATATTGGCTGCGAGGGTGGTCACGTTCACCCGTCCATTGCGGAATCAGTGCACCCTGTGAGGCGAAATGTTCAACGTGAACCACGACCACCTTGCCATCTGTATAGGCCACATCGTTAAGCCACGTCCATTCCCCGCCCCTCGCTTTCTTGTAAAGCTCAAACGACTCGCGAACATAGTTCAGCTTTGACCCCATGCCGAACATCAAGATAAGTTTAGTTCGACCGGGAAGGTCTTTCAAAAATCGTGTTGTGCAATTCTGTGAGATTTCCTTGCCGAAGGATGTAGCGACGAATTTATCCAACATACCACCACCGGAACCTATCCAGATTCCGTTTTTATGTTGCTCAACGGCACAGCGAATCAACGAACCAAAGTGGAATCGACCATTACGATCTGCAATAAGACGGCTGACCGCGTGCCCAAGATCTTCGTCGGCAAGATGGGTCAACAGACCAACATGTTTCAGTATTTTGCCCATGTTGCCTCGCGATCCCTTGTAAGCGATCTCGTCATGGGGCGCCTTAGCCAAGGCGCCAGCCTGCGTCGGCCCTTTCGAGAAGCCAAGCACGATAACCTCTGGATTTTCGTTTCCCCATGCCAGCGAGTTCGCGGTGATGCGCCAATTACTATCAGCGCGCATTGTTTTGTCGAATTCGATATGCCCACTGGATTTGAAACAACGGTCGCAATCGACACGGCCGTGAGTAGGTAGTTTTTCCAATTTGATACCTCCCTTCAGTAGGTAAAAAAGTTTAGGCAACGTAGCGTATCTTATGGATGCGCCGATCCATGTGCATGACAGAAACAATTTTTTCGGTGCCTTCCTTCACCAATGCAAGATTATTCAGCTTATCGAGAGCATGGCGAAGTTGCGTCAGTTTCTTTTCGGAAATGTAACTCAGACTGCACCCGCCTTTTTGGTAGTGGTCATCGCCAAATGTACGGATTAATTCGATTTGCAAGTCAGTAACTCCACGTTGTTGCTTGCGCTTCTGTGCATGCTCTGTCAGGCTCTGTGATCTCATTTTTTAATCCCCCTCTTTCACCGATTCATCGGAAAGCATGCGCATTTCCCTGTAGAAGAACACTCGCATTACGCAGTCGAGAAACTCCTTGCGACCAACTTGATAAAAGTCAGCAAGGGGGAATGCCGCATCCAGGGGTAGAACAAAGATGCCCTCCTCTAGCTGTGATATGGATTGCGGCGTCACGCTGGGGTGGAAAACGACCAACTTGTCTTTTCCACTATCCAGTCCGATACGATTGCGCTGGCTAACTAGGAACGCCCCAAAAGCTGCTGGACTGTCCACAGTCTCTAGGCGCAGACAATTGTCAGCATTCTCCATCACAGTGGGTTTGAACCCTCGTCTGCCATACAACCAACGACGAGCCGAAGCGTTTTCAATGAAGATCGTGTCATCCGTCTTGATGGAAACAAGATCGCCTGCACTGACAGCGTTACGCACTGTTCGCACATCAACATTGGCCAGAAGCGCCACTTTTTGAAGCGTGATCGATTGCCCATCATCCAGCCCGAAGCGGCCATCCCCCATCGCAACAATGTGATCCCACTCCGCTGATGGCCACCAGTTTTCACTAGTAACCAGTTTGATAACGTCGGATCCATCAATCACGATATCAGTAGGGTGAATGCCACCATCCAGCCCATTTACTGCGTAGTCGTAGAGGGTTGAAAGCGTGGCCCAAGCTCGTGATGAGCGCAGCTTGGATTTGGCTTGCTCATCGTCGATGTAGACTCCGAATACCTGATCCAGAACGCCAGTGATGCCGAATTGGTTCTCCAGTGCCTCAAGGGAATTGAAGGCAGCACGATAAAAATCTTCGAACAATTCTTCTTTGTGTTCAGTCTTGGCCATTTTAACCTCTTAATGTGATGTTTTCCGGGAAAATCTCATCTGATAGGCGAATCATAGCAACGATTTTTCTGCGCGTCCAGATAAATATGATTATTTCTTGGTATTAATCATTTATGCATTCATCACGATGGTCATGGCATTCTGGCAATATGTCAAAAATGACGGTGAGTGAGACTACTCGAATTGGGGTTGAACATTGTTATGGTGGTGAAATCCAGGCAACTTCAGAAGGAATGGCTGGATATGGAGACAGCTGCCCAACCGACATCTGTGATTTTGAGAGCAACATTCATCCACGATGAACGGCAATGAATATGTACTCAAGAGCAACCAACTTAAAACATCGATTAATTCATGCGTACGCTTTGTAGGAAGACGATTGACCGCTTCGGAGCGGAAGTAACGGTTCGAAAAAGTAGTAAGCGGACATCGCAGAAGGCTATCTCGATAGCCATTTCAGGAAATCGCCAGCATCCGGTAAGGCCGAGGAGCAGACGCTTGCTGCAATCAAGCTGACTGACGCTTGTGGGGCGAAAGTGATTATCGGTTGGTGCGTAGGAGTAAGAGCGGAGGGTTAACGTTACCCACTGGGAATTACCGGAACGGGTTTCTGATGCTCATCCCGTCGATATTCATGCCACCCTGCATATCTTCCGAGAGCACGATTTCCGCTCCGGCCAGGATGGCGGACGCGCAAATATGGGCGTCGTAGAACGATATCTGGTAACGCCTGGAAATCTCGACCGCTTTTTCGTGTGATTCCACCGTCAGAGGAACGACATCACATGCGGCCTTGACGGCGAGCAGCAGGCAGTCGATTTCCTCCCATGGCATTTTCAGCTTGTGCAGACAAACGGATACGATTTCGTTGAGCACCTGCACGCTGATGACGCCGCCTTCATTCAGTATGGCTTCGGCGCGATCGGCCTTGGCGGGATCTGCGGACAGCAAATACAGGATCACGTTGCTGTCGATGAAAGCCACGCTCAATTGCCGTGATCCCGCTCGTTGGCCTCAAGGCGGTCGAAGTGAAAATCGGATGGCAGGCGGCCGCGGAACTGGCGCAAGCGGGCAAGGAGTTCCTTTGCTCCGGGCTTTTTTGAAACTTCGAAGGTTCTGGCATCAATCGCGTGGAGATCGATTTCTTCGCCTTCCTTCAGGTCAAGTGCCTGCACGAGCGCGGCAGGAAGTCTGACGGCGAGGGAATTGCCCCATTTTGCGACATGCATGATCGGCTCCTTGTGGGTATACGTTATAAAAAGTATATCATAAGGCGCCGCTCCGCCTACAGCGCCATCCCCGCTTCCGAGGACGAGTGAAAAGGAGTGAAAAGGGGAGCGGCGCGCGTCAAGGTAGTTGTCGCCTCAGTCATGCAGCCAACGGCTGAATACCA